>NZ_JACHMZ010000001.1:2492500-2792500 GCF_014205165.1 Micromonospora carbonacea | reverse complement strand
CGAGGCGCGGCGTCAGCTGGCCGGGGGCGAGCTCGACGGTGACGGTCAGTGTCGGTACGGACCGGGCGTGTCCCGGCGGCGGGACCCGGTCGACCCGGCCCGCGGGCGCGCGGTCGGCGCGGTACTGGGGGGCCCGGTCGGCCCGGCCGGGCGGGTGGGGGCGCGAGGAGATGGCGACGGCGGACATGGTGCCTCCTGGGATGGCGGGGCCGGCCGCCGCGTCCGGTGGGGCGCGGCGGTCAGTGGTGCGCCCGGCCGGCGGTCACCGGCGGCGCGACGGACGGGGAACGGGGCGGGGGCGTGGGGCCGAGCGTGGGCAGGCCGGCGATGCGCCAGGCGGCGAAGCCGCCGACGACGTCGGTGGCGCGGCGCAGGCCGATGTCCTGGAGCGCGGCGGCGGCGAGCGAGGAGGTGTAGCCCTCCTGGCACAGCACCACCACGGGCACGTCGTAGCCGACGGCCTGGGGCAGCCGGGCCGCGCACCGGGGGTCGAAGCGCCATTCGAGGACGTTGCGCTCGATCGCCAGGGCGCCGGGCACCGTGCCGTGCGCGGCGCGTTGCGCGGCCGGCCGGATGTCGACCAGCAGCGCGCCCTCCCGGCACGCCAGGTGCGCCTGCTCGGGGTCGAGCCGCCGCAGCCGGGTGCGCGCCTCGGCGAGGATCTCGTCGATGCCCCGGGAGCCGGGGGGCGGCACGGGAAGGGGACAGCCCTGGGCGGGGGCGGGGTGGTGCGGCATTGTCGGGTCCTTCCAGGGACGCCGGGCGGTCGTCCGCCCGGTCGGGGTCGTCGGGGTCGTCGGAGCCGGGGACGCCGTCAAGGGTGTCACCACGCGACGCCGGCCTCGGCGACCTCGGCCGCCCGCAGCCGGCCGTCGACGAGGCGGTAGCGGGTCATCCGGGTCAGCGCGGGGCGGTAGACGTGCACACTCACCGCCGGTTGGTCGCCGCGGTTGGTGACCACGTGCACGTGGCGGACGCCGAAGCGGCGGCCGGCGCCGGCGGCGAGGCGGTGCGGGCGCAGCCGTCCGCCGCTGACGGTCTCCTCGGTGAGGACGCCGTCCACGACCAGGAAGGCCCCGGAGGAGCCGCCGTGGTCGTGCAGGTCGGTGCCCTGGCCGGGGAGCCAGCTCAGCGCCCAGACCTCGTGGTCGGCGGCGGCCGCGAGGCGCGCGTACCAGCGCTGTGTGGGGTCGAAGCGCAGCGGCACCGGCCAGCCGGCCGGGTCGGCCGCCCACCGGGCGGCGACGGCGAGCAGGTCGGACTCGGGACGGCGGCTGACTACCATGCGGACCTCACGGGATCGGGCGGAGCGTGCCCGGACAGCATAGAAGGTAAAGCCTATAGGTTTAGTAGGTAATACCACATGCTGGGAGGCGACCGGTGGACCCGCGCACGGCTCAGCGGCGCACCGGCGGGGCCACCCGGTAGCCCGGCACCGACGGCCAGCGCACCGTCAGCAGCACCGACTCGCGCTCGGCGTACCAGGAGTGGTCCACGCCCCGCCCCCACACCACGTAGTCACCCGGCTCGGCGAGCAGCACCGTGCGATCCGGCAGCTCGACCCGGAAGCGGCCGCCGCTGACCAGCACCAGCAGCGCCGTGCGCCGTTCGCCGGTGGCCCACCGGGAGCGGGCCTCCCCCGCCGCGTGCACGCCCCACTTCACCTCCACGTCGCCGCTGTGCCGCGGATCGCCCGCCGGCATGAAGTGCCCCAGCAGCCAGCCGCCCTCCCGGGGGCCGTCCACGTCCGCCCTGCCCACGTACACCCTGTCGTCGCCCATCGCCCCTCCCGCACCGGCCCGGCAAGCTACCAGGCGGCGCGCCGACCCCGCCCGCGGCACCCTGACCGCGCGCCGCCGGGGTATACAGGGTCGGTGGACGATCCCCTGCCCCGACAGATGCGCGCGGCCGGCGCCGCGTTGCTCGGCGCGTTGGACGGGCCGGCGCGGGACCGCGCCAGCCACCGGTTCGACGACGACGCGGCCCGACGGTGGCTGGAGTACCGTCCCCGGCCGCGCCCCGGGGTCTGCCTGGCCGACCTGGACCGGGCGGGCCGCAAGGCCGCGCACCGGCTGCTGGCCACGGCGCTGAGCCCCGCGGCGTACGCGCAGGCGATGGCCGTGGTGGCGCTGGAGGAGGTGCTCGACCGGGCCGAGGGCTGGCGGCGCGGGCGGCACAGCGGCGACTACTGGGTGGCGGTCTTCGGCGACCCGGGCCGCGACGACCGGTGGGCCTGGCGGTTCGAGGGGCACCACCTGTCGGTGAGCATGACCGTGGTCGACGACCGGGTCTCCCCCGCCCCCGTCTTCCTCGGCGCGAACCCGGCCGCCGTCCGGCACGCCGGGCACCCGGTGTCCCGGCCGCTCGGGGTCGAGGAGGACCTGGGCCGGGCCCTGCTCGACGCCATCGGCCCGGCGGGACGGGCGGCGGCGATCGTCGCCGACGAGGCGCCCGCCGACATCGTCAGCGCCACCCGCCCGCGCGTCGCCGGGCAGATCGCGCCGCTGGGGGTGGCCGCCGACCGGCTCGGCCCCACCGGCCGGGCCCTGCTCGACCAGCTCGTCGCCGTGTACCTGGACCGGCTGCCGCCGCAGCTCGCCGCCCGGGAGGCCCGCCGGCTCGCCGGCGGGGCGCTGCACTTCGCCTGGGCCGGTCCCACCGGGCCCGGGCAGCGCCACTACTACCGGGTGCAGGGCGACGACCTGCTGATCGAGTACGACAACACCGCCGACGACGGCAACCACGCCCACACCGTGCTGCGCCGCCCGGCCAGCGACTTCGGCGCGGACGTGCTCGCCGCCCACCACGCCGAGGCGCACGACTGACCGGAGATGCCCGCGGACCGCGAGGGCGGGAAGCTGGCGGCTGCGGGTGGGCACGTCAGTCGGCCCCTGGAGCACCTCAGCGACGGCACCCGGGGAGGTTCCGCGCGAGGCCCTGCCGCGGGCTCACGTCGCGGTGGATGCTTCGAACGCCCGTATGCAGCGTTCGATCCACTCGGTCAGCAGCCCGCGTTCCTGGGCGGTGAGCGGGGTGAGGTCGCCGACGACCGCACCGATCCGGACCAGGGCCGCCAGCGTGTCCTGCCGGGGGTCAACGCCAGCGGGACGGAGGTCGCTGATCGCCGCGAGCACGGCGCCGAAGACGACATCGGCGAGGCCATGGTCGCGAACATCGGAGGATTGGGCGAGGAGCGCGAGGACCGTCCCGCTGCCGGTCGCGTGGATCATGTCGACTGCTCGCCGTTCGCTGACGACGAGGAGCCCTGCGGAGGCCATCCGGGCGACGTGCCGACGCAGGACCTGGATGCCGTCGATGGTCGCCGGGGAGGGGTCCGCGTTCGGGTGGACGCTCAGCATCACGTACAGCTCGGGGTTCGACAGCCCGAAGTCGATGTGCCGCTGCCAGGCCGCGCGGAGCGCGCCGACGGGGTCCAGGTCGTCGTCGAGGTCGGCGGCCTTCGCGGAGGCGTAGTCCCGCATGACCGACTCGGCGACCGCTTCGACCAGGCCGTCCTTGTCGCCGAAGAGGCGATAGATCGTGGGTGCCTGCACGCCCGCCCGCTCCGCGACGGCCCGGGTCGTGACGGCCCGTGCGCCGCCCTCGCTGAGCAGTTGCGCAGCGGCTTCGACGATCTTGGCGCGGACCACGTCGCGCCCGGAGCTGGTGTCGACCTTCCTCACGTTAGCAACGATAACAGATGTGTTGATTCAGCGTTAGGACCACTGATACGGTTCCATCGTTTTCAACGGAAACATTATGACGGGCTGGGCGGTGGTGCCGCCACCCGGGAAGGACGGCACCACATGTCAGGCAGAATCAGGATCGTCGCTCTCGAAGAGCACGTCGCACTCCCCGCCAACCTGGAGGGATGGGTCAGGGGCGGCATCCCGACGAACCCGCACCTGGGCTACGGAGACGACCCCTTTGCCCGTCGGCTGCGCAGCCTCGGCGAGGAACGCATCGCCGACATGGACAACCAGGGCGTCGACGTCGCCGTGCTGTCCCTCAACTCACCCGGCGTGCAGAACCTCAGGCCCGCGGACTCCGTCGCGGTCGCGCGCGAGGCCAACGAACAACTGGCCGCCGCGGTTGCAGAACACCCGGACCGCTTCCAGGCGTGGGCGGCCGTCCCCACCCCGGACCCCGTCGCAGCCGTCCACGAGTTGGAGTACGCGGTCACCAAGCTGGGTCTGCGGGGCGCGATGCTGTACGGACGCACCGGCGAGGACCTGGCCGACCACCCCGCCTTTGACGACCTCTACGCGGCGGCGGAACGCCTACGCGTGCCGCTGCACTTCCACCCGCAGACGCCCACCCGAACCGTCGTCGCCGCCTACTACTCCGGCCTCGGGGCGGCCGGCATGGGGCTGGCGACAGCCGGGCTCGGCTGGTACTACGACCTGGGCGTGCAGTACCTGCGCATGATCTTCTCAGGAGTGTTCGACCGCCACCCCGACCTGCAGATCGTGGCCGGCCACTGGGGCGAGCTCGTGCTCTTCTACCTCGACCACACCGGAATCCTCGCCCACAACGCCAAGCTCCAACGACCCCTGCTCGACTACTTCAAGCACAACTTCTGGATCGCCGGCAGCGGCACCGTCAGCGAGCGGTACCTGCGCTGGACGGCGGAGATCGTCGGCACCGAACGCATGGTCTACTCCACCGACTACCCCTACACGTTCGGCACCCGACCCGGCGGGTTCCCGTTCCTCGACACCAGCAACGGGGTCGCACGCTCCTTCCTGGTGGACGCGCCGTTCACCCACGAGGAGAAGATCGCTATCGGCTCGGGCAACTGGGAGCGCCTGACCGGGCACCTCGACACCCCCGCCGCGACAGCGCTCTCATGACCTGACGGCGAGCTTCGGCCGGACCGCCTCGATCAGGAACCGGCGGGCGTGGGCCACGAACGGCCCGTCGGCCTCGATCCGGTCGTGCAGGCGGGCGAGCTGCGGCCGGAAGCCCTCGACGGTGAACCCGGGCACCGTCCAGACCACCTTGCGCAGGAAGTAGACCACCGCCGCGATGTCGTGGAAGACCGTGCGCAGGCTCGCCTCGCGCAGGTCGAGCACCCGCAGCCCGGCCGCCTCGGCGGCGGCGACGGCCTGGCCGGGAAGCTGCCGCCGAGGCGGAGGCAGCGGGCCCAGCATCGCCTCGCTCAGCTCCCGGACGGTGCCGCCGCGGATCTGCTGGGACAGGAACGTCCCGCCGGGCCGCAGCACCCGGGCGACCTCGTCCCAGCGGGTGCGCACGGGGTGCCGGCTCACCACGAGGTCCAGGGTGGCGTCGCCCACCGGCAGGCCGCCGCCCTCGGCGACCTGGAGCACCGTCGCGCCGACCGGGCGCAGGTGACGCCGGGCCACCTCCACGTTGGGCGGCCACGCCTCGGTGGCCAGCAGGACCCGGGGCGGGCGGGGCACCTCGGCGAGGACCTCCCCGCCGCCGGTGTCGACGTCCAGCGCCGCGTCGGCCCGGGCCATCCGGTCGGCCACGAGGCGGGCGTAGCCCCACGGCGGCCGCTCCTCGCTGGCCCGCCCGTGCAGCCAGGAGAAGTCCCAGCCCTGCACGGGCACGGACGCGCCCTCGGCGACCAGCTCCTCGAATCCCCGCTTTCCGCTCATGGGCGGATAGCATCGCCGCGCCCGGCCGCCGGGACAACCGGTTTCAGGCGCGGGGCCGGACGATCTCCACGGTGGAGCCCGCCACCGGGCCCAGCGCGTCGAGGGTGCCCGCCTCGGCGCGCCCGGACTCGAACTGCCGCATCAGGCGGGCGCCGAGCCACACCCCGGCCCCGCCCAGCCCGAGGGCGACCAGCTCGGCGGCGAGCATGACGCCCGTCGCGCCGCGCTGCGGCGAGTGCGCCCGGATCAGGCAGGTCAGCAGGAACAGCGCGGCCATCGCCGCGTTGACCAGGTTGAAGGTGATCTTCAGGCGGCGGGTCGGGTCGCCCGCGGCGTCCCACAGGTCGACCATCCCCGCGACGGTGGACAGCGCGGCGGCCACCAGGGCGGCGACGGACGTCCAGTAGCCGACCTCGCCGAGGAAGGCGGGCCCCCCGACCACGTCGGCCAGGTCGAAGACGGTGGCGCTGACGAAGAGCCCGAACGGGAACGTCACCAGCATCGGTTGGATGGGATGCCCGTGCACCCGCAGTCGGCTCTCCATCGTGGCCCTCCCCTGGTCGCGTCAGCTCACCGGTCCAGGGTGCTACCCGCCGGCCGCCGCAGGGAAACGGCCGTCGGATCGCCGACAGACCGGTGGCCGGCGCGCCGGCCCGCCCGGCCCGGCTAGCCCTCCCGGGGGCGGGCGACCGTGGCCACCAGGCGTTCGGCGACCTCGCGCAGCGGGATGGCCAGCGACCTCGCCGCGCTGCGGAGCACCTCCAGGGCCTCCGGGGCGGGGCAGCCGCGCTGGGTCATGATGACGCCGATCGCCTGCCCGACCACCCCCTCGCCGAGCAGGGCCGCGTGCCGCTCGCTGGCCTCGGCGGCCCACCGCTCCCGGTTCCGGACGGCGGCCAGCAGCAGCCCGGCGTGCTCGGCGAGGAGCATCGCCGTGAGCTGGTGCCGGGTGGTCAACGCGTCCGGCGTCGAGGCGTAGAGGTTGATCGCCCCGATGACCTGCTCGTCGACGTCGACCGGCGCGGAGATGACGCCGCGCACCCCCACCCGCCGGGCCCGGGCCGTCCAGTCCGGCCAGCGCGACTCCCGCCCGAGGTCCTCGGCGAGGACCATCTCGCGGCGGTGGATGGCGCTCAGCGCCGGCGTGTCCGGGCCGTCGCTCAGGTCGTCCAGGCCGGCGAGGGCCGGGTCGGAGGCGGCCACCCCGGCCGGCTCGCCGGCCCGCAGCGCCGTGAAGCCGCACCAGGCGACCCCGGCGACGGCCGCCTGGGCGATCCCGACCAACCGGACGAGCGCCGTGTCGAAATCCGTCACCGCGATCAGGCCGGCGGTGAGCTCCCGCAGCAGCGCCGCCGTCTCCAGCACGCTCAGGGTCTCGGTGCCGGCGACCCGCGTCTCCAGGTTCACCGGGCCACTGCCCCCGCCGGGAACGCCGGCCGGCGACGCCCCGTGCCGCCCCTGCGCTGTCTCATCGTCTGTGCTCTCCCGATTCATTCGACGCGCGCTAGTACCCCCGGCAAGCCGGGTCGAAACGGCCGAAAAGTAGCACCTCAGCGCGGGGCGGCGCTGAGTCGACGCCCCACCGAGGCGATGAGCCGGTCCAGCTCCGAGCCGAACGGGTTGTCGTGGACGAGGTACGTCCACGTCGCCGACGGCCGCACCAGCGTCGAGGCGTCCGGCTCCCAGTCCTCGTCGAACTCGGTCTCGTCGAACGTGGCGATGGTGCGCGCCTCGATCTCCGGCACCAGCGCGTTGAACGCCGGCACCGCCGCCCGGTGGAACTCGTCGAGCGGGTCGAGCCGGCCCAGCGCGCGCAGGTGCACGCCCTCGCGCACCTCGGACAGCTCGGCGAGGTGCTCGGCCCACAGCCGGTCGAGGTGGAACAGGGCGATCGACCGGGCCGCCCGGGCCAGCAGGTCCTCGTCCATCTCCTCGGCCTTCTCCGGCACCCGCTCCAGCAGCATCAGCGCGGCGATGTCGCTGGTCAGCAGCCGCTCCCGCCGCTCGGCGAGGGCCTTGCGCTGCTGCTCGATCACCACGCTGTAGCGCCACGTGTTGCGGTGGATCTCGTGGTTGACGCCCTCGGCGACCCGCTGGGCGTGCTCCACGGCATAGTCGACCTGCGGGTCGGTGACCAGGCCGTCGGCGTTCATCCGGGGCGACGCCGGGATGGCGTCTCCGGCGTGCCGGACCACGAGGTCGTCCTCCAGGCTGACGAAGAACACCGACCCGCCCGGGTCGCCCTGCCGGCCGGCCCGGCCGCGCAGCTGGTCGTCGACGCGGCGGCTGTCGTGCCGGCCGCTGCCGATGACGTAGAGGCCACCCAGCTCGGCGACCCGCTCCGCGTCGGCCGAGTCGCTGCCGCCGAGCCGGATGTCGACGCCCCGCCCGGCCATCTGGGTGGAGACGGTGACCGCGCCGTACGCGCCGGCCTCGGCGATGATCGCCGCCTCGTCGTCGTCGTTCTTGGCGTTGAGCACCACGCACGGCACCCCGGCGGCCTCCAGCCCGACGGCGAGCTGCTCGGACTCCTTGACGTCGAGGGTGCCGACCAGCACCGGCCGGCCCTTGTCGTGGCAGCGCCTGATCTCGTCGACCAGCGCCTCGTCCTTCTCGGCCCGGGTGGCGTAGATGCGGTCCGGCTCGTCCTCGCGCACGCAGGGGGTGTTCGGCGGGATCACCGCCACCTCCAGGCCGAAGAACTCGCGCAGCTGGTCGCCGACCAGCACCGCCGTGGCGGTCATGCCGCACACCTTCGGGTAGAGCGCGATGTACGCCTGCACGGCGATCGTGCCCAGCACCTCGCCCTCGGCGGTGGCGTCGAGCCCCTCCTTCGCCTCCACGGCCGCCTGGAGGCCGTCGGGCCAGCGGCGGCGCTGGGCCACCCGGCCGCGCATCTCGTCGATCAGCTCCACGGAGCCGTCCCGCACGATGTAGTCGACGTCGCGGTGCAGCAGGGCGTACGCGTGCAGGGCCACGTTGACGGCGGAGAGCTGCCCGACGTGCTCGGTGTCGTAGAGGTCGATGCCGCCGAGCTTGGCCTCCACGGCCGCCAGGCCGGCGGAGGTGAACGCGACGCTGCGGCCATCCTCGGCGACCGTGAAGTGCTTGCCCTTGCGCAGGCCGCGCACCAGCGCCGCGGCGGCGTGCACCGGGTCCTGCTCGCCGCCGACCGCGCCCGCGAGGACCATCGGCACCCGGGCCTCGTCGATCAGGATGGAGTCGGCCTCGTCGACGATCGCCGTGCGCAGCGCCGGCTGGACCCGGTCGTCGAGGTCGGTGACGAGCTGGTCGCGCAGGTAGTCGAAGCCGGCCTCGCTGACCGAGACGTAGGTGACGTCGCAGGCGTAGGCGTCGCGGCGCTCCTGCGGGGTGGACGCCTCGTTGACCCAGCCGACGCTCAGCCCGAGCAGCGCGTAGACCGGCTCCATCCAGCGCGCGTCGCGGCGGGCCAGGTAGTCGTTGACGGTGAGCACGTGCACCGGGCCGTTGCCGAGCCGGACGTGCCCGTACGCGGCGATCGCGGCGGTCAGGGTCTTGCCCTCACCGGTGGCCATCTCGGCGACCTTGCCGGAGAGCAGGGCCATCGCGCCGAGCAACTGCACGTCGTACGGCCGCTGGTCCAGCCCGCGCCGGGCGGCCTCGCGGCCGATCGCGCAGATCTCCTCGTAGCCCGTGGCGGAGCCGGCGGCCTCGGTGAGCTCGGCGTCGGTCAGCGCCGACAGCTCCTCCTCACGGGCCTCGATGGCCGGCAGCAACTTCTCCAGCGGGCCCAGGTCGACCGTGGTGCCCGGGCGCTGGAGGAACCGACGGAACCTGCTCTTCAACCGTTGCGACACACCCATGAGCCGCAACGGTACGCGACCCGGGCCCGATCGTGCGGCCCGGTCAGCCGGTCAACACCACCTGCAACTCCTGTCGCCGGCGTTCGGCCAGGTCGGTGAGCAGCTCCGGGGCCTGGTCGAAGGGCACCACCGCCGACACGAGACGCGTGCGGATCCGGTCACCGTACGCCCGCAGCAGGTCGACGGTCTCGGCCGACAGCCGCTCCCGGTCCCAGGTCGGGGCGAGCCCGCGCGGCACCCGCCCGATCTGGGCACAGCGCAGCGACAGCCCGTTGTGGTGGAACTCCTCGCCGAGGCGGACGGCGTCCGCGCCCCCCTGGTAGAAGGCCAGGTCGATCACGACGCCCTGGGGGCGCAGCAGGCGCAGGGCGAGCTGCAACGCCCACGCCTGGCCCCGGCACTGGAAGACGACGTCGGCGCCCCGGTCGCCCGGGGCGTGGTGCCACCGGGTCTTCAGCACCACGGCCGGGTCGTCGGCGTCCGGGTCGAGGGTCGCCAGCCCGAGCGCCTCGGCGACCGCCCGCCGCTGCGGGGTGGGGTCGAGCACCACCACCGACGCCGCGCCGTGGTGGCGGGCGAACAGGGCGGTGAGCAGGGCCACCACGCCGCCGCCGACCACCGCGACCCGGCGGCCGGCGACGCCGTCGCCGAGGGAGCGCACGTCGGTGCCGCGCAGGTCGGCGGCGGCGTGCAGCAGCCCGTTGGCGCAGATCGGGCCCATGTGCGCGACGTAGACGCCGAGCAGGGGGTCGAGGTCGTCGGGCAGCGGCACGAACCGCTCGGTGAGCGGGTCGGCGACGTGGGAGGTGCGGTGGCCGTAGGTCATCGCACCGACCGTGCCGACGGCGACGGCCGGCGTGCGGCTGTCCACCACCCGCCCCACCTGCATGTAGCCGAGCCGGGTCACCGGGTACGGGCTGCCCGCCCCGCCCGGCTGGAACAGCCCCAGGCCGGCGTTCCAGGTGGCGTGGAGGTAGGGGTTGGTGCCCTTGACGAAGCTGAGCTCGGTGCCGGCGGAGACCCCGCTGTAGAGGGTCCGCACCCGGAAGGTGCCGTCGCGCAGCTCGTCGGCGTCCTGCTCGACCAGCTCGACCCGCCCCGGGCCGCTGACCACCACCACCCGGTCACGCATCGACGCCCACCGGCGTCGTGGCCGGCACCGGCACGCGGGGGGCCGCGGCGGGACCGGTCGGCAGGGACACCGGTCGCCCGGTGCGGGCGCTCTCGGCGATCGCGAGGGCCAGCCGCTGGGTGCGCAGCGCCTCGGCGTACGGGACCCGCACGTCGTCGCCGACCCCCCGGACCGCGTCGACGAAGGCCCGGTCGACGGCGACGCGGGCCCCGTCGGGGCTGGCCGGCAGGTGCCGCTCGCCGTCGGCGTCGCGGACGGTGAGGCCGTCCTCGGTCAGGCTCAGGGCGAGGCCGTCGGCCAGCACCTCCAGCCCGGCCCGGTGCTTCCAGCCCAGGACGCAGGCGGCGGAGACGGTGCCCACCGCCCCGCTGGCGAAGCGCAGGGCGGCGGTGGTCACCGAGTCGATGTCGGCGTCGTCGACGGGCGGCGGGGCACCGTCGCCGTACGCGGTCACCTCCGTCACCTCACCGGCGAGCACCCGCATCAGGTCGAGCACGTGCGCGGCCTGCTCGACCACGGGGCCGCCGGAGCGGTCCCGCCGCGCCCACCAGGCGACCGGGGGCACCCTGTCCAGCCACGCGCCGCCGACCATCCGCACCGGCCGGTCGGCGAGCAGCTCGCGCGCCCGCTGCACCACGTGCAGGTACCGCCAGTGGTGGCCCACGCCGGTGAGCAGCCCGCGCCGGGCCACCAGGTCGGCGATCCGCTCGGCGGTGTCCAGGTCCACCGCGACGGGCTTCTCCACGAACATGGGCACCCCGGCGGCGATCACCGCCTCCTCCACCGACCCGTGCGCGAAGGGCGGCACGCAGACGTACACCGCGTCGGGGCCGGCGGCGAGCAGCTCGCCGACGTCGGGGAACGTCCGCGCCCCGTGCGCGTCGGCCAGGGCGGTCGCGGCGTCGCGCGCCACGTCGGTCACGCCGAGGAGCTCGACGTCGTCGAAGCCGGCCAGCACCCGGGCGTGGCGCTGCGCCACCCCGCCGGCCCCGACCAGTCCCACCCGGCATCCGCGCATCGGCACGTCCCTTCGCCACGCTTTCGCCTTCCGCGCGACGGACACTGCCCGGTGGGCGCGCAATCAAACGTTCACCTGCCCAAAACCGGTGGGGGCGCGGCCCGTGATCAAGCTGTTAGCGACAATCCGGTTAGCGCGCGGGCGGGATTGGGAATCCCGTACTCCGCGTCTTCCACCACGATCTGGGGGTGCGTCAGTGCGGGATGCAGAGGCGAGTGTGACACCGGTGGTGGAGGCATGGGCGACATACCGGACCAGTTCGGCGGCCGAGTGGACGTCGCGGCGGCTGCTGCGCGCCAAGGGCGACAGCCGGGTCAGCGTGGTCCTGCCGGCGCGTAACGAGGAGGCGACGGTCGGCGCGATCGTGTCGACCATCCGCGAGCACCTGATGGACCGGGTGGCCCTGGTCGACGAGCTGATCGTGGTCGACTCCCGGTCGACCGACCGGACCGCGCAGGTGGCCCGGGCCGCCGGCGCGGAGGTCGTCGGCCAGGACGAGATGACGCGGGGGCTGCCCCGGCTGACCGGCAAGGGCGACGCGCTGTGGGCCGGGCTGGCGGCGGCCGAGGGCGACGTGGTCGCGTTCGTCGACGCCGACCTGCACGAGTTCCGCCCGCACTTCGTCACCGGCCTGATCGGGCCGCTGCTGACCGACCCGACGGTCGACTTCGTCAAGGGGTTCTACCACCGGCCGCTGGTGGGGACGGCCAGCGTGGAGGCCGACGGGGGCGGCCGGGTCACCGAGCTGATGGCCCGCCCCCTGCTCAACCTGTTCTGGCCGGAGCTGGCCGGCTTCGTCCAGCCCCTCGCGGGCGAGTACGCCGGCCGCCGCGACGTGCTGGAGCGGGTGCCGTTCGTCTCCGGCTACGGGGTGGAGACGGCGATGCTGATCGACCTGCTCGACCTGCTCGGCCTGGACGCGTTGGCCCAGGTGGACCTGGGCGAGCGCCGGCACCGGCACCAGGACACGGCGGCGCTGGGCCGGATGTCGGCGCAGATCATGCTGACCGCCTGGTCCCGGTTGCAGCGGCGGGGCTGGGCCAACCCCGACGCCGTGCCGGCCGCCCTGCTGACCCAGTTCCGGCGGGGCGGCTCCGACGCGCTGCCGAACCTCGACCGGGAGATCGTCGTCAGCGACGTCTCGGTCGAGGAGCGCCCGCCCCTGGCGGAGCTGCGGCACCGGGTGCCCCGGCGTCGGGTGCCCGCATGAGCCTCACCGTCCTGATGAACGCCGGCCCGTGGCTGTCCGTGCCGCCGCCCGGCTACGGCGGGATCGAGAACGTGATCGCCACCCTCGTGCCGGAGCTGCGCAGGTTGGGCGTGCGGGTGGTCCTCGCCTCCGTGGAGAGCAGCACCCTGCCCGTCGACGAGAAGATCGCGGTCTTCGGCGACGGCCAGTTCCCCGCGCTGCAACGGCCGTACAACCAGGTCTGCGGCATCTCCCAGGCGCACCTGGGCGGCGTGGTGCGCGCGCTGCACGCCCGCGACGACATCGACCTGGTGCACGACCATGTGGAGGCCGTCGGCCTGGCCACCCTCGCGGCCATGGGCCCGCAGGGCCCGCCGGTGCTGCACACCCTGCACTGGGACCTGGCCAAGCACCCCGACCTGTACGGCAACCTCGACGGCGGCGACCGGGTGCGGGTCAACGGGGTCTCCGCCGCACAGCTGGCCCGCGCGCCCCGGGCGCTGCGGGAGCACTCGGTCGGCCACGTGCACCTGTCCACCCCGCTCGCGGTCGACGCCGACCGGCGGCCCCGGCCGGACAAGGGCGACCACCTGGTCATCCTGGGCCGGATCAACCCGGGCAAGGGCCAGGACGTCGGCGCGCGGCTGGCGCGGCGGGTCGGCGTGCCGCTGGTGCTCGCCGGTCCGGTCGGGCCGTACCACCGGCCGCAGGACCTGGCCGCGGCGGGCGACGAGGCCCGGCAGAACCCGGACGTGCGGTTCTTCTACGACGAGGTGGCCCCGCACGTCGACGGCGACCTGGTCCGCTGGGTCGGCACGGTCGCCGGGCGGGACCGCGACGACCTGCTGGCCGGGGCCCGCGCCGCGCTGTTCCCGCTGCGCTGGGAGGAACCCGGCGGCACGGCCGTGGTCGAGTCCCTGGCGCTGGGCACCCCGGTCGTGGCGACGGCCCGCGGCTGCCTGCCGGAGCTGATCGAGCACGGCCGCACCGGGCTGCTCACCGCCGACGAGGACGAGCTGGCCGACCTGCTGCTGGCCGCGAGCGTGCTCGACGGCGACGAGTGCCGCCGGGAGGCGGCGACCCGGTTCACCCCGGCGGTGATGGCGCGCGCGTACGTCGGGCTGTACGAGAGGGTTCGGCAGACCGCGACCCGCCCCCTGCAACCCGCCTGACGCCGGAGCAAGGAAGGGCACCCTGTTCACGCTTCCGGTAGCGCAGGGGCCCCCTGTCAACACCGCGGCCGCCCGATCCGCGCGTTTGCGCTGGGCGGCGGCGGGAACCCGCGGCCCGGCCGGGCTCTTCACCCGGCGGTGAGGAGGTCGTGGTGGCCGGTCCGATGGCCCACGCGCGGGCCCGACGCAACCCGGCCGACGGCCGGGCGCCGGTGCGGCGCGCCGCCGCGACCGTCGGCGTGGTCTTCCTCCTGGTCGGGCTGCTCGGCTTCGTCCCGGGGGTCACCACCGACTTCGGCGACCTGCGCTTCGCCGGGCACGGCTCCGGGGCGAAGCTGTTCGGGGTGTTCCAGGTCTCCGTCCTGCACAACGCCGTGCACCTGGCCTTCGGGCTGGCCGGCCTGGCGCTGTCGCGCACCTGGGCCGGGGCGCGGACGTTCCTGATCGGCGGCGGGGCGGTCTACCTCGTGCTGTGGCTCTACGGCCTGGTCGTCGACCACGGCAGCGGCGCCAACTTCATCCCCGTCAACGACGCCGACAACTGGCTGCACCTGCTCCTCGGCGCCGGCATGATCGCGCTGGGCGTGCTCACCACGCGTGACCGCCGACGCCGCTGACCGCGCCCGCCGTCCCGCTGCACCCGTCAGCAGTCCCGTTTCGCCCGGCGTCGCGCCGGGTACGTCCGGGTCACCCCGAGACGGAAACGAGGACCGCGCAATGCCGAGCCGGATCACCTGCGAGGTCCGCGACGAGTCGCCGGTGACCGTCGTACGCGTCGCCGGCGCGCTCGACCTGGCGACCATGCGGACGGTGCACCGGGTGCTCGACCGCTGCCTCACCGCCCAGCCGGACGCGCTGGTGGTAGACCTCCACGACCTCACCGTGCGTGACGGGCTCGCGTTGTCGGTCTTCGCCGCCGCGGCCCGCCGGGCGGCCGGTTGGCCGGCGGTGCCCGTCGTGCTCTGCGCGCCACCGGCGCGCGCGGCGAGCTGGCTGACCGGGTCGGCAGCGTGCCGGGGGCTGCCGGTGCAGCGGGACTGCGCCGAGGCGGCCCGGACGGCGGGGGCGGCCGCCGCGCCCCGGCTGCGGATGCGCCTGGAGCCGGTGGCGGGCGCGTGCCGGCGGGCCCGGGAGCTGGTCGCCGACGCGTGCGGCCGGTGGCACCTGCCGGACCTGGTCGGCCCCGCCTCGGTGGTGCTCAGCGAGCTGGTCGGCAACGTGGTACGACATGCGGGCACCCCGATGCAGGTCACGCTGACCCTGCGCCGGCCGTACCTGCAGGTGGCCGTCGCCGACGGCAGCCGGGCCGCGGCGCGGGCGGCGACCCGGACGGACCTGCGGGCCGAGGGCGGCCGGGGCCTGCTGCTGGTGCGGGAGCTGACCCAGCGCTGGGGCAGCGCGCCGGTGGTCGACGGCAAGGTGGTCTGGGCGATGCTGCCCGCCACCTGAGGCGACTGTGCCGGCGGCCGTCGACCCGCGTCGCCCGCGAATTGACCGAAATTACCGCTCTCGCCTGGTTACATAGGGAGAGGGGCGGGTAGGCACGCCCGTCCCTTTCTGTCGCCACCGACGGGGTGAGAAGCATGCCCAAGCGGGTAACCACGGAGCCTGCCCGAGACCGGGGGCCCGCGATCCTCGCGCCGGCCCGCTTCGGCGGCTTTCCCGGCCCGGTCCGCCCGGCGCTGCCCGGCGCGAAGCTGATCAAGCTGCTCGGGACGACAGACGCCAAGCAGATCGGCCTGCTCTACCTGGTCACCTCGTTCGTCTTCTTCCTCATCGGCGGGGTGCTGGCCCTGCTGCTGCGGGCCGAGCTGGCCCGGCCGCGCCTACAGTTCCTCTCCCCGGAGCAGTACAACCAGGCGTTCACCATGCACGGCACGATCATGCTGCTGCTGTTCGCGACGCCGCTGGTGTTCGCGTTCGGCAACTACATCGTCCCGTTGCAGATCGGCGCGCCGGACGTGGCGTTCCCCCGGCTCAACGCCTTCGCGTACTGGCTCTACCTGTTCGGCGGGACCATGGTCGTCGGCGGCTACGCCACCCCGGGCGGGGCCGCCGACTTCGGCTGGACGGCGTACACGCCGCTGAGCCGGATGGAGCACTCCCCCGGCATCGGCGGAAACCTGTGGATCGTCGGCCTGGCCGTCTCCGGTCTCGGCACCATCCTCGGCGCGGTCAACCTGATCACCACCACCCTGACCCTGCGCGCCCCCGGCATGACCATGTTCCGGATGCCGATCTTCACCTGGAACATGCTGCTCACCAGCGTCCTGGTGATCCTGGTCTTCCCGCTGCTGGCCGCCGCCCTGTTCGCCCTGGCCGCCGACCGGCTGCTCGACGCGCACGTGTTCGACCCGACCACCGGCGGCCCGATGCTGTGGCAGCACCTGTTCTGGTTCTTCGGCCATCCCGAGGTCTACATCGTGGCGTTGCCGTTCTTCGGCATCATCACCGAGATCATCCCGGTCTTCTCCCGCAAGCCGATCTTCGGCTACACCGGGCTGGTGCTGGCCACGGTCGCGATCACCGTGCTGTCGATGAGCGTCTGGGCGCACCACATGTTCGCCACCGGCCAGGTGCTGCTGCCGTTCTTCAGCATCCTGAGCTACCTGATCGCGGTGCCCACCGGGGTGAAGTTCTTCAACTGGATCGGCACCATGTGGAAGGGGCAGCTCACCTTCGAGACGCCGATGCTCTTCGCCGTCGGCTTCCTGGTCACGTTCCTGCTCGGCGGGCTCACCGGGGTCCTGCTGGCCAGCCCGCCGGTCGACTTCCACGTCACCGACTCGTACTTCGTGGTGGCGCACTTCCACTACGTGCTGTTCGGCACCATCGTCTTCGCCGCGTTCGGCGGGGTCTACTTCTGGTTCCCGAAGATGACCGGGCGGTTGCTCGACGAGCGGCTGGGCAAGCTGCACTTCTGGACGATGTTCGTCGGCTTCCACGCCACGTTCCTGGTGCAGCACTGGCTCGGCGCCGAGGGCATGCCCCGCCGGTACGCCGACTACCTGCCCGGTGACGGCTTCACCACGCTCAACATGATCTCCACGGTCGGGTCGTTCGTGCTCGGCGCGTCCACGTTGTTCTTCATCTACAACGTGTGGAAGTCCTGGCGGTACGGGGCGATGGTGACGGTCGACGACCCGTGGGGCTTCGGCAACTCGCTGGAGTGGGCCACGACCTGCCCGCCCCCGCTGCGCAACTTCGACCGGATGCCCCGGATCCGCTCCGAGCGCCCCGCATTCGACGCCAAGTACGGCCGCCTCGTCGCCGACCTGGGCCGGGACCTGCCGCAGCGGACCACGAAGCCGCCGCAGAGCCTCGCCGAGGAGCTGCACCACGAGCGGCACCTGCCCGAGTCGCCGGCGGCCGAGGGCGCGCACGGCGCCCGCGAGGCCGTCGCGTACCAGCCGGCGCCGCAGTCGGGCGCGCGGCCGGTGGACGTGCCGGAGCCGGAAGAGGTCCGCCGGCCCAGCTTCGACGAGTCCGACGCCCCGGAGCCGGGCGGGCCGGACGCGATGGATCGGGCCCCGCAGGAGAACGAACGGTGGCGCCACCCGCACAGCCGCGGCGACTCGACGGAGCGCTGAGCCCGCCCCAAGCGAAGGGGTGGTGTGAGAAGGGCCCCCTCTCTACCTCAGGCGTTAAGAGGGGGCCCTTCCTTGCGCCTCAGCCGCGCTTGGTCACCGGTTCCGTCTCGGCCGGGCCGTTCTGCCACGGCGGCGGGGCGTCGGCCAGCATCGCCTGCCGCAGCCAGGTCAGCGCCCGCGACAGCAGCCGGGAGACGTGCATCTGGGAGATGCCGAACCGGGCGGCGATCTCGGCCTGGGTCTGGTTGCCGTAGAAGCGCATGGCCAGGATCCGCCGCTCCCGCCAGGGCAGCCGGTGCAGCAGCCCGCTGACGGTCACCCGGTCGTCGACGGACTCCAGCGCGTTGTCGCTCTCGCCGACCAGGTCGCCGAACTCGGCGGAGCTCTCCCCGCCGACGGGCGCGTTGAGCGAGGCCGGGCTGTAGCCGGCCGCCGACTCCAGCGCCGCGAGGATCTCCTCCTGCGGGGTCTCCAGCCGCTCGGCCAGCTCGGCGACGGTGGGGGCCCGGGACAGCTCGCTGGTCAGCGCGGCGGTGGCCTGGCCCACCTCCAGGATCAGGTCGCGCAGCCGGCGGGGCACGTGCACCCCCCACGTCCGGTCCCGGAAGTGGCGTTTGATCTCGCCGACGATGGTGATCGCCGCGTACGCGGTGAACGAGCCCCGCTCCGGGTCGTACCGGTCGACCGCGTTGACCAGCCCGAGGCGGGCCACCTGCTCCAGGTCCTCCAGCGGCTCGCCCCGCCCCCGGTAGCGGCGGGCGAGCCGCCCGGCGAACGGCAACGCGAAGCGCACCAGGTCGTCGCGGGCCTCCTGCCGCCGCTCGGGGGGCAGGCCCTCGATCCGCGCCGCGTACGCCAGCGCCGCCGCGTCGAGATCCTCCAGCCCCCGGTCGGTGGGGGGTGGTGCCGTGGTCGTGCTGGGTTGTCCGAACATCCGCGCCTCCCTCAGGAAGGTCCCCCGCCCGGGTCGGGAAACCGGACGTGCGCGTGGTCGAGCCACGCACCGGGCCGGAAGTGGGTCACATGACGGGATCCGTCGAGGAGCGGCGACGGCGGGCTGCGCAGCCTGGCCGGGCCGGGCCGTCGCAGCCAGCGGTGTTCCCGCTCCGTAGGTACTCAATCACGCCGGCCCGGGTTCGCGAGGATGTTTCGGCCGGTCGGTGCGGGCGACTGCGGCGCGCCGGTGGCGCAGCGGCCGGCGGCCCGGCGGACGGACCGGTCAGCCGACCACCAGGCCCTGCCGGGCGCCGCCGACCCGGAACGCCTCGACGGCGGTCGCGGCGGGCAGCGGCGGCGGGGCCGGCAGGTCGTACGGCTGGGCGCGGAGCACCTCGGTGGCCCGGCGGGTCGGCACCGCCGCGACCGGGTAGCCCCGGGCGGCGGTGCGGTCCAGGGCCCGGCGGCGGCGGCCGAACGCGGCCACGGCCAGCCACTGCGGCAGGCCCGCGAGGGCCGGCGAGCGCATCCCGGGCGACTCCGGGAGCACGTCCACGGAGCTGAACGGCTCGCTGCCGGCCAGCCACCACTCGGCGGCGTCGACGCTGCGCCGGGTGGCGTTCTCGCACCAGTACGGCACCAGCCCCGCCCGCACCACCTGCCACGGGTCGAGCAGCCGCCCGCACTCCACCACGAGGCGGTCGCCCGTCTTGCCGGCCCGCCGCAGCCATCCCCGGTACAGGTCGGCCACGGCGGCGCTGAGCGCCTCCGGCCGGGGCACGAGCACCCGGTGCACCCCGTTCCCGCGCCGCCCGGCCCAGTCCCGGACGGCGAGCTCGAAGCCGGGCTCCACGCCGTGCTCGGCGTATCCCAGCGGGCAGGAGACCGCCGGGGGCTGCCAGCGGGCCCCGTCGCCGCCGACGGAGCGGAGCACCTGGCGCAGGGCGTGCGAGTCCGGGTCGAAGTCCACCGGGTCCAGGCCGCTGGCCGGGGAGCCGGCCTGGAAGCTGTGCCCCCGCCCGGCGTCGTACACCGGCCAGGTGCGGGCGTCGCGCAGCAGCAGCACCGGGCCGTCGGGCGCGAGGCGGTCGGCGAGGAACCGGGCGTACGCCGCCGGCAGCGACTGCCAGCGCACCAGGAGGGAGACGGTCGCCCCGGACAACGGGCCCCGGCTGGCCGGGCAGTGCACCTGGCGCACGTGCACGTCCGGGTTGCCGGCCAGCAGCCGGCCGGCGAGCGCGGCGCCGTGGTCGAGGGCGGCGGCGGGCCGGTCCACCGCGCCGCCGCTCCAGTGCACCGTCGTCTCGAACGCGGCCGGCAGCCAGGGCACCCCGAGGGCGACCGCCAGGTGCACGGCCGCGCCGTGCGGCGACCCGAGCACCACGCCCGGGTAGCACCGGCGCGGGTACTGGTCGACGATCCACCGGGCGACCCGCTCGGCGTCGACCTCGGCCGCCTGCGCGGGGGTGAGGGCGACCCGTCCGGCCGCCCGCGCCGCCGCGCCGCGGCGCACCGGCTCGGGGGCCCCGGTGAAGCGGGACGGCGCGCCCGGGTTCCGCAGGTCGGCGCAGTCCTCCCCGCGCAGCGCCCGCACCGCCGCGGCGACCATGATCCGGGCCGTGCTGCCCGCCGTCATCACCCGGTCGCCGGCAAGTCCGGCCCCGTCCGCCATGAGGTCCCGGCGCGCCGTGTGCGTCGGTCCGGACCCGCCTCGTTCGCTCACCACGCGGCCCGGCTTCCCGTCCCGATGGGGTCTAAACGGGGCGTCCGCCACCGCGCGTGCCCGCTGGGCGGGTCGTCCGGAGCCGGGACCACGGGTCGCCGTCCGGCGCGCGAACGCCGGGCGGCGCGGCGGCCTCCGGCATCCCGGGAACCGCCACGCCGCCCGGCGTGCCGTCGGTCGCGCGCGTGGCCCGGCGGGCTACACGAGGTCCTCCGCCTCGACGGCGACCCGGTTGTCGAGCATCCGACCGCGCACCCGCCGGGCCGCCTCGCCGTCGGCGAAGAGGCCGCGCAGGTCCGCCAGGGCCGGCTCCGGGGGGCGCAGCGCCACGGTCGGGTCGACCACGGCCTCCAGCACGCTCGGCCGGTCCGCCGCGAGGACCTCGTCCCAGGCCGCGCCGATCAGCTCCGGCCGGTCCACCCGGACCCCGTGCAGGCCGAGCAGGCGGGCCCAGCCGGCATACGGGACGTCGGGACGCCGGTCGGCCACCCCGGACGGCGGGCGGCCGTCGCCCACGCCCGAGTTGTCGCGGTTGTTGAGCACCAGCACGACCAGCCGGGGATCCGGCCACTCCCGCCAGTGGTGGGCCACCGTGATCAGCTCGGCCAGCCCGTTGAGCTGCATCGCGCCGTCGCCGGCGAGGGCGAGCACCGGCCGGTCGGGGCGGGCGAGCTTCGCCGCCACCGCGTACGGCAGGGCGCAGCCGGCCGACCCGAGGGTGCCGCAGAGGTGGGCGGTGACGCCGGGCGGCAGCTCCAGATGCCGGGCGTACCAGTAGACGATCGAGCCCACGTCGACGGCGACGGCCGCCTCCCGGGGCAGCCGGGCGGAGAGTTCGCGCAGCACGAGCTGCGGGTTGACCGGCCCGGCGGGCTCGGCGGCGCGGGCCGCCGCCGCCCGACGCCACCGGTCCACCGATGCCTCCACCGTCTCCCGCCATGCCCGCCGCGGCCGGTCCGGGACGCGCGCCAGCAGGGCCCGCAGCGTCTCGGTGGCGTCGCCGACCAGCGGCACGTCCACCGGGTACCGGTTGCCGATCCGCCGGCCGTCGATGTCGATCTGGACGGTGCGGACCTGGCCGGGCAGCGGGTAGTAGTCGGTCCACGGGTCGTTGGTGCCGACCAGCAGCAGGGTGTCGCAGCCGCCCATGAGCTGCGCCGCCGCGGTGGTGCCCACCTCGCCGAGCACGCCGGCGTGGAAGGGCAGCCGCTCGTCGAGCACCGGCTTGCCGAGCAGGCTGGCGGCCACCCCCGCGCCGAGCCGGTCGGCCAGCGCCACGATCTCGGCGGCCGCGCCGTGCCCGCCCTGCCCGACCAGGATCGCGACCCGGTCGCCGATGCCGAGCAGGGAGGCGGCGGCGGCCAGGTCGGCGTCGTGCGGCAGCACCCGCGCCAGCGGCTCCCCCGGCGTCGCCGACACGACGCCGGCGAACTGCGGGACCAGGTCGGGCACCGGGGCGACCTGCACCGCGCGGGGCAGCACCACGCAGGTCGGGCTGCGGGTGGCGGCGGCGGTGCGGAACGCCTGGTCCAGCACGGCCGGCACCTGGCCCGGGGTGCGCCCGTAGCGGACGAACTGGTTGCAGACGTCGCCGAAGAGGCGGCTCAGGCCGATCTCCTCGTGGGCCCCGCCGAGCGGGCCGTCGATGTCCTCGCCGACGATCGCCACCACCGGCTTGCTGTCCAGCTTGGCGTCGTACAGGCCGTTGAGCAGGTGCACCGCGCTGGGGCCCTGGGTGGCCAGGCAGACGCCGATCTCGCCGGTGAACTTGGCGTGCCCGCTGGCCATGAACGAGGCCGTCTCCTCGTGCCGGGCGGGGACGAACGCGGGGTCCCCGCCCGCGCGGTCGAGGGCGGCGACGACCGGGGCGACGGCGGGGCCCGGGCACCCGAAGGCGCGCGGCACCCGCCACGCCCGCAGCCGCTCCACCACCAGGTCGGCGACCGTACGCTCAGCCATGTGAGCGGCCGGGCGTGGCGGCGTCGACGTAGCGCAGCACCGCGCCCACCCCGTCGGTCAGCTCGGGCGCCTCGTCCGGCGCGAGCACGGTCAGCTCCGCGTCGGTGCCGACGAGCGCCCGCACCAGGGCCGCGTCGGCGCGTACCCGCCGGGGGTCGGCCACCGCGACGGCGGTGAGCTGGCCCGCGTCGGTGGCGATGTCGGTCGGCTCGGGGCCGACCCAGAGCTGGGCCGTCGACGACGGGTCGTCCACGATCAGCATCGTGTCGACCTGGTTGCGGCGCAGCGCCGACACGACGGCGTCCAGGCCCGCCCCGACGTCCTCCTGGACGCCGAAGCGGTCCAGCGCGGCGGTGACCCGCTGGTCGGCCACCTCGGCGATGGTCTGCACGGTGACGTCGTCCATCAGCGCCGGGTCCGCCCCGGCGTGCCGCGACCCGGCGTCGGTGCGCACCAGCACGTCCTGCCAGCGTTCCGGAAGCTGGGCGGCGATCATGCCGGTGGCCCGCACGTCGCCGGCGACCACCACCACCTCCGCGCCGACCTTCTCGGCCAGCTCCACGGTGGCCGCCGCCGCGTCGCCGGCGTTGTGGTGCCAGGCCTCCACGGCGGCCCGCTGGTAGCGCGAGTGCGACCAGCCGCCCGCGTTGACGCGGCGCAGCGGGAAGTCCTCCCGGCCGGTGACGTGGGCGCGGCGCGGCACCCCGCCGGCGCTGACGGCCACGGCGTCCGCGCCCCTGCGGTCGGCCAGCACCCGCACCCAGGCGACCTGCTCGCCGCGCTGGGCGAGCAACGGCATGGTGTGCGGCAGCTCCGACACGGTCGCCAGGTCCCGCAGCGGCGGGGCGGACAGGTACTCGGTGAGCACCGCCCGGCCCCGGGTGGCGAAGACGGCGATGCCGTAGTCGCCCGGCATCGGGTCGTGGCCGCGGACGACGCGTTCGACGGCGTCCACGGTCGGCGCGTCGGCGCCCTGCTCCAGCAGTCGCCCCTCGATGGCCCGCCACCGCAGGTCCAGCGCGGGGCGGGCGTCGTGGGTGTCCCGGGAGGCGTCCAGGTAGACCGAGCACCACGGCCCGGGACGGTCGTAGAGCGGACGCAGGAAGGACAGCTGCATGCTCGACCCCTTTCCGGCTCGGCCCCCCGCTTACCCGCGCCGGTCGCCTTGTCACCTGGCCCGGTCGCCTGGCCTGCTGCTCCCGCCGGCGTCCGGCGTCGGCTCCCGCCGCCGCGACCCGCCACGAACATGACTCGCGTTCATTCATGTCGTTCGGCCGCCCCGGCGGATACGATCGGTGTAGCGAATCGGACTCTCCGTGGTGAACGACTCTCGGTGGTGGACAATGGACGGCGACCTCGACTACCGGCGGATCGCCCGCCCGACGCAGCGGATCGTCACCGGCCGCGTCGTCCGGTTGCTCGACGGCTACCCGCGTGAGCTGAAGATCGGCCAGCCCGTGCTCGTCGCCGTGGTGACGGCCGCCAGCGTGATGGGGCTGCTGCTGCTGGCGTTCCGTTCGCTGCTGTCCAGCGGCGGTGGCGGCGCCCGGCGCACCTGGAAGGAGCTGCGCAAGGGGCCGGAGTTCCTGGTCACCCCGCTGCGGCTGCGCGACTCCAACGACCAGCTGTGCGAGGTGGAGCTGCACGGGCACCTGGCGCAGAGCGCGCTGCACCCGGCCGACTGGGTGCAGATCACCCTCAAGCCGCAGGATCCCGACCTGCCGCCGCGCGTCGAGCAGATCGTCAACCTCACCACCGGGCAGCTCCTGCGCCCCCGCCACGCCACCCTGTGGAGCCACCTCGGGCCGCCGCTGCTGCTCCAGGCCGTCCTGGGGGCGCTGCTGGTCCTCGTGATCGGCGCGGCGATCCTGCTCACCTGAGCGTGCGCCGCCAACGGGAGGCGCGCCGGTCCTGCTCGCCTGAGCCCCGCGCCGCCCGACGGGAAGCGCGCCGGGCGGTCAGCCGACCGGGGTACGGGGGCGCTCCGGGGCCGGCGCGGTGCGCAGCATGCCCCGGCGGGCCGCCCAGCGCTCGAAGACCAGGGTGGCGAACGGCGGCACCGAACAGGCCAGCGCCACGAGGGTCGGCCACGCCCGCCACCGGTGCAGCCGCGCGACGGCCAGCACCAGCACGCCGTACGCGACGAACAGGCCGCCGTGGATCGGGCCGAAGATCTTCACGCCGATCTCGTTGCCCGGCGGGCCGTACTTGACGGCCATGCCGACCAGCAGGGCCAGCCAGGAGCACGCCTCGGCGACCGCCGCCGCGACGAACAGCTTCGTGATCTTCTCGCGCATCGTCTCCCCCACCGGTTGCCGGCCATGCTAACCAGCCCGCCCGACGGCCCGGCCGACCGGGAGGCGGAGGCGACGGGGATCACGCGGGCCACAGGTGGGTACGTAGAGGGACCTTCGGGTCTTCCCCGGGCCGCCGCCGCGTGCGAGGTTGGGGGAACCAACGGTGACAGGGCGGTGACCATGGGCGAGGAAGTCGCGGCGCGCACCTTCAGTCGGGAGGACCGGGCGCGCTATCGGGAGAAGGTGCACCGGTGCCTGGACGTCTTCGCCGAGATGCTCCGGGAGTCCCGCTTCGACGTGGAACGGCCGATGACCGGCCTGGAGATCGAGCTGAACCTGGTCGACGACGGGTCCCTGCCGGCGATGCGCAACGCCGACGTGCTCGCCGCGATCGCCGACCCGAGCTTCCAGACCGAGCTGGGTCAGTTCAACGTGGAGATCAACGTCGCGCCGCGCCGGCTGGCCGGCACGGGCACCGCCGCGTTCGAGGAACACGTGCGGGCCAGCCTCAACGCCGCCGAGACCAAGGCCCGGGACGTCGGCGCGCACATGGTCATGATCGGCATCCTGCCGACGCTGCGCCCGGAGCACCTGACCGCCGAGACGCTGTCGGCCAACCCGCGCTACAAGCTGCTCAACGAGCAGATCTTCGCCGCGCGCGGCGAGGACCTGCGGATCTCCATCAGCGGGGTGGAGCGGCTCGCGGTCACCGCCGACACCATCACCCCGGAGGCGGCCTGCACCAGCACCCAGTTCCACCTCCAGGTCAGCCCCACGCAGTTCGCCGACCACTGGAACGCCGCCCAGGCCGTCGCCGGCATCCAGGTGGCCCTCGGCGCGAACTCGCCGCTGCTGTTCGGCCGGGAACTGTGGCGCGAGACCCGCATCCCGCTGTTCCAGCAGGCCACCGACACCCGGGCGGAAGAGATCAAGGCCCAGGGGGTACGCCCACGGGTGTGGTTCGGCGAACGCTGGATCACCAGCGTGTTCGACCTGTTCGAGGAGAACGTGCGCTACTTCCCCGCCCTCCTGCCGGTGTGCGACCCGGAGGACCCGGCCGAGGCCCTGGCCCGGGGCGACGTGCCGAAGCTCGCCGAGCTGCGGCTGCACAACGGCACCGTCTACCGCTGGAACCGGCCGGTGTACGACGTCCACAAGGGCCGGCCCCACCTGCGGGTGGAGAACCGGGTGCTGCCCGCCGGCCCCACCGTGCTCGACACCGTCGCCAACGGCGCGTTCTACTTCGGGCTGGTCCGGGCCCTCGCCGAGTCGGACCGGCCACTGTGGTCGCAGATGTCCTTCAGCGCCGCCGAGGAAAACTTCAACGCCTGCGCCCGGCACGGCATCGACGCCCAGGTCTTCTGGCCCGGCCTCGGCTACCTGCCGGTCACCGAGCTGGTGCTGCGCCGGCTGCTGCCACTGGCCCACCACGGCCTCGACCGGTGGGGGCTCGACCCGGCCGAGCGGGACCGGCTGCTCGGGATCATCGAGCAGCGCTGCCTCACCGGGCGCAACGGCGCGACCTGGCAGGTGGAGACCCTGCACCGGCTGGAGTCCGCCGACCACCTGGACCGGCCCGAGGCGCTGCGCGAGGTCGTCCGCCACTACGTGGAGCTGATGCACAGCAACCGCCCCGTCCACGAGTGGCCGATCCCCTGACCGGCCGGGCCCGGGCCCGGAGCCCCGCCTGGCGGGCCCGGGACCAGGCCCAGAGCCCCGCCCGGCGGGCCCGGGACCAGGCCCAGAGCCCCGCCCGGCGGGCCCGGGACCAGGCCCAGAGCCCCGCCCGGCGGGCCCGGGACCAGGCCCAGAGCCCCGCCCGGCGGGCCCGGGACCAGGCCCAGAGCCCCGCCCGGCGGGCCCGGGACCAGGCCCAGAGCCCCGCCCGGCGGGCCCGGGACCAGGCCCAGAGCCCCGCCCGGCGGGCCCGGGACCAGGCCCAGAGCCCCGCCCGGCGGGCCCGACGGCCGGGGCTAGGGTGGGGCGGTGCCGAACACCGACGCGGCGATCGACGTCGCCCTCGCCCGGCTGCGGTCCCTCGGGGAGCAGCTTCCCTACCCCGGGGACTGGCTCCCGGCCGCCCGCGCCGACTCGACCGGGGTCGTCCTCGCCGAGGACGAGGGGCTGTCCCGCCTCGTCGTCGACCCGGCCACGGGTGCCGTCTCCCTCGTCGACGACGACGGATCCGAGCCGGTGAACTCCACCCTCGCCGCGCTCGTCGCCTGCGCGGAGGCGTACCTGGCCGCCCGTGCGGAGGCCCACGCGCTGCCCGACGACGCCGACGACGACCTCGAGGCGGTCGGCGAGCGGCTCACCGACCGGTTCCGGCAGCTCGACCCGGCGTCGGTGGACCACGAGAACCGCTTCTGGTCGGTGGCCGCCGAGGAACTCGGCTACGGGATGACCTGACGGGTCGGCCCTCCCCGGTGGCGACGGGCTGGCCGGCGTCGGTCGGCGCTTCGGCGGCCTGACGGCGCGGGCGATTCGAAGGGGCGGTGCCTCCGGCGGCTACGCCCCGGGCACGTCGACCATCGGTTCGTACCGGTCGCCGGCGCCGCTGACCGGGCGGTAGTCCTCGTCGGCCGCCAGGCGGTGCAGCGCCTCCAGCAGCCCGTCGGCCTCCGGCAGGTCGAGCGCCTGCCGCAGCCGCGCCCGTTCCGCGTCCAGCTCCGGCCAGTCCTCGCGGATCTCCTCGTCGGTGCGGGCCAGCCACTCCCGCAGCCGCGCGCCGCCGTCGTCACCGTACGGGACGCTCGTCGCGTCGTGGATGCTGGAGAGCCCGACGACGAGGGCGAGGGCGGCGCGCAGGTCGGTCGCGATCAGCCCGCCCTCCCCCTCCGAGCCGACGTACAGCACGGGCCGGGTGACTCCGTCGCCCACCAGCATGAACGCCCCACCCGAGGCGTCGCCGGCGATCATCTCCAGGGGCTCGCCGCCGGGCAGGTGCACCGCCTCCGGCGGCCCGTCGGCCGCCCGGTCCAGGTCGAAGTCGAACCGGCGCAGCAGGTCGACGATCCACGCCTCGCCGGCGATCCGCCCCAGCAACAGCCCCTCGCCCCGATCACCCGTCACACCGAGAAGATACCCACCCCGTCCCCGCCCCCCGGCCCGCCCCGGCCAGCCCCGGCCAACCCCCGCGATCTTGCACTTGTGGCCCCCGTTTCGCCCGTTATAGCCGTTATGCGGGGGCCGCAAGTGCAAGATCGCGGAGGACGGGGGTGCGGGCGGGGCGCGGGCGGGGCGCGGGGGTCAGGACGGGGTGGGGGTGGGGAGGTCGTGGGGGGTGTGGAAGGCCACCCCGGCGAGGATCTCCGCCGGGGCGCGGAACCTGTCGAGGCGCGCGCCCGCGAACGTGGCCGCGCCGTGGAAGGAGGCGCGCCCCTCCGGGCCGCCGAGGCGGAACGCCGCGCCCTGGAACGTGGCCCCGTCGAAGCGGGTGACCCCGTGGAACTGGGCGGCCGTGAAGTCGGCGTGGTCCACCACGCAGCCGCTGAGGTCGAGGTCGACCAGGGTCGCGCCGCACAGCGACAGGCTCATGCCCGCCCAGTGCACCGCCCCCGAAGCCGACCCGCCCGGTTCGCCCGGTTCGCCCAGCCCACCCGGTTCGTTCGGCCCGCCCCGCTCGCCCAGCCCACCCGGTCCGGGGCGCAGGCGGGCGGCGAGGAGTCGCTGGGCGGCGCGGCGCAGCTCCACCTCGCCGGCCTGCGCGGCGGTCAGGTCGCCGGCCACGGGGAACGGCAGCGGGGCACGCAGGTAGCCGCAGACGGCGTCCACGACCCGTTGGCGCAGCTCCGGTCGCGCATCGCCCAACTCGCCGAGGACGCGCAGACCGACCCGCCGCACGTCGGGATCGGGGTCGGCGAGCTGGCGGGCGTACGGCGCGACGGAGCCGTCGGGCACGAGCACCGCGCCGCCCGGGGCGGCCGAACCCTCCGGAGCGGCCGACGCGGCGGCCAGTTCCTCCGCCCTGACCAGCCCGTTCGCGCCGTCTGGGGCGGGGCCCGGCGTCCAGCCGAGGGGCCAGCACACCGGCTCGTCGTCGGCCGAGCCGGCCCACCGGGCTGCGGTGAGGTCCACGGCCGGCTGGTCCAGGTGCACCGGCCCGCCGAACCACGCCCCGCCGAAGGTCGCCTCCGCGCCGAAGCGCGCGTGGTAGAACCAGGCCGGGCCGGCGAAGCGGGCCCGACGGAACGACACCGGGCCGACGAAGCGGGCCCCGTCGCCGCCTTCGGTCCACTCCTGGTAGTCGCCCATCAGCACCGCGACGGGCCAGCCGGGGTCGTCCTCGTTCGGCTCGTCCCACTCGGCGGGCCGGACCTCCTCGATGGTGTCCCAGGCCGGGTCGTCCTCCCAGAGCTCCTCCTCGCCCCGCCCGAACCAGGCCATCCCGCCGAAGTCAGCGCCCGCGAAGCTGGCCGGCCCCCGGAACCGGACCCGCCCGAACACGGCGTCGGCGGCGAAGCGGGCCCCGTCGAAGCGGGCCCCGTCGTGGAAGAGCGCGCGGGCGAAGATCGCCTCGCCGGCGAACCGGGCCCCGTCGAACGAGGTCGCCCCGATGAACCGGGCGTCGTCGAACCGGGCCCCGGCCAGCTCGCAGCCGCCGAAGTCGGCGTCGACGAGGGTCGCCCCGGCCAGGTCGACGCCGACCGCCGGCACGCCCGCGTCGGGCCGGAGCAGTCCGGCAAGGACCCGGACCGCCGCCCGCCGCCCGCCGGCCTCAAGGCCCGCAGGACCGTCAGCCGGCGTACGCAGGTATCCGCACACGGCGTCTGCGGCGTCCTGCCGCAGGGCGGGGTGGGCCGCGCCGAGGTGCGCCAGCCGCCGCAGGGCGGTCTCCCGCTGCGCGCCCGCCGCCGCCAGGACCTGCCGGCCGGCCGCCCGGCACTCCTCGGCAGCCGTCGCATCGTCCACCACGTGACCCCCTCCGCGCCCGGTGGCCGCCACGCACACCGGCCCCGCCGCTGGGCCGGCCCCGACGCGCCGGCGCAGGATAGCCGCAACGGCCGACACCGGCGGGGGCACCGGGGAATCGGGACCTGCGCCCCGCCCGTCGGCACACGGCCGGGTCGAGAGTCGATGTCGGGCGAAGATCGTGCTCGATCAGGGAAAGAGCGGAGGCCACCGGGCTTCGGCGGTCACCGGGACAGGCCGACCAGCGTCGCCAGCCGCGCCACGCCGGCCGGCGCCGGGCGCGCCGACGCCACCTCGGCGAGCACCGTACGCGCCACCGGCCGGCACCGGACCTCGGCCGGCGCGACGCCGTCCGCGTCAACCAGCGCCCGCCCGGCCCCACCCGGGTCGCCAACCTGGAGGTACGCCCGCGCGGCGTCCACCAGGTACGCCGCGCGGTGCTCGGCGGGCAGCAGCCGCCACGCGTCCCGCCGTACCACCTGCTCGTGCCGGACCACGGCCGCCCGGGCCTCGCCCAGCTCGACCGCCGCCACCACCTCGGCCAGTTCGACGACGACCGGCCCGAAGCCGGTGCGGTGCGGGTCATCGGCGGCGACCCGGGCGGCGACCTCGGCGGCCCGGGCGGTCAGCTCCCCGGCGCGGTGCGCGTCGCCGCAGCCGGCGGCGGCGAGCGCGGCCTGGAGCAGCAGCGTCCCGTGCACCGCCGGCCCCTCCGGTGACGTCTCCGGCCCGGGCGGAGGCGCGGGCGCGATGCGGTGCGCGGCGGCCAGCGCCGCCACCAGCGCCAGCCGGTCGTAGCCGAGCGCGCGCAGCGCCTGGGCTGCCGAGATGGTCGCCGCCCCGGCCAGCACGCGGTCGCCGCCGGCCGCGGCCACCGCCCGGTCGGCGGCCAGCCAGCCGAGGTCGGCCTCGCCGAGCTTCACCAGCACCGACGACGCGATCCGGTACGCCTGCACCAGCAGCTCCGGCTCCGCCGCCCGCACACCCTGTGCGGCGTGCAGCAGCCTCGGCAGCAGGCGAATCACCTGGTCATACCGCGCGTGCTGGAACGTCAGCCAGGCGTGCCCCACGTGCCGACCCGTCTCCGCCACGGACCCCGTCGGGTGCGGCACGTCGTAGCGGGCGAGGGCCGCCCGGATCCCGTCGACCCCGTCCAGCCGGCCGGCCCCGGTCGACGGCAGCGGGCGGCGCTCGCCGAGCAGCACCAGCGGGTCGACCCGCAGCACCTCGGCGACCTCCTGGATCACCGCATACCGGTCCAGCGCGCGCACGCCCCGCTCGACCTTGTCCACCCAGCTCTTCGACCGGCCGAGCCGGTCGGCGAGCATCTGCTGGGTCAGCCGCCGCCGCGCCCGCCAGCGGGCAACCCGACGACCGATCGGCTCGTCACCGCTGGTCACGCCGCCACCGCCGGTCGGGGACCGCCCGCGTGGTCTCCTCCACGGGTACGCGCTCCGCCTCGGCCAGGGCGAGCAGTCGCTGCCTGGCCGCCTCCCGCTCGGCCTCCTCGATCCGCTCTCCCCAGCTCACCGTAGGTTCGTCACCACGCATGGGTGCCTCCGTCAGGGCGGCGCATCAGGGGCTTCGATGGCGGCAGATCACGCTGCGGGGCTTCCGCCTCTAACGATGACTCTGGTCGCCTCTGCGGGGGCACCACGGCCCACCTCTGGTTGCGACCCTCACGTGCCTGCCCCAGCGGCAAGGGTTGGTCTCGCCGCGCCCGTAGGGCGTCGCCCGACTGCCCTTTGACGCTCGGTGCACCTGCCACGTGGTCAACGGGCCTACCGGGGCGCTGGTACCACTTCCATCTGGGCATACCGCTCCTTGCTGAGCATCCATCCTGGCGCAGCCCACTCTACTAGCAGAGTAGACAGAGTTATCACTGCTGAAAGAAGTGACATACTGGACATGGTCATCGGTGCACACTGATCTACTAGGGTGATGAGCGGCTACATCCCGACCTTCCGAGTCGTCATCAACGACATCAGGAAGTCGATAGCTTCGGGGCAACTCAAGGAGGGAGACAAGCTCCCCTCCCTGCCAGAACTCGCAGAAAAGTACGATTGCTCCATCGGAACGGTAAGACGCGCGATCGAGCATCTTCAAATCACCGGCGAACTTCAGGGCCGACAAGGTAAGGGGACTTACGTAACCGGAAAAATGCCGGAGGCCTCCTGACCTCCTCGTCTCAATACGACGGCGCGCACCGGCAGGGCGACCGACCGAACAGGGTCCACAAAGCCGCCCGCGCTAAGGTCCGGCACATGGTTGACGAGATGTCCCCGCTGGCGTTCAACGTGCAGCCGGCAGTCCTCCTCGCCAAGGAGCTCGAGGCAGGAAGGCTGAATCCCCGCCAGCCGCTGCCGAGCGAGAGCCATCTTCAACAGCAGTACGGCGGGAGCCGGGGAACCGTACGGGCCGCCATCCGGGCGCTCCGAGATCGCGGCATGGTCGTGACATTCACCGGACGCGGCAACTATGTCGTCGATCGCCCCTGAGTGCCAGGGCAGGCGATGTTCGCCTCACCGCCCGTGGGATTCCATGATCTTCCACTGACGCCGTCGCGGCTGCCACCGACGAGCCGTAGTGCGCGCACGAAGACCCACGCCACCTCGCCACCCAGAAGGAGAGCGTGGCGCGCGAGAGACTGCTCGCGACACTCCTACCGCGCAAGCGGTACGTCTTTTTCAGTAGTGAACTTCCCGACGCAGGCCAGCAGCTCTCGTGCCTCCAGATCGAAGGCGGCGAGGAGCCAGCCCCGCTCACTGCCGACGCGGAACAGACCCACCTCCCGGCCCCGATGACCGCTCATCACCTCCATAAAGGAGTCGATGCCGACCACCTCGATCCCGGCCTCGCCGGCGGTAATGCGGCGCCCGAAATAGATGTAGTAGATCGACTCCCCCGGCATCACCGTGACCTGCACCTCGGCTGGCACCGATTCGGCTCCGACGACGTGGGCGATCAGATCGGCCAACCTCCGGTCGGGGGTCCGGTGGTTTCGGAACATCGCCAGAACCGACGCTTGATCCAACATTCGGCTCCACTCCCCACGTTGACGGCCGTCGGGCCCCGGACAACCAACCCGGCAGGACTGATCGTTGCGGGAGCCGCACCGAGCATGATCGTTTGTTGTTGACCGGCAACTCCTCCGGCGTGTCGTGCCGGTGAGCAGCAGACGATCACGGCGCCTCCCCCACCACGGCGGCTACAGGGCGACCACCGCCGCCGATTCCGGGGGGAGCTCGATGCGGTCGCGGGTGACCGAGACGCCCTCCTCCGTGGTCAGCAGCACCCGGCGCGCCACCCCCGGCAGGGTGATCCGCTGCGGCCGGCCGGCCAGGTTCGCCACCACCATCCGCTCGCCCCGGCGCATCACCAGGAACTGGTCGCCGTGCCGCACGTCGACGGCGTCGAGCCGGGGGTCGGACAGGTCGGGGTCGCTCTTGCGCAGGGCGATGAGCCGCCGGTAGAACTCGTGCATCCGGCGGTGTTCGGGCTTGTCCAGCTCGGCCCAGTCGAGCCGGGAGCGCACGAACGTCTGCCGGTCCTGCGGGTCCGGCACGTCGCCGGGCGGCCAGCCGTGCGCGGCGAACTCGCGCCTGCGGCCGGCGGCCACGGCGGTGGCCAGCTCCGGCTCGGGGTGGCTGGTGAAGAACTGCCACGGGGTGCTGGCCGCCCACTCCTCCCCCATGAACAGCATCGGGGTGAACGGGCCGGTGAGCAGCAGCGTCGCGCCGACGCGCAGCAGCGCCGGGGACAGCGTCGCGGAGATCCGGTCGCCGGTGGCCCGGTTGCCGATCTGGTCGTGGTTCTGCAGGTACGCCACGAAGCGGTGCCCCGGCACGCGCTGCCGGTCGACGGGCCGGCCGTGGCTGCGCTGGCGGAAGCTGGACCAGGTGCCGGCGTGGAAGAACCCGCCGGTCAGCACCTGCGCCAGGCACTCCAGCGAGCCGAAGTCGGCGTAGTAGCCCTGCCGTTCCCCGGTGAGCAGGGTGTGCAGGGCGTGGTGGGCGTCGTCGTTCCACTGGGCGTGCAGGCCGTACCCGCCGGCCTCGCGGGGCGTGACCAGCCGCGGGTCGTTGAGGTCGGACTCGGCGATCAGCGACAGCGGCCGGCCGAGCCGGGTCGACAGTGCCTCCACCGCGACCGCGATCTCCTCCAGCAGGTGGGTGGCGCGGGTGTCGGGCATGGCGTGCACGGCGTCGAGGCGCAGGCCGTCGACGTGGTAGTCGCGCAGCCACATCACGATGCTGTCGACGATGTAGCGGCGCACCTCGTCGGAGTGCGGGCCGTCGAGGTTGACGGTGCGGCCCCAGGTGTTGCTCCGCTCGGTCAGGTACGGCGCGAACATCGGCGCGTAGGCCCCGGAGGGCCCGAAATGGTTGTAGACGACGTCGAGGATCACCCCCAGCCCCTTGGCGTGGGCGGCGTCGACGAACCGTTTCAGCCCGTCCGGGCCGCCGTACGGTTCGTGCGGGGCGAACCAGCAGACCCCGTCGTACCCCCAGTTGTGCTCGCCGTTGAAGGCGTTGACCGGCAGCAGCTCGACCAGGTCGACGCCGAGGTCGACGAGGTGGTCGAGGCGCTCGATCGCCGCGTCGAAGGTGCCCTCGGGGGTGAAGGTGCCGATGTGCAGCTCGTAGAGGATGCTGCCGGGCAGTTGCCGGCCGGTCCAGCCGGCGTCGCCCCAGCGGTGGGCGGCGTGGTCGTAGCGGCGGCTCGGCCCGTGCACCCCGGCGGGCTGCCAGGGCGAGCGCGGGTCGGGCAGGGCCCGGTCGTCGTCGCCGAGGACGAACGCGTAGTCGGTGCCGGGGCCCGCGCCGGGCACCTCGACCCGCCACCAGCCGCCCGGCTCGGGGCGCATCTCGTGGTCGGCGTCGCCGGCCAGCCGCAGCCGGACCCGGGCGGCCTCGGGCGCCCACACGGTGAATTCGGTCATGCGGCAGCCTCCACGGAGTCGGCGGGTGCGAGGAGGGCGACGGGGAGAGTGTCGAGCAGATCGTCCAGCAGCAGCTCACTGCCACTGTAGACCCGCCCGGTGAACACGTCGGTAACAGTGTGGCCGCCGAGCGACAGCCGGGTGCCCCGCCAGCCGCCGGCGCGGGCCAGCCGCAGCGGCAGCCGGGTGGCCACGGCGACCGCCCCGGCGCGGTGCGGCCCGCCGGGAGAAGAGCCGCCCCGGTCGGCGGCTCCCCGGTCGAAGGCGACGACGTGGGCGGCGGCGGGGCCGTGCGCGGGCACCGGGCGGTAGCCGGCGAACAGCTCCGGGTGGTCGCGGCGCAGCCGCAGCGTCCGCGACACCACGAGCAGCTTCGCCGCGCCGGAGGCGTCCACCGCTGGCCGGGCGCCGGCGTCGAGCCGGGCCAGCTTCTCCCGGCGTACGCCGAAGTCGACCGGGCGGCGGTTGTCGGGGTCGACGAGGGAGTTGTCCCACAGCTCGGTGCCCTGGTAGGTGTCGGGCACCCCGGGCATGGCGAGCTGGACGAGCTTCTGCCCCAGCGAGTTGGACCAGCCGGCGGGGGTGATCTCGGCGGCGAACGCGGTCAGCTCGGCGTGCAGCTCCGGGTCGTCGTACATGCGGTCGACCAGGGCGTGCATGGCGCGCTCGAAGCCGGGGTCGGGGTCGGCCCAGCTGGTGGCCACCGACGCCTCCCGGGCGGCCTTCTCGGCGTACGCGTGCAGCCGCTCCCGCTCGATGGGCCACGCGCCGACGGCGGTCTGCCAGAGCAGGTGGGCGAACGCCGGATCGGGCAGCGGCGCCGCGGCGGTCCACCGGGTGACCCGCTCGGCCCAGCGCCCGGGCAGCTCGGAGAGCACGGCGAGGCGGGCCCGGACGTCCTCGCCGCGCTTGGTGTCGTGGGTGGAGAGGGTGGTCATGGCCGCCGGCCAGCGCACCTGCCGGGCGGCGGCGAACCGGTGGAACTCGGCCGGCGGGGTGCCGAAGTGGGCGGGGCTGCCGCCGACCTCGTTGAGGGCGACGAACCGGCTCCACCGGTAGTAGGCGGTGTCCTCGACGCCCTTGGCCATCACCGCGCCGGAGAGCTGCGGGAAGCGTACGCCCAGCTCGTCGTCGGGGTCGCGGAGCCGGCGGGTGACCGCGTCGAGGGCGGGGGCCAGGTCGGGGCGGCGGCGGCCGGCCTCGGCGCGGGCGGCGGCGAGGTGGCGGGCCCCGTGCGGCGGGTAGCCCCGGTAGACGGGGAAGCAGGCGGCCAGCTCCGCCAGGGCGGCGCGGGCGGAGTCGGGGGCGAGCTCGGGGGCGAGGGCGGCGAGCCGGGTCAGCTCGGCGGCGAGCAGCCGGGTGGCGGCCTCCAGCTTGGTGGCGTGGGTGAGGTCCTGCCAGGAGGTGTGCCGGCCGGTGAGCCGGGCGTCGAGGGCGGTGAAGTCGGCCTCGGCGGCACCGTCGACGAAGAGGCCGCCGACGGCGGCGAGGGCGTCGTAGCCGGTGGTGCCGTCGACCGGCCAGTCGGGCAGCTCCTCGCCGTACTCCAGGATCTTCTCCACCAGCAGCCACGCCTGCGGCGCGTCGGCGCGCAGCCGGGCCAGGTAGCCGGCGGGGTCGCGCAGCCCGTCGGGGTGGTCGACGCGGATGCCGTCGACGTCGCCGGCCGCCGCCCACCGCAGGACCTCGGCGTGGGTGGCGGCGAAGACCTCCGGGTCCTCCACGCGCAGGCCGGCGAGGTCGGCGACGGCGAAGAACCGGCGGTACGTCAGCTCGCGGTCGCCGCGCCGCCAGGAGACCAGCTCGTAGTGCTGCTGGTCGTGCACCTGCCGGGGGCTGCCGTCGCCGGTGCCGTCGGCGATCGGGAAGCGGTGCTCGTGGTAGCGCAGCTCCCCGTCGGCGATGGTGAGGTCGTCGAGGGCGTCGGGGGTGTCGGCGAGCACGGGCAGCAGCAGCCGGCCCCGGTCCCAGTCGATGTCGAACCAGCGCGCGTACGCCGAGTCGCGGCCCCGGCGCAGCACGTCCCACCAGGCGGGGTTGGCCGCCGGCCGGGCCACCCCGGCGTGGTTGGGCACGATGTCGACGACGAGGCCGAGCCCGGCGGCGCGCAGCGCCCGCACCAGCCGCACCCGGGCGGCCTCCCCGCCCAGCTCGGGGTTGACCGCCCGGTGGTCGACGACGTCGTAGCCGTGCTGCGAGCCGGGGGTCGCGGTGAGCAGCGGGGCGCTGTAGAGGTGGGTGACGCCGAGGTCGGCCAGGTAGCCGGTGAGGCCGGCGGTCGTGTCGAGGTCGAAGCCGGGGCGGACCTGCACCCGGTAGGTCGAGGCGACGGGAATGCGGGGAGTGTCGGGCATCGGCTCAGACCGTCCTCTCCAGGACCACGAGGCAGCGGTCGGGCACGCAGATGGTGCCGCCCGCCTCGACGAGGGTCGGCTTCTCCGGGTCCGGGTCCGCGGTGCTGATCACCTGTTCCCAGCGCTGGCCGAACTCCTCCCCCGGCAGGGTGAAGTCGAGCGGGGCGTCGTGGGCGTTGAAGCAGAGCACGAAGGACGAGTCGTGGTGGCGCTGGCCGAACTGGCCGCGTTCGCGGATGCCGTCGCCGTTGACGAACAGGGCCACCGAGCGGCCGAAGTCGTTGCCCCAGTCCTCGCCGGTCATCTCCCGGCCGTCGGGGGTGTACCAGGCCAGGTCGGGCAGCCCCGAGCCGGCGGCCCGGCCGCCGACGGGCAGGCCGGTGAAGAAGCGGCGGCGGCGGAACACCTGGTGGCGGTGGCGGAAGTCGACCAGCCGCCGGACGAAGTCCAGCAGCGGCTCGTCGGCACCGCCCCAGTCGACCCAGGCCAGCTCGCTGTCCTGGCAGTAGGCGTTGTTGTTGCCGCGCTGGGTGCGGCCCAGCTCGTCGCCGTGGCCGATCATCGGCACGCCCTGGGAGAGGATCAGGGTGGCCAGGAAGTTGCGCCGCTGCCGCTGCCGCAGGGCCAGCACGCCGGGGTCGTCGGTCTCCCCCTCGACGCCGCAGTTCCAGGACCGGTTGTGGCCCTCGCCGTCGCGGTTGTCCTCGCCGTTGGCCTCGTTGTGCTTGTCGTTGTACGACACGAGGTCGTTGAGGGTGAACCCGTCGTGGCAGGTGACGAAGTTGATGCTGTGGAACGGGCGGCGGCCGTCGTCCTGGTAGAGGTCGGCGGAGCCGGAGATGCGGGAGGCGAACTCGGCGAGGGTGGCGGGCTCGCCGCGCCAGAAGTCGCGCACCGTGTCGCGGTACTTTCCGTTCCACTCGGTCCACAGCGGCGGGAAGTTGCCCACCTGGTAGCCGCCGGGGCCGACGTCCCACGGCTCGGCGATGAGCTTGACCTGGCTGACCACCGGGTCCTGCTGGACCACCTCGAAGAAGGTGGACAGCCGGTCGACCTCGTAGAACTCGCGGGCGAGGGTCGCGGCGAGGTCGAACCGGAAGCCGTCGACGTGCATCTCGGTGACCCAGTAGCGCAGCGAGTCCATGATCAGTTGCAGGGAGTGGGGGCTGCGCACGTTGAGGCTGTTGCCGGTGCCGGTGTAGTCGACGAAGTAGCGCCGGTTCTCCTCGGAGAGGCGGTAGTAGCTGGGGTTGTCGACGCCCTTGAAGCTCAGCGTCGGGCCGAGGTGGTTGCCCTCGGCGGTGTGGTTGTAGACCACGTCGAGGATGACCTCGATGCCGGCGGCGTGCAGCGTCTTGACCATGCCCCGGAACTCCTGCACCTGCTGGCCGAGGCCGCCGAGGGCCGCGTAGCCGTGGTGGGGGGCGAAGAAGCCGATCGTGTTGTAGCCCCAGTAGTTGCGCAACCCCAGGTCGGCGAGCCGGTGGTCGTGCACGAACTGGTGCACCGGCATCAGCTCCACGGCGGTGACCCCGAGCCGCTGGAAGTATTCGATCATCACCGGGGAGGCGATGGCCGCGTACGTGCCGCGCAGCTCCTCCGGGATGTCGGGGTGGCGCATGGTCAGGCCCCGCACGTGCGCCTCGTAGATCACCGAGTGGTGGTACGGGGTGCGCGGCGGCCGGTCGTTGCCCCAGTCGAAGTACGGGTTCACCACCACCGACTTGGGCATGAACGGGGCCGAGTCGGTCTCCGACATCCGGTCCTCGTCGCCGCCCACCTCGTAGTCGTAGACGGCCGGGTGCCACTCGACGTCGCCGTCGACGGCCTTAGCGTACGGGTCGAGCAGCAGCTTGTGGGGGTTGCAGCGGATGCCGTTCGCCGGGTCCCACGGGCCGTGGACCCGGTAGCCGTAGCGCTGCCCCGGCTCGATGCCCGGGATGTAACAGTGCCAGACGTACGCGTCGACCTCACGCAGCTCGACGCGGCGTTCCGCGCCGGTGTCCCACTCGTCGAACAGGCAGAGCTCGACGCGCTCGGCCACCTCGGAGAAGATCGCGAAGTTGGTGCCCATCCCGTCGTGGGTGGCCCCCAGCGGGTACCGCTCGCCCGGCCAGACCTGCATGTCGCTCCTCAGCCCATGATGATGATCGCCCCGGACGGGGCCGTGCCCGCCGGGTGCGCACGCCGCTAATGCCCCGCCGCCGGTCGGCCCAATCCACCCGTTGGTGCCGTAACCGATTCCGCCCGCCTGATGCCGACTGGACCTTTGGGTGGTGTCCGTCACCTTGGGCCCTCTCAGGATGCGGTTCGGGCCCGGATGCCCTTTCCTTGATGCGGGGGCGTGCGGAGGCGCGCGTTCCCGCTCGGCCCTCGGCCACCCCACCTTGCCCTGTCACGCCGCCATCGTTGCCGGCGCGTTCCACCCTGCACGGACGGAGTTCGATGTGACGACCCTGCGGGCCGGCGAGCAGACCGCCACCGCCACGGACCGGCTCTGCCGGCCCAGCACCACCTCACGGTCCCAGACCCCGCAGCCTGCGCTCCCGCAGCCCGTCGGCTCCGGGGTGCCCCCGCAGACCCGCCGCATCCTCATGCTCTCCTGGGAGTACCCGCCGGTGCTCGTCGGCGGCCTCGGCCGCCACGTGCACGCCCTCTCCGTCGCCCTCGCCGCCGCCGGCCACGAGGTCACCGTCGTCACCCGCCACGCCGACGGCGCGCCCCTGGAGGAGTACGCCGACGGCGTCCGCGTCCTGCGCGCCGCCGAGGACCCGGTCGCCTTCCCCCTGGCCACCGGCAGCCTCCTCGCCTGGACCATGGCCTTCAACCACACCCTCACCCGCGCCGCCCTGCGCGCCACCGAATCCGGCAGCTACGACGTCGTCCACGCCCACGACTGGCTCGTCGCGCACACCGCGATGACGCTGCGGGACCACCTCGACGTGCCGCTGGTCAGCACGATCCACGCCACGGAGGCGGGCCGGCACCAGGGCTGGCTGCCGCAGGAGATGAACCGCACCATCCACGGCGTCGAGCAGTGGCTGAGCTCCGAGTCCAACCGGGTCATCGTCTGCTCGGGCTACATGCGCGACGAGGTCGGCGCGCTGTTCGACGTGCCGGCCGCACGGGTCGACGTGGTGCCCAACGGGGTCGAGCCGCACCGCTGGAAGGTGCCGACGTCGGCGGTCGCCTCGGCGCGGGCCCGGTTCGCCGGGGACGGCCCGCTGGTCACCTTCGCCGGCCGGCTGGTCTACGAGAAGGGCGTGCAGCACCTGCTCGCCGGGCTGCCCCGGCTGCGGGAGCGGCACCCCGGGCTGCGCGCGGTGATCGTCGGCGACGGGCCGTACAAGCCGGCGCTGGAGGCCGAGGTGCACCGGCTCGGCCTCGGCGGCACGGTCAGCATGCCGGGCTTCCTCGGCGGCACCGACCTGCCCGCCGTGATGGCCGCCTCGGACTGCTTCGCGGTGCCGAGCATCTACGAGCCGTTCGGCATGGTCGCCCTGGAGGGGGCGGCGGCCGGCGCGCCCCTGGCGGTCGCCTCGACGGGCGGCCTGGCCGAGATCGTCGAGCCGGGCGTGACCGGGATGACGTTCGCCCCGCAGGACCCGGCGGGGCTGACCGAGGCGGTGCACGCCCTGCTGTCGGACACCGAACGCGCCCGGGCGCTGGCCCGCCGGGCCCGGAGGATGGTCCACGAGCAGTACGGCTGGGCCGCCATCGCGCGCCGCACGGCCGACGCGTACGCCTCGGCGATCGCCAAGGCCCCGGCGTTCACCGCCGAGCGCGCCGAGCGGCGGATGAGCGGGGGCGACGCCCCGCGGCGGGTCGCCGAGGGCAACCTGCTCGCCGCCGCCGGCCTGCGCTGAGGCGCAAGGAAGGGCCCCCTGTTAACGCATTCTGCATAGCAGGGGGCCCTTCTTAACAGCGCACGGGGCGCGTCAGCGGTCGGCGGGCCGCTCGTACGCGCGCTCCGGGTAACCGGTGTAGAGCTGCCGCGGGCGGCCGATCTTGGTCTCCGGGTCACCGAGCATCTCGCGGTACTGGGCGATCCAGCCGGGCAGCCGGCCGAGGGCGAACAGCACGGTGAACATCTTCGTCGGGAAGCCCATGGCCTTGTAGATCAGGCCGGTGTAGAAGTCCACGTTCGGGTAGAGCCGGCGGGACACGAAGAAGTCGTCCGCGAGGGCGATCTCCTCCAGCTGCATCGCGATGTCCAGCAGCGGGTCCGGCTTGGCCATCCGGCCGAGGACGTCCTGCGCGGCCTTCTTCACGATCGCGGCCCGGGGGTCGTAGTTCTTGTAGACCCGGTGGCCGAAGCCCATCAGCTTCACGCCGTCCTGCCGGTCCTTGACCTTGCGGACGAAGGACTGCACGTCGCCGCCGTCGAGCTGGATCTTCTCCAGCATCTCCAGCACGGCCTGGTTGGCGCCGCCGTGCAGCGGGCCGAACAGGGCGTTCACCCCGGCCGAGACCGAGGCGAAGAGGTTGGCGTTGCTGGAGCCGACCAGCCGCACGGTCGACGTGGAGCAGTTCTGCTCGTGGTCGGCGTGCAGGATGAACAGCATGTCCAGCACCTTGGCCATGACCGGGTCGACCTCGTACGGCTCCGCCGGCACGCCGAACGTCATCCGCAGGAAGTTCTCCACGTAGCCCAGGGAGTTGTCCGGGTACAGCAGCGGCTGCCCGATCGACTTCTTGTAGGCGTACGAGGCGATGGTGGGGACCTTCGCCATCAGCCGGACGGTGGACATCTCGACGTGGTCGGCGTCGAACGGGTCGAGGCTGTCCTGGTAGAAGGTCGAGATGGCGCTGACGGCCGAGGAGAGCACGGCCATCGGGTGCGCGTCGCGGGGGAAGCCGTCGAAGAAGCGACGCATCTCCTCGTGCAGCAGGGAGTGCCGCCGGATCCGCTCGCTGAACTCGTCGAGCTGCTGCTGGCCGGGCAGCTCACCGTAGATGAGCAGGTACGAGACCTCCAGGAAGGAGGACTTCTCGGCCAGCTGCTCGATCGGGTAGCCCCGGTACCGCAGGATGCCCGCGTCGCCGTCGATGTAGGTGATCGCGGAGGAGCAGGCCGCGGTGTTCACGAAACCGGGATCGTACGTGGTCATCCCGGTTTCCTTGAGGAGCTTGCTCACGCCGATGCCGGCGGGGCCCTCGACCGCCGACTGCACCGGCATCGACAGCTGCCCACCGGGGTGATCGAGCTTGACTTCCGTCATGTGTTCCTCGCTTCGCCGGCAGATCTACGTTGAAATTGCCTTCGCTTTTACCGTAAACACGGTTGCGGGGACACCGCCCGTCGTGGTTCCGCAGGTGAGGTATGCGTCACCCGATTCCCGGCAGGTGGGCCCGGAAACCCGGGGGCCGGGGACCGACCTCGAACGGGGCCAATGTGACAAAAGGCCCCCGATCGCGCACGAAGCGTGACCGGGGGCCCGGTGGGCAGCGGGGACGAAACTCTCAGGAAATACTCAGGTGACGCAGCTCGCCGTCCGGGCCGATCCGGTAGAGGTCCACGCGGTTGTCCCCGGCGCGGAACAGCCGGTCGTCGGTGAGGAAGGCCGCGAACCGGCGGCCACCGGGATCCGGCGGCACCACCGGGACGACCGCCCCGATCCGCCTGTTGACGGCGACGGCGAGCAGCGTGCCGTCGGGTACCGAGGCTCCGACCGTGCCCCAGACCAGGGCCGGCAGCTCGCCGGTGTCCGGGTCGACGGCGCGGAAGGCGGCGAGGTCGGCGACCCGCGCCGACCCGCCGGCCGGGCGTTCGCCCACGGTCGTGCCGACCAGCGGGTGCGGCTTCGGCAGCGGCGGCGGCGCGGGCACCCCGCCGGTGATCGTGACCGGTTCCCCCGGCCGGTCGTAGAAGCGCTTGTCGGCGCGACCGCGCGGGGCCTGCCGGGCCGAGCTCCCGTCGACCCGCCAGGGGATCCGCACGTGCGCGTAGTCGGCGATCGTGGGCAGCAGGTCGACGTGCTCCCAGTTGCGGTCGTCGACCCGGCCGGCGCGCTGCCCGGGCTCCTTGACGAACATCGGCACCCAGGCCACCTGCCCGGCCGCCGCGCGGATCGCGCCCAGCCCCCGCCCCTGGGCCCCGTTGTCGAAGCTGACCCCGTGGTCGGCGGTGACCACCAGCAGGGCCCGGTCGTAGAGGCCGGTGGCGCGCAGCGTGCGCAGCGTCTCGCCGATCAGCCGGTCGGTGTACTCCAGTTGGGCCAGGTGCCGCCGCCGGGCCAGCTCGACCCAGCCCGCGCCGTCGTTGGGCAGGTCCTCCGGGGCGGCGTAGCGGGCCCCCGAGGGCAGGAACTGCCACGGCGCGTGCGGCATCAGCAGGTGCAGGAAGTGCAGGGTGGGCCGGTCGCTGGGGCGCAGCCCGGCCAGGAAGCTGGCGAACCGGGCCGGCTGGTTGGCGTTCAGCCGGTCCCAGCGGAACTTCGGGTCGGCGGGGACGGGCTCGGCGGCGTCCAGGCCCGCCTCGGCGGCGGTCTGCTCGCGGTAGGACTCCTCCGGGTCGACGTGGCTGTCGACCGGGGCGGCGACCTGGCCCAGCAGCTTCCCGCTCTCCCGGACCAGGGTGCCGATCCCCTGCCGGGGGCTGGCCGGCTGGTCGCAGCGGCTGGGCGGGCAGAGCCGGGTGATGCTCTCCTCGGCCCGGATGTCGTACAGGCCGCCGAGGGCGGTGAACAGGTTGTCGGGGTACTGCGAGTAGTGCGGGGCGACCGGCTTCGCCGGGTAGCGGCCGGTGAGCATGGCCGGCAGCGCGTACGGCGTCCAGCCGCTCACCCCGGTGGCGTCGCGGTACCAGGTGGAGCCGCCGGCCAGCTCGGCGAAGTGCGGGTAGCGGGCGGCGTCGATCCGCCCGTCGGGGCCGAGCAGGGAGACCAGGGGCAGCTCGTCGAGGATCAGCATGACCACCGGCGGGCGCCCGCCCGGGGCGGCCACCCCGGCCGCGCCGGCGTCGCCCCGCGGCAGCACCACCGCCGAGGCCGGCGAGGCGAACAGGAACAGCGCCACGAAGGCCGCGGGCCCGGCCGAGGCCACCCGCAGCGCCAGGCCCGGCCCGCGCCACCGCCGGTGTGCCGCCGCCCCGGCCGCGCCGGCCAGCACGGCGACGACCAGCAGCGGTACGCCCCGCAGCGGCGTGCCGTGCCGGCCCACCTGCACGGCGAGGGCGGCCAGCAGCAGGCCGACGAGCACCGTGTGCACGGCCGAACGGGCGGCCCGCCCCGCCAGCCGGCTCGCCGCCCCGAGCAGCGCCAGCGCCAGCGTGGGCACGGCGGCGATCAGCGCGACCAGGGCCAGGGTCTCGCCGCGGGTGGCCCGGTGGAACAGGAAGAAGTCGGGGCTGCGGCCCAGCACGTCGAGCATCGGCTGGGTGACCACCAGCCCGACCAGGGCCGTGACCTCCAGCAGTCGGCGCAGCTCGGCCCGCCAGCCGGAGGGCCCGGTGGGGCGGCCCGGGGTCGCCTCGGCGGTGGGCGGCGCGGGGGCGGCCGGGGGCGCGACGGTCGCGTCAACCACCCGTCACCGCCTGGTAGAGCGTCCGGGTGCCGCCGGGCAGCTCGACCCGCCGCTCGACGCGGCACCGGGTGGCGAGCAGCCGGGCGAACTCGTCGGGCCGGTAGTCGGGGAAGAGGCCGGCCGGCTTGTTGGCCAGCAGCCGCCGGGCCATCGGGTCCTCGGGGTGGACGAACTCGACCACCAGCCGGCCGCCGGGGACGCAGGCGTCGGCGAGCTGGTCGACGACCTGCGCCAGCGGCACGTTGCGCCCGATCGCCAGGTGGTGCACGACGGCGAGGGCCAGCACCAGGTCGGCCCGCGCCCGGGTGGCGAACGCGGCCCGTTCGACGCCCCGCCAGCCGCCGCCGGGCGACGGGTCGGCCAGGTCCAGCACCAGCGGCAGCACCCGCCGCTGCTCCTCGGCGCGCAGCGCCGCGTACAGCTCGTCGACCACGGCCGGGTCCTGCTCGACGGCAACGACGTAGCCGGCGTAGCGGGCGGCGAGGCGGGCGTACCGGCCGTCGTTGGCACCCAGGTCGAGCACCAGGCCGGGCGGCGTGCCGGCGGTCAGCGCCAGCTCGACGAAGCGTTCCTTCGCGGCGCGGTCGGCGGCGGAGTAGCTGCACGTGCGCTGGTAGTCGGCCCAGTGGCTGCGCGCCTGGCGGGGGCGCAACCGGCGGACGAGCTTCTCGATCCGGCGGACGGCGGCCAGCGCCAACTCCCGGGAGAACCCGGCGCCGCGCAGTTGCTCGCGCACCTCGCCGGTGGCGGCGTCGGCGTTGCGCTGCTGCATGGCCGAGTGCAGGTGCACGTGGGTGGGCACGCCGGGCAGCAGCCGCCGGGCGCCGGTGAACAGCCGGCGCATCTGCTCCGCGGGGATCCCGTCGACCTGGGCCCGCAGCCAGGGCTGGAAGTCCACGCCGAGGTGCGCGGTGAGCAGCAGCGGGTAGAGCATGGTCTGGCAGAACTGCCGGTAGCCGGCCCAGGGTTCGCCGTCGCGGGCCGGCTCGAACGAGCCGACGTCGATGAAGACCGGCGCGACGCCGCGCCACTGGAGGTTGTAGGCCGAGCCGTCCTTGGTGGTGAAGCCGGCGGTCAGCGCGGCGCGCAGGATCTCCAGGTGCAGCAGGGCCGCGTCGCGGAGCATGCCGAACGACCACTCGTACGGGTGGGAGACGAACGGGATGCGTTCGTGACGCAGCACGGCGGCCCACTGCCCGCCGGCCCCGGCGGCGAACCTGGCCGGTTCGACGGGCTCGGTGCCGCAGACCTTGCCGGCCGCCAGCAGCGGCGGGAAGAAGTCGCTGGCGGACAGGGCCCGCCAGTCCCGGGCCGCCCGGGCGTCGAGGCCGCGCAGCACCTCACCGTCGGCGTAGAAGACGCGGTTGGCCGGGTCGCGGAACGAGCCCGGGTCGACCCGGACGTCGGTGTGCGGGACGGTCATCGCCGGTGCGCCCCGCTCAGGAGCGGTCGGTGCGCTGGCGGCGGTACCGGGCCGTCAACCGACGCCAGTAGAGCTTCGCGGCCACCGCCACTCCGGCCACCCCGCCGACCACCGCCTGCACGATCAGGCTGCCGGATCCCGCATCCAGGTAGGCCAGGTGCATCACGGCCGCTCCTTCCCCTCGCCGTCTCGGAGCCGACCCCGGGCACCCGCCAATCTGGGGTGTTCATGCCCAAAAGCCGGACTTGTCTCATTGCTACCGTACGCGACGCCCGGCCCCGTCGAGGCCACACCGGCCACTCCGGCGCCGATCGGCGCGCTGTCCGATCCGTTCAAGACGCCCACGTCGCCCCGGCCGTACGGTCGGCGGTATGACACCTCACTTCGACCTCGTCGGCACGACCGTCGCCGACATGGCCCGCACCCTCGACTTCTACCGCCGCCTGGGGCTGGACATCCCGGCCGGCGCGGAGGCCGAGCCGCACGTGGAGGTCACGTTGGACAACGGGCTGCGGCTGGCCTGGGACACGGTGGCGACGATCCGTTCCTTCGACCCGGGCTGGACGCCGCCGACCGGCTCGCCCCGGATGAGCCTGGCGTTCCGGTGCGCCGACCCGGCGGAGGTGGACCGCCGCTGGGCCGAGCTGACCGGGGCCGGGTTCCACGGCCACCTGCCGCCGTGGGACGCGGTCTGGGGCCAGCGGTACGCCGTCCTGCACGACCCCGAGGGCAACGGGGTGGACCTGTTCGCCCCGCTGCCGACGGCCGGCTGACCGGGCCGCCGCGCGCCGACGGCTGCGCGGGCCGGGGTAGCACGGCCGGGGCGGGGCGGAGCCGGACCCAAGCGGGGCGGGCCGGGGCGGCTCAGCCGCGCAGCAGGACGGCGGGCGGGACGCCGGCCAGGTCGCGCACGTCCCGGCTCAGGTGGGCCTGATCGGCGTAGCCGCCGACCGCGGCCACCTCGGCCAGCGGCGTGCCGGCCCGGGCCAGGGCGAGCGCCCGGCGCATCCGCAGGATGCGGGCAAGGGTCTTCGGGCCGTACCCGAACAGGGTCCGGCAGCGTCGGTGCAGCGCCCGGGGGGTCAGGCCGACCTCGGCGGCGGCCTCGGCGACCGGCCGCCCGGCGCCGAGCAGCCCGGCGACGCGCGCGCCCAGCGGGTCGGGTCCGCCGGCCGCGGCGAGCCGGTCGGCGACGAGCGCCGCCAGCCCGACGCCGGTGGGCCGCCCGCCCAACCGCTCGGCGGCCTCCCGGGCGGCCCGGCCCCACAACGACTCCAGCGGCACCCGGGCGTCGCGCAACGCGTCGGCGGGGACGCCGAAGACCGCCGGGCCGACGCCGGGCGGCAGCCGCAGCCCCAGCCACCGCTCCCCCGGCGCGGAGACGCTCAGGTGCGCCGTGCGGTCAGGGCCGGCGACCAGCAGCCCGGCGCGGCTGGACCAGAGCAGGTCGAGGCAGCCGTCGGGCAGCACCCGGCTCGGGGCGCCGTCGCTGGTGGCGGTCCACAGCACCGCGCCGGGCAGGGCCGCCGGCCGTTCCTGGTACATCCGCCCCAGCATGCCACGCCGCCGCCCCACCCCTGTCGCCGTGCCGCCGCCCGACGACCTGCGGCTCCTGCGCTGCTCACCCGGACGCGCGCCGGCCGGGTCCGCGTCAGGGCCCGGTGCCGTGGACGCGTTCCTGGCGCGCGGTGGCCGCCCCGGTGTCCGGCGACGACGGCCGGCGGTGGTGCATCGCGGCGCGCAGCAGCACGAAGCGCAGGGCCGTGGCCGCCAGGTTGGCCGCCACCAGCACCGTGAGCTCGACCGCGCGGGGCGGCACCGCCGCGACGGCGTGCAGGGCCGCCAGGGCGCCGCTGGTCAGCGCCAGGCCCAGGCCGAACGCCAGCAGGCCCTGCACGTGGTGGCGGCCGGCGTGCCGGCCCCCGCTGATGCCGAAGGTCAGCCGCCGGTTCGCCGCCGTGTTCGCCACGGCCGTCACCAGCAACGCCGTCAGGTTCGCCCACTGGGGGCCGAGCGCTCCCCGGGTGGCGACGAAGAGCACGAGGTACGCCAGCGTGCTCGCCACCCCCACCGCGGCGAACCGGACGAGCTGGCGGGGCAGCCCGACGGGCACCCGCGCCGGCGGCGCGGCGAGGGGGGCCCGGCCGAGCTGCGCGCGCAGCTCCGCCAGGGGCAGCGTCCCGGTCAGCAGGGCCCGGCCCAGCCGCCCGATGCCCCGCAGGTCGGCCAGGGCGGTGGCGACGATGTCCACCCGGCTGTCCGGGTCGTCCACCCAGTCGACCGGCACCTCGTGGATGCGCAGCCCGGCCCGCTGCGCCAGCACCAGCAGCTCGGTGTCGAAGAACCACCCGGTGTCGCGCACCAGCGGCAGCAGCCCGGCGGCCACGTCCGCGCGGATCGCCTTGAACCCGCACTGGGCGTCGGAGAAGCTCACCGCGAGGGTGCCGCGCAGCAGCAGGTTGTAGCCGCGCGAGATGACCTCCCGCTTCGCACCCCGCACGACCCGGGAGGTGCGGGCCAGCCGGGTGCCGATCGCCAGGTCGGAGTGGCCGGAGATGAGCGGCGCGACCAGCGGCAGCAGCGCGGCCAGGTCGGTGGAGAGGTCCACGTCCATGTACGCCAGGACCGGCGCGTCCGACGCCGACCAGGCCGCCCGCAACGCCCGGCCGCGACCCTTGGCGTCCAGGTGCCGCACCGTGACCTGCGGCAGCTCGGCGGCGAGGGCGTCGGCCACGGCCAGGGTGCCGTCGGTGCTGGCGTTGTCGGCGACGGTGATCCGGAACGGGTACGGGAAGTGCGCGGTGAGGTGCGCGTGCAGCCGCCGCACGCAGGGCCCGAGGTCGGCTTCCTCGTTGTGGACGGGGATCACCACGTCGAGCACCGCGGGCGGGGCGGCGACGCGGGCGTCCACGGTGGGGCGCGGCTCGGTGGATGCGGTCATCGGTTCAGCCCTCCTGTCCGGTGGTCAGGTCGTAGACGGTGACGCCGTCGACGGTCGTCGCCTCGAACGTCTCGGCGACCCAGGTGGCGATCTCCTGCGAGGCGGAGCTGCCGCCGTTGGCGCGGAACCCGCTGCCGCCGACGAAGTAGTGGATCTTCCCTTCGGCCACGTACCGCTGGAACTGCGCGAGCGTCGGGGACGGGTCGCTGCCGTTGAACCCGCCGATCGACATGACCGGTTCGCCCGTGGCGAGCTGGTAGCCGGAGGCGTTCTGGGAGCCGATGGTGGCCGCCACCCAGGTGTAGTCGACGGCGTTGGCCTCCAGCAGGGCGCGCAGCTCGGCGCTGGGCTCCCGGGAGTCGAGCAGGCCACCCATGCCGCCGCCGGCGGCGCGACCCTCGCCGGCTACGGCGGGCAGCTGCCCGCCGTCGCGCCCCTGGCCACCGCCGATCTGGCCCCGGCCGCCGTTCTGGCCTTGGCCGCCGCCGGGGAAGCCCGGGAACTGACCGCCCGGTCCCTGGGTACCGCCGGGGAAGGCGGGAGGCTGGCCGCCCGGCGCGTGCTGGCCGCCGTCGCGCATCCGGCCACCGCCGGGGAAGCCGCCCCGGCCCGGGCCGGAGCCGCCCTCCACCGCAGGGCCGGCGCTGGGGATCGACCCGGTGTGCGGGGTCGCGGCGGTCTGGATCGAGTACGCCACCGGGCCGGCGAGCGCCGCCGTCGCGCCCAGCGCCATGAGCACCGGCACGGCCCGGCGGGCCAGCCGGTCGGCGACGACCAGCAGCACCGCCGCGGCCAGGCCGCCGGCCAGCACTGCCGTGCGCAGCCAGGGGTACCAGTCGGGGCTGCGGCCGAGCAACCGCCACGACCACCAGGCGGTGACGGCGAGGGCCGCGGCCAGGGTGACGGTCGCCGCGAGCGCCTGCCAGCGGGGCACGCCCGCCGTCCGGCGCTGCCACAGCAGGGTGACGCCGATGCCGACGAGCGCGCCCACGGCCGGGGCCAGCGCCACCGAGTAGTACGCGTGGAAGATCCCGGACATGAAGCTGAAGACGACGCCGGTGACCAGGAGCCAGCCGCCCCACAGCAGCAGCCCGGCCCGCCTGCGGTCGGTGCGCGCCGCCCGCCCGGCCAGCAGCAGGCCGGCGACCAGCAGGATCAGCGCGGCCGGCAGCAGCCAGGAGATCTGTCCGCCGTTCTCGGTGTCGAACAGCCGGCCGAGCCCGGTCTGTCCGGACGCCGGCCCGCGCCCGCCGACGCTGCCCTCCTCCGCGCCGGTGATCCGGCCCAGCCCGTTGTAGCCGAGGGTCAGCTCCAGGATGCTGTTGCCCTGCGAGCCGCCGACGTACGGGCGGGCGCTGGCGGGCACCAGCTCGACGATCGCCACCCACCAGCCGGCGGCCAGCACGACGCCGAGGCCGGCGGCCAGCACCTGCCGTACCCGCCGCCAGAAGCCGGTGGGCGCGGCCAGCAGGTACACCCCCGCGAAGACCGGGATCACCAGGAACGCCTGGAGCATCTTGGTGAGGAAGCCGAAGCCGACCAACGCTCCCGCGAGGACGATCCACCGGGTGCTGGCGGTCTCCACCGCCCGGACGGTGGCGTACGCGGCGCCGATCAGCAGCAGCACGAGCAGGGCGTCGGGGTTGTTGAAGCGGAACATCAGCGTCGCCACCGGGGTGACGGCGAGGACCGCGCCGGCGATCAGGCCGGCCGCCGGGCCGTGCCAGCGGCGGACGGTGGCGAACAGCACGCCGACGGAGGCGACGCCGAGCAGGGCCTGCGGGACGAGGATCGCCCAGCTGTTCAGGCCGAAGACGCGCACCGACAGCGCCATCAGCCACAGCGACGCCGGGGTCTTGTCGACGGTGATCGAGTTCGCCGCGTCCGACGAGCCGTAGAAGAACGCCTTCCAGCTCTGCGAGCCGGCCTGGGCGGCGGCCGAGTAGAACGAGTTGGCCCAGCCGGACGCGCCCAGCCCCCACAGGTAGAGCAGCGCGGTGGCCAGCAGCAGGGCCGCCAGCGCCGGGCGTACCCAGGCGGGGTTGGGCCGCCCGCGCGCCGGCGGGCCGGCATCGGCCGTGGCGGCCGTCGGCGTGGGGCCGGTCGGCGCCGGCGCGGGCAGGGTCAGCAGGCTCTCTGTCTTGTCCATGCCGGCCACTCTGCGCGACCCCACTGGCGACGGGCCGTGGGCGGCCTATGCGGTGGCTGTGGGGTCCGTGAACGCCGGCAACACGACGGTGAACGTCGTGCGACCGGGGCGGCTGGACACCTCGACCCGGCCGTGGTGGGCGTCCACCACGGCGGCCACGATGGCCAGCCCCAGGCCGGTGCTGCCGTGGGCGCGCGAGCGGGAGCTGTCGCCCCGGGCGAAGCGTTCGAAGACCTCGCCCTGCAGTTCGGGCGGGATGCCGGGGCCGTCGTCGGTGACGGTGAGCGCGACCCCGTCGGGCTCGGCGGCGAGCCGGGCGGTGACGGTCGTGCCGGGCGGGGTGTGCACCCGGGCGTTGGCCAGCAGGTTCGCCACCACCTGGTGCAGCCGGGCGGCGTCGCCCGGCACCAGCAGCTCCGCCTCGGGCAGGTCGAGCTGCCAGCGGTGCTCGGGGCCGGCGACGTGGGCGTCGCTGACCGCGTCGACGACGAGGACGGTCAGGTCCACCGGCTCGACGGCGAGGGGCCGGCCGGAGTCGAGCCGGGCCAGCAGCAGCAGGTCGTCGACGAGGCTGGTCATCCGGGTGCTCTCCGACTCGACCCGGCGCAGCGCGTGCGCCACGTCCGGCGGGACGCGGTCGCGGCCCCGGCGGGCGACCTCGGCGTAGCCCCGGATGGCGGCGAGGGGGGTGCGCAGCTCGTGGCTGGCGTCGGCGACGAACTGGCGTACCCGCGTCTCGCTGGCCTGCCGGGCGGCGAGCGCGGCGGCGACGTGCCCGAGCATCCGGTTGAGCGCGCCGCCGACCTGGCCGACCTCGGTGCGCGGGTCGGTGTCGGCGGCCGGCACCCGCACCGACAGGGCCACCTCGCCCCGGTCCAGGGGCAGCTCGGTGACGCGGGTGGCGGTGGCGGCGACCCGGCGCAGCGGGCGCAGGGTGGCCTGGACGATGAGCGCGCCGAGGCTGCCGGCGACGAGCAGGCCGGCGGCGGCGACGCCGGCCTGGGCCAGCACCATCCACCAGACCGTCTCCTCGACGCCCGCCAGCGGCAGGGCGAAGACCAGGGTCTGCCCGTCGACGTACTGGCGGGCCATCGCCCGGTAGTCACCCCGCTCGCCGAGGTCGACGGTGCGGGGGCGGCCGTCGGGCGTGAGCCCGGCCAGCGGGGCGGCCGCGTCGGTGGCGAGCTGCTCGGTCGCGCCGGCCACGGTGCGGGTGCTCGCCGACTGGATGCGGCCGTCGACGACCCGGGCGGCGATCGAGCCGTCCGGGAGGCCGGGCGGCAGCTCGACGGGACGCTGCGACGACGGGGGCGGGTTGGTGAACCACGGTGGCCGGTCCCCGCCGCGCCGACGCTGGTCGAAGGTGAGCTGGTCGTCGACCTGGGCGATCAGGAAGTGGTGCAGCGCCACCGTGGTCAGCGCGCCGATGCCGACGCTGACGAAGGCGAGCAGCGCCACCACGGTCACCACCAGCCGGGTGCGCAGGGACCAGCCGGCCAGCCAGCGGCGCGCCCGGTCAGTCCGCGGGTTTGAGGACATACCCCGCGCCGCGCAGCGTGTGGATCATCGGCGCCCGCCCGACGTCGATCTTCTTCCGCAGGTACGAGATGTAGAGCTCGACGACGTTGGCCTGCCCGCCGAAGTCGTAGTTCCAGACGTGGTCGAGGATCTGCGCCTTGCTCAGCACCCGGCGGGGGTTGCGCATGAGGTAGCGCAGCAGCTCGAACTCGGTGGCCGTGAGGGTGATCAACTGGTCGCCGCGGCGCACCTCGTGGCTGTCCTCGTCGAGGCTGAGGTCGCCGACGGTCAGCACGGCGTCCTCCCGGGTGGCGATCGCGAAGCCCGAGCGGCGCAGCAGCGCCCGCAGGCGGGCGATCACCTCCTCCAGGCTGAACGGCTTGGTGACGTAGTCGTCGCCGCCGACGGTGAGCCCGGCGATGCGCTCCTCCACCGCGTCGCGGGCGGTGAGGAAGAGCACCGGCACGGTCGGGGTGTGCTCGCGCAGCCGGCGCAGCACCTGGAAGCCGTCGAGGTCGGGCAGCATCACGTCGAGCACCACCGCGTCGGGTTGGAACTGGCGGGCGGTGCTCAGCGCCGCCATCCCGTTGCCGGCGGTGCGGACCTGCCAGCCCTCGTAGCGCAGGGCCATGGAGAGCAGGTCGGTGAGCGTGGGCTCGTCGTCGACCACCAGCACCCGGACGGGTTCGCCGTCCGGTCGGCGCAGCTCGATGCGGCCCTGCGCGGCCTGCCCCTCCATGACCATGCCCCCCATCGTGGGCACGCCCGCTGTGCCCCACCCCAGCAGATCCTGTGTAGCAGCTGTGCGACTCGGCCGGGGCCCGATCGGGGCCCGCCGGCGCACAGCACGGGCACAGCGGCGCCCCAACCCCGGTCCAGCCAGGGTCGGCAGGCTGCTCGGCATGGACAGGGAACCGGGCCACACCTGGGAGAGCCGCTGGACGCACCGGGGACGGCCGGTGCGGGTGGCGGCGACCGACCGGCACGCGCTGCCGGCGGCCCGCCGGGAGCTGACACTGCTGCTGGCCGGCCTGCGTCGCGGCGAGGCCGCGCTGGGCCGGGCGCTGCGGGCCGCCGGCCGGCCGGTGCCGGTCGGCCCGCTGCTGCGGGACCTCGTCGGCGTCGCGCTCGACGCGGCCGAGGCCAGCGACGGGGCGGTGGACCCCACGGTCGAGGCGGCCCGGCTGCGCCGCCGACCCTCGCCGGGGCTGGTGCCCGCCTGCGGTGGCGGCGCGCCGGCCGGGCCGCCCCCGGTGGCGAACTGGCGGGCGGTGACGCTCGCCGGGGACCTGCTGGCCCTGCCGCCGACCCTGCCGCTGGGCCTGGCCGCCACGGCGACCGCCCAGCTCGCGCGGCGCTCCGCGCACCGGGTCGCGGCCCGCACCGGCGCGGGGGTGCTGGTCGGCGTCGGGAACCGGGTCGCCGTCGCCGGCCCCGCCCCGGCGGACGGCTGGCCGGTCGCCACCGGCGGGCGGATCGTCGCGCTCACCGGCGGTGGCCTGGCCACGGCCGACGTGCGGGTCGACGGTGGCGTGCTGGACCCCCGCACGGGCGCGCCGCCGGTCTCGCCGTGGGCGTCGGTCACGGTGGTCGCCCCGGACGCGGTCCGCGCCGCGACGCTCGCCGTCGGGGCGCTCGCCCACGGCCCGCACGGCCCGGACTGGCTCGCCGAGCGGATCGGCGACGGTGCCGCCTACCCGACGCCGGGCCGCGCGACGGCGGTCCTGGTCCGTTGACGGGGCGGCCGGCGGCCGGGGCGGTTCCCGCCGGGGCGACACCCCCGGCGGTTTGCCCAGCTCGGGAGCCGGGTATCGGGGCAGGCAGCGCCGCCGGCGACGGGCGGCGTCGGGCGAGCGACGAGGAGCGGTCGATGAGGACGCTGGACGGGCGGTACCAGCTCGAACAGCGCATCGGCGTCGGCGGGATGTCCGAGGTGTGGCGGGCCCACGACGCCGTGCTGGACCGGCCGGTCGCGGTGAAGCTCATCTCCCCCGGGCACGACGAGGTCCCGGTCGAGCGGATCCGGGCCGAGGCCCGCTCGGCGGCCCGGCTGGTGCACCCGAACGTGGCCAGCGTGCACGACTTCGGCACGGCCCCGGCCCTGTTGGGCCGGCCGGCGCCGTACATCGTGATGGAGCTGGCCGAGGGCGAGACCCTGGCGGCGCACCTGCGCGCCGGGCCGCTGGACTGGCGCATCGCGGTCCGCGTCTGCGCCGAGATCGCCGCGGCGCTGGCCGCCGCCCACGCGCACGGGATCGTCCACCGGGACGTGAAGCCGGCCAACGTCATCCTCACCCCGTGCGGGGTGAAGGTCCTGGACTTCGGCATCGCCACCCCGGCCGGCGCGCCGGACGAGACGCCGGCCGGCATCGTGGTGGGCACCCCCGCCTACCTGGCTCCCGAGCAGCTCGACCGGCAGCCGGCCACCCCGGCCGCCGACATGTACGCCCTCGGGGTGCTGCTGCACTACTGCCTCGCCGGGCGGCTGCCGTACCCGGCCGACAGCACCAGCGAGCTGCTGGGGGCGCGCCGCCGGCGACCGGCCGAGCCGCTGCCGCCGATCGACGGCCTGCCGGCGGAGGTGGCCGGGCTGTGCCGGCAGCTGATGGCCGACGATCCGGCGCGGCGGCCGAGCAGCCTGATGGCGGCGCTGCTGCTGGCCGAGGCGGTCGACGCCCGGGTGTACGTGCCGATGCTCGCCACGGTCCCGCCGAGGCAGCGCGGCGACGCCGGGGTGTCCCCGTGGACCCGGGAGGCGGCGGCCGAGGCGACCCAGGCGGCGACGGTGGGCGGGCGCCCCGGTTTCGCCGGACGCGCGTCGGGTAGCCGGGCGGGTGACTGAGGGGGGACGTCATGCCGGATCCGAGTTCCTGGCTGCACGAGGCCACCGCCACCGCCGAGGGCGGCCACGTCCGCACCGACGACGGCGGGCTGTCCACCGCGCTGGCCTCCCCGCTGGCGCCGCACTGCACGGGGCTGACGCCGGAGCAGCTGCTGGCGGCGGCGTTCGCGTCCTGCCTGCACCACGCCGCGGTGGAGGCGGCCGGGCAGATCACCGACGAGGCGCACACGGTGCAGGTGCGCGCGGAGGCGAGGCTGGGGCGCGACGACGACGGGCGCTACCGCGCCGACGTGCACGCCTCGATCTCCTCCGCCGGGCTGAGCCGGCAGCAGCTCGCCGAGCTGGTCGCGTACGCCGACCGGTTGTGGCCGTTCTCCAGTGGCGACAACAGCCGGCACCGGCTGACGGTCACGCCCGCCGACAACGGGCGCGGCTGACCACGGGCGCGAACGCCGGGTGCCGCGCCGGTCGCCCCGGGTGGACTCGCCCGGTCGGGCATCGGCCCATCGCCCGAACGCCCGAGCCGGGCGTCGCCAGGCGACCGCGCGGCACACCCGCCGACCCCATCCCTTTCCCTGCACTGAATCGGTAATACCGCAAATAAGCCATTGGCGGTGTCTATCCGGGTTTCGGACCTTCTCGGCGTGCTCGTCCGAGTGGAGAACCGCAAAATGTGACGCATGCCACCAACCACCCCGGTGGCAGGGCGCGGTCGACTATCTAGCCTCGGCGGGTGCGTCCCTACGACTTCGCCGAACCGCAGCAGGCCCACGACCGACCGGGTGGCCGACCGGCCGACACCGCCCCCACCGAACGGGTGGCGGGCCGGCACCGGCGTCCCGAGCCGCCCCGGCGCACGCTGCTGAGGTCCACGCCGGTGCGTGCGGCGCTGGTCACCGGGGTGAGCTGCTGCCTCGGCGTCGCCGCGTTCGCCGGGGCCCGCCAGGCCGACGACCCCGCGGAGCCGGTCCAGGACGCCCTCGCCGACCGGGCCGCGGCCGCCGCCGAGGCCGAGCAGCGCGCCTCCCGCTCCCTCGACCGCTCCCCGGCGGCCCCGGTGACCGTCCCGCCCAGCCCGACGGCGAAGCCCAGCCCGAGCGCCACCCGCAAGCCGAAGCCGAAGCCCGTCAGGCCGGCGCGCCCCCGGCCCGTCGCCGGGCTCAACCAGCTCCAGATGGACAACGCGAAGACCATCGTCGACGTGGGCCGGGACATGAAGCTGCCCCGCCGGGGCCTCGTCGTCGCGGTGGCCACCGCCATGCAGGAGAGCAACCTGCACAACCTGGCCAGCGACGTGCTCCCCGAGTCCGCGAACTACCCGCACCAGGGCAGCGGCTCCGACCACGACTCGGTCGGGCTGTTCCAGCAGCGCCCGAGCAGCGGCTGGGGCACCGTGCGGGACCTGATGCGCCCCGCGTACGCGGCCCGCGCCTTCTACGAGGCACTGCTGGAGGTGCCCGGCTGGGAGGAGATGAGCGTGACCGCCGCCGCCCAGGCCGTGCAGATCTCGGCCTTCCCCGACGCGTACGCGCAGCACGAGGAGCGGGCCACCACGGTCGTGGCGGCGCTGACCTGAGCCGGCTCAGGCGACCCGGCTGCCCCAGTCGCCCGGGGGCTCGACGTCGAGGCCGGCGGCGACCCGGGTCGTCGGCACCCCGGCGCTCGGCACCGCCGCCGCGGCCGTGGGCGTGTCCGCCGCCACGACCGGCCCGGCGAGGATCCCGTCCACCCGGGCCTCGCGGCGACGGCGCGCGGCCAGGGCCGCCTCGAAGTCCCGGCGGGCGCTCAGCGCATCGGCATACACCTGCTCGCGCACGCGCCGGGCCTCCTCGCGGGCCGCGTCCAGCTCGAACCGGGCCTGCGCCAGGATCTCGGCGGCCTCCCGCTCGACGTCGCCCAGCGCCGCCCGCGCGCCGTCGGCCCCGGCGGCCAGCTCGGGCCGATGCTCGACCAGCTCGCACAGGCGGGTCGCCTCGTCCCGGAACCGGTCCCAGTCCCGGCCCGCCCCCGCCGCGCCCTCCGCGCACGCCGCCAGCCGGCTCAACCGGACCGCGAGCTGATCGAGACAGGCGTCGACCTGCCGCCGGTCGTAGCCGAACTCCACGACGGAGAACCTCATGCTGTCGCCCCCCAGGCCGCCGGTGTTTCTTCCCCACCTGAGATCCTCGGCGGCGCGGGCGGGCGACGCGGGCGTTCGGGAAAAATGTTCAGCATCCGAGCGGCGACGCCCCGAGCGGGCGTCGGCCCGGGGGTGCGGGGTGGGGCGTCAGCCCGGGGCGCGGGCCGTCAGACCCGCTTGGGCAGCACCACGACACGGCCGAAGAACTCGTCGATGCGGCGCACCACGTCGTTGAAGTCGTCCAGGTCGATCGGCTTGGTCACGTACGCGTTGGCCTGGAGGGTGTAGCTGCCCACGATGTCGGTGTCGGCGTTGGAGGTGGTGAGCACCACGATCGGGATGGTCCGCAGGTCGTCGTCCTGCTTGACCTCGCCGAGCACCTGCCGCCCGTCCATCCGGGGCATGTTCAGGTCGAGCAGGATCACGTCCGGCCGGTGGGCCTCGGTGTGCCGGCCGGTCCGACGCAGGAACTCCATCGCCTCCTGGCCGTCGCTGACCACGTCGATCACCTTGTCGACGTCGGAGTCGGCGAGGGCCTCCTCGATCATCAGGACGTCGCCCGGGTCGTCGTCGACCACGAGGATACGGACGGGGCCGGGGGTGCTTCCAGCCATGGGAACCTGCCTCGGATTGACACGGACGGCGACCTCGCGATCGCCTGCTGGCGGGGAAATCTAGCCCATCACGGAGCGGACCGCGCCGTCGGGTGGCCCGTGTCGGGAGGGTAGCCCAGCACCTCCGCCAGCCCTGTCAACCGCAGCACCCGCTCGACCCGGCCGGTCGCGCCGGTGACCCGCAACCACCCGCCCCGGGCGGTGGCCCGGTTGTCGCCCCGGACGAAGGCGGCGATGCCGGTGGAGTCGCAGAAGGTCAGCTCGGCGAGGTCGACCAACAGGTGCCGTTCCCCCTGCTCGGTGAGCCGGTCGAGCACCGCCGTGAGCTCCGGCGCGGTGCTCATGTCGAGCTCGCCGGCGAGTCGCAGGAACGCCCCGCCGCCGTCCCGCTGGGCGTACGTGACGGTGAACGTCAACGTGGTCCCTCTCGCTTCACCGCAGCCGAATGCTTGCAGTGGAGCAAGTATAAGCAGGGTTGCGCCGGACCCCGGCAGGCCGTGGTCACCGCGCCGAGGCCCCGGCCCGCTGGTCGAGCAGCGTCAGCCCGGCGCCCAGGAATCCCGCCGCGCGCGGGAAGTCCCGCAGCGCACCCGCGAAGTGGCCGAGGGTGAGGGCGATCGCCCCGGCGGGCACCCCCCGACTGACCAGGATGCCGGTCAGCCACTCGACGAACTCGGTGAACAGCGTGCCGTCGTCGACGAAGACGGCGGCGGCGAGGAAGTCCACGATGTGGCCGAGGTCGCTGACGGTCGAGTCGAGCTGGACCGCGTCGTACTCGCGTACCCCCGGCACCCGCCCCGCACGCAGGTCGGCCAGGGCGCTGTCGATCAGCGCGGCCCGCCGCTTGACGAGGCTCGGGTACTCGTCGTCGGCGAGGTGGGCCAGGTCGGCCGGGGGGACCCGGCGCAGGGCCCGCTCGTCGGCGACCAGGTCGGCGGCCCCCGGCGCGTCGGGCGCCCACGCCACCCCGAGCCGGCGGGCCCACCGCCCGTCCCCGCCGAAGCCGCGCCCGCCGACCACCACCGGCACGTCGGAGCGGCGGCACGCCTCGACCATGCGGTGCGCGTGCGGCAGCCGCATCGGCAACGCGCAGGCCAACGCCACGGCGTGCGCGTCGTGCCGGTGCAGGTACGACACCAGGTGCGCCGCCGGGACGCTGGCCCCGAGGAACGTGACCTGCCAGCCGCGCAGCCGCAGCACCTCGGCGACCAGCCGGGGCGGCAGGGAGTGCCACTCGCCGTCCATACAGGCCACCACGATCCGGCCCCGGGTGGGACGCGGGTCGACCCGGGCCGCGACGGCCGCCACCACCCGCTCGCTGATGTGGGTGGCCGCGTGCTCCTGGGCGACGCTCCACGCGTTGCTCGCCCACCGCAGGCCCACCTCGACCTGCGCGGGCGCCACCAGCTCCAGCAGCACCCGTTCGGCCGGCACCCCGGCGTCGACCAGCCCGAGGGCGGTCTCGATCGCCGCGTACTCGTCGGCGGACTCCAACGCCAGCAGGAAGCCGGGACAGGCGTCGGCCGGAGAGCCGACGGCGGCGGGGACGGTCACGCGGTGCTCTCCTTCGGTCGGCTGGCCGGCGGGCTGGATGGCGGTCGGGCGGGGGCGGTGGGCCGGGGCGGCGGTGGGGCGGGGGCGGTCGGGCGAGGTGACGATGCGGCCGGGGCGGCGGGGCGCTCAGGGGCGTGGGCGGGTGGTCTCAGGCAGCGTCGGCACCGCGTGCAGGTGCCGGGCCGGGCGGCTCTGCGGCCCGGTCGCCCGCAGCGCGAGCACCGCTATGTCGTCGTGGTCGCCGTGGGCCAGCCAGTCGCAGGTCACCTGCTCCACGCGTTCGGCCAGGGCCGGGGCGGGCATCCGGTGGCAGCCGCCGAGCGCGTGCAGCAGCCGGTCGGCGCCGAACTGCTCGTCGCCGCGCCGGCCGCCCCGGGCCTCGGTCACCCCGTCGCTGTAGAGCAGGCACGTCTCGCCCGGCGCCAGCTCGACGGTCACCTCCCCGATGCGCGGGTCGGGCACCACCCCGATCAACATGCCCCTCAGGGCGACCGTCTCCACCTCGCCGGAGGAGCGCAGCACCAGCGGCGGCAGGTGGCCGCCGCCGGACATGGCCAGGGTCAGGCCGCCGTCGCGCCGGGGGCGCACCACCCCGAGCACCATGGTCGCGAAGCGGCCCTGCCCGTGCGCCAGGGTGGTCTCCAGGAGCGCGTCGTTGAGCAGCCGCAGCAGCCGGGCGGGGTGCGACTCCACCCGGTGCAGCGCCTGTAGGCACTGGCGCAGCTGGCCGGTGAAGACGGCCGCCTCGACGCCCTTGCCGGAGACGTCGCCGAGGAAGAACACCGCGCCGCCGTCGGGCAGCCGGTGTGAACCGTAGAAGTCGCCGCCGATGCGCAGCCCCGCCTGCGCCGGCCGGTAGGCCGTGCCCCACTGCACGCCGGGCACCTCGGCCGGCTCCACCGGCAGCAGGCTGGCCTGGAGGGTGTCGGCGACCTCGGCCTGGTCGCGGTAGAGCACGGCGGTGGTGAGCGCCGCGCCCGCCCGGGCCGCGAACGCGCGGACCAGGTCGACGTCGGCCTCGTCGTAGTAGCGGGCCGAGCGCCGGGCGACGAGCAGCGCGCCCGCCGGCAGGTCCCGGCCGGGCAGCGGCACCACGCGCACGCTCACGTCGACGGCGTCCAGGCCGGGCAGCCAGCCCGCCTCGACCGCCTGCTCGACCAGCCAGTCCAGCGTGTGCGGCTCGCCGCCGGCGAGCCCCTCGTCGATGGCCGCCGGCAGGTCGACGGCGTCGAGCACGCCGCTGTCCACGCTCGGCGTCTCGTCGTCGGTCCGGGCGGCCCGCCACCAGCGGGCCCGGCCGGAGCGCGGGGCGAGCACCAGCACGGCCACCTCGGCGATGGCCGGCACGGCGAGCCGGACCACGGCCGCGGCCGCCCGGTCGGGGTGCAGCGGGTTGCCGAGCTTCTCCCCCACCACGGCCAGGAAGGCCGAGCGGGCCCGCTCGGCCAGCAGCGCGTCGGCCCGGGTGACGCTCTCGGTGACGTCCTCGACGTAGTGGCAGCTCCGGGCGGCGGACAGCGGCACCTCGCGGACGCGCAGCCGGCGGCCCCGGTGGCCGAACTCGCCACCGACCGGCGGCGTACGCAGGCCCGCCACCCCGGACGCGGCGAGCAGCTCGCCGACGGTCACCTCGGGCAGCAGCCGCTCGGCGACCGGGCTCAGCTGGCGCACCACGCCGTCGGCGTCGCAGACGATCAGGCCCTCGCGGAAGTGCTCGACGACCTCCGCCCAGTCGGGCGCGGGCGGCCCCCGGTCGGGGGCCAGGGGCGGCAGCGCGGCGGGCGGACGCACCGGAACGTCGGCGGACCAAGCCGGAGCCCGGGCGGCACTCGGCGTGGAGATCCGTCCGTCGCCCGGGTCCCAGTCCCTGACGTCGGCAGCAGTCACCAGCTGAGCCCCACTCCCTCTCGACACCCGGCCGACACCCGCGGGCTGCCGGAAACGGCGTATGTGGTCCAATCTCCTCACCCCACCCTACGCCGGTCCGCCGGCACCGCCACCCCACGCTGCCCTGAGCTGCCGAATCGCTCTCGACAGGCGGCATCGGCCGGGGATTGTTACGATCCGAGACGAACCTGCCCCGACCGGCAGCCCTGCGGAAAGGCGTGATCGTGGCACCCCAGGGGAGGAAACCCGAGGCGACCCCGCTGACCATGTCCGTCGATGCGAGCGATCCCGGCGCGCCCCTCATCCGGGTCGGCGGTGACCTCGCCTTCACCACCGCCGCGCCGCTGCGGCACGAGGTGGACCGGCAGCTCGCCGAGCGTCCGCCGGTGCTCGTGCTCGACTTCGCCGACCTGCAGTTCATCGACAGCACCGGGCTGTCGGTGATCGTGCACGCCTGGCGGGAGGGGCAGCAGAGCGGCACCATCCTGCGGCTGCGCTCGACGCCCCGCTTCCTGGCGACCATCCTCGACATGACCGGCGTCACCGGGCTGCTCGCCCGCCCGCTGCCCGGCGGCGAGCAGTCCGCCGGAGCGTCCGGTGCGCACCGGTCGGCGGCGTCCGCCTGAAACCCCCCGGCGTTTGTCGATCACCGTAGGCTGGGAACATGGAGACATGCCAGCCCCGCTGTTGACCATCGAGGTGAGCCGGCTCGCCGCCGGGCGCGCCCGGCTTCGGCTGGCCGGCGAGCTGGACTACGACACCGCGCCGGAGCTGGTGGAGGCCGCCGAGGGGGTGCGCCGCGACGGCTGCGCCGAGCTGGAGATCGACCTCGGCGGGATCACCCTCTGCGACTCCTCCGGCCTGAGCGCGCTCGTGGTGATCCACCGCAACGGCACCGGGCCGGTCCGGTTGACCGGCACGAGCGGCCAGCTGCAACAGCTGCTCGACCGCACGGGCCTCGCCGAGGTGCTCGCCACCGGGCATGGCTCGTCAGCCGCCGCCGACGCCGCGAGCGGCACGGGCTGACGCACTTTCTTGATCACCGGGGCCGGGCGAGGCGGGACAGGCACGAGGCAGGGCGGTCGCGATCAGTTTGGCATCGGCGCGGAGTCTTCCCTGAAGCCGACTGGCCCGTGATCCCGGAGGTTCCATGTCTGACACCCTGGCCCGAGAGGCCCTGTGGGCCCTCGCGCACGCCGAGCGTGCCGCGCTCGCCGACGATCTCGCCGCGCTCGACGCGGCGCAGTGGGCCTCCCGGTCGCTGTGCGATCGATGGACGGTGGAGGAGGTGGTCGCCCACCTCACGGCAGCGGCGAGCGTCGGCCGGGCACGCTGGGTGGCCAGTGTGCTGGGCGCCCGGTTCGACTTCGATCGGCACAACGACCGACGCCTGGCCGAGCACCGGGGCGCCGGCCCGGCCGAGACCCTGGCGCGGTTCCGGCGGGTCGTCGACAGCACCACGTCCACCTTCGGCCCGACGCAGGCGTGGCTCGGTGAGGTGATCGTGCACGCCCAGGACATCCGGCGTCCCCTCGGCCTCGACCGTACGCCGCGGGTCGAGGCCGTCACACCCGTCGCCCGGTGTTACGCCCGACGGGACTTCACCGTCGCCGGGCGCAGCGCCATCGAAGGGCTGCGGGTCGAGGCGACCGACGGGCCCTTCGCCACCGGTACCGGGCCGCTGGTCAGCGGCACCACGCTGGCGTTGACCATGGCGATGGCCGGCCGGGCCGCGTACTGCGACGACCTCACCGGGCCCGGCGTGACCACCCTGCGGACACGATGCGTCACCGCCTGAGGCCGAATCGATCGGCATGTGGGCCACAAGGGGGCGGAGCCGGCGTGTGGGGCGGTCCGCGCGCCGCCCGGTTTCGCCGCCCCTGGGTTCCGTATCCACCGCTGCCCGGAGCTGGCGGTTCCGGGGCCGTTTCGGGTCCGACCGGGCCGGGAACGCGACCGCCGAGACAGGAGACGGAGACAGCGGACCGGAGAAGGAGCGAGGTGTGTCATGCGCAAGCAGATGGAGGGGGACAACCAGCGCCGCCGGGCACTCGCACGTCAGGCCCGGGAGCGCGGCCGCCAGGCCAGCGAGACCGGTGCGAGCCTGAGCGCCTCCAAGCAGCTCACCCACCTTGACCAGGGCAAGAGGGCCGGGCCGCCGCCGGCGGGACGGCACAAGCCGGACAGCACCCGGGGCGGTCCCGCGCCGCCGCCCACCACTCGGCCCCGGCCCGAGCGTGGCCCCGGCGCGACGCCGCGGACCGAGCGTGGCCCCGGCGCGACGCCGGCGACGACCGGGATCGGCTACCGGGAGCTGGTCGACGACGTGGGCCGTCGGGCAGGTGTCGACTTCGACACGGCGAAGGTCGCGGCCGAGGCGACGGTGCTCGCCCTGGCCTGGGCGCTGGACCAGGGGGCGCGGGAGCGGCTGCTCCAGGCGGTGCCCGTGAAGCTGCACGACGTGGTGCCCGTCGACGGCATCGAACGCCACCGGGACCTGCCGGGCTTCGTCGGCGAGGTCGCCCGGATCAGCGGGCGTACCCCGGAACAGGCCCGGCGGCAGGCGGAGGCGACGCTCGCCGCGCTGGCCGACCACGACGGCGACCTCGTCGCCGCGCTGCACGTACCGGACGGGCTGCGCGACCTGCTCGGCCCGACGGCCGGCGGTTGAGCGCGCGGGCCGGCGGGCCCTCGCGCCCGCCGGCCCGGCCGGCGGCTTCGGTGCCGGTGTGCCCGCCGGCTACGGTGCCGGGATGCACTCCGCCGCCGACGGGCCGCAACTCGTGACCGACCCGGCCCGCCGCACCGGGCGCACCCTGCTCGCCGGGGGCGTCGCCCAGTCCTACGTCGACGTCGCCGACCCCCGCCACCTGCACTTCGAGTACGTCCGCCGGATGGCCGCCGTGGTCGATCTCGCCGCGCCGCCCGGCGCACCGGTCGACGCGCTGCACCTCGGCGGGGGCGCGCTGACCCTGCCCCGCTACGTCGGGGCGACCCGGCCCGGCTCGGCCCAGCTGGTGGTGGAGCGCGATCCGGCCGTCGTCGAGCTGGTCCGCCGGGAACTTCCCGCGCCACCGCCGGGGGTACGCGTCGACGTCGCCGACGCCCGCGCGGCGGTGCAGGCGGCCCCGGCGCAGGCGTACGACCTGGTCCTCACCGACGTCTACCGGGCCGCCCGGATGCCGGGGCACGTGGCCAGCGTCGAGTTCGCCGCCGAGGCCGCCCGGGTGCTGCGCCCCGACGGGATCCTCCTGGTCAACGTCACCGACCTGCCGCCGCTGGTGTTCACCCGCGCCCGGGTGGCCACCCTGCGGGCCGCGTTCGCCGACGTCTGCCTGCTCGCCGACCGGCGGATGCTGCGCGGGCGGCGCTACGGGAACCTGGTGCTCGCCGCCGCGCGCCGGCCGGGCCGGCTGCCGGTGGGCCGGCTGGCGACGCGCGCGGCCCGCGACCCGGTGCCGGGGCAGGTGCTGCACGGCGCGGCCCTCGACCGGTTCGTCGCCGGGGCGCGTCCGGGCACGGACACGTCCCTCGGCGTCGGGTGACCGAGACCCGGGTGGCGGGCAAGGGCTGCCGGGCGGAACGGGGCAGCACGGTGCGAAGCGGACGCCGGGTCCGGGTTTCCGGAGCGCCGGCCGGGGTAGCCGCGCCCGATGAGGAACGCCGAGGACCGGGCGACCGCCCGGCGGGCGGCCATCGTCATCGGCCTGGTGCTGGCGACCCTGGTCGTGCTGGCCCTGGCCTGGGCCACCCGGCGGGTGCTGACCTGGACGGTCGTCGCCGTCTTCTTCGCCATCGCGCTGAAACCGCCCGTCGACGCCCTGCAGCGCCGCCTCGTACGCCGTCGCACGGTGGCCACGCTGCTGGTCTTCGTGGCCGCGTTCGGCCTGCTCGCCGCGCTGGTGGCGGGAATCGTCCTGCCGCTGCTGGACGAGCTGGGGCGCGCGGCCGACCGGGCGCCGGACGTGCTGCGGGAGACCCGGGCCGGCCGGGGGCCGTTCGGCGAGGCGCTCGAACGGCTGCGGCTGCGGCAGTACGTGGTGGGCCACTCGGCGCAGGTGCAGCAGTACGGCAACCGGCTGCGCGATCCCACGGTGGGGCTGGTCCGCAGCGTGCTGGAGACCCTCGCCGGGCTGGTCACCGTGGTCGTGCTGGCGTACCTGATGGTGCTGGAGGCCCCGAAGATGATCTCGGCGGGGCTGGGGTGGCTCGGCGACGGGCCCGCGTCGCGGGCGCGCCGGGTCGGTTGGGGCGTCTCCCGGGTGGTCACCGGCTACCTGAGCGGGAACCTGCTGATCAGCGTGATCTGCGGGGCGTTGACGTTCCTGGTGCTCGTCCTGACCGGGGTGCCGTTCGCCGGGGTGATCGCGCTGCTGGTGGCGGTCGCCGACCTGGTGCCGCTGGTGGGCGCGACCATCGGCGCCGTCCTCGCCGGGGGCGCCGGCTTCCTGCACTCCCCCACCGCCGGCATCGTGGTGCTGGTCTTCTTCGTGGTCTACCAGCAGGTGGAGAACCACCTGCTGCAACCGCTGATCATGTCGCGGGCGGTCCGGTTGAACCCGCTCACCGTCCTGGTCAGCGTGCTGTTCGCGGCGGAGCTGGCCGGGCTGGCCGGCGCGCTGCTGGCCATCCCCGTCGTCGGCGTGGGGCAGGTGCTGCTGCGCGAGTTCGCCCCGCGCCGGGGTTAGGTGCAAGCAGGGGTGGGTGCAAGGAAGGGCCCCTTGTTAACGCTTTCGGTAGAGAAGGGGCCCCTTCTCACGGCCGAGCCCGCGCCCGGCCGCCGGCGAACGGGCGCGGCGCGAACGGGCGCGGGCGGTCCGTCAGCGGCGGTAGGCCGGAACCTCCGGCGACGAGCTCTCCAGCGGCACCGCGTTGGCCGGCACCAGGCCGAGCTGCACCGCCGGGCGGGGCAGGGCGGCGTCGAGCAGCCAGTCCGCCCCGACCCGGGCCCGGTTGCCCGGCATCGCCAGCAGGTGGTAGCCCCGGGTGACGGCCTTGGCCGGCAGGCCGGCCAGCGAGACCTTCAGCGGGTTCGCCGCCGCGTCCCTGCCGCCGAGGTCGACCACCCAGCCCAGGTCGTGATGCTTGTACGGGCGACGCCGGCCCTGCCCGTAGGAGGCCGCGATGTTGTGGGCCACCAGCCTGCCCTGCCGCTGGGCGTGCTGGGCCGTCATCGTGCAGATCTTCCCGGGCTGCGTCAGGTCGGGCACCGCCGCCGCGTCCCCGCAGGCGTACACCTCGGGGAAGCCGGGCACGGTGAGGTACTCGTCCACCACGAGCCGGCCCTTCTCGGTACGCAGGCCCAGCTCGGCGACGAACGGGTCGGGGCGCACGCCGACGCACCAAACGAGGCTGCACGTGGGCACGTACTCCCCGTCGGTGAGCATCACCCCGTCGGGGGTGGCCTCCGACACGGAGACGCCCATTCGCACGTCGACGCCGCGCCGCCGCAGCACCCGGTCGGCGGTGCGGGACATCCGCTCGTCGAGCTCCGGCAGCACCCGGGGGGCCACGTCGAGCAGCATCCAGCGGGGCCGGACGTCGAGGTGCGGCCGCTGGGCGACCAGCCGGTCGGTGAACAACTGCCCGTGGGCGGCGACCTCCGTGCCGGTGTAGCCGGCGCCGACGACCACGAACGTGGTGCGCGCCCGCTGCTCGGCGGGGTCGTCGGTCAGCTCCGCCAGCTCGATCTGGCGGACCACGTGGTCGTGCAGGTAGAGCGCCTCGGGCAGGCCGCGGAACCCGTGGGCGTACTCGGTCACGCCGGGGATGGGCAGCAGCTTGTTGACGCTGCCGACGGCGAGCACCAGCCGGTCGTACGCGAGCCGGCCGCCGTCGCCCTCCGGCATCCGGTAGCCGACCCAGCGGTTCTGCAGGTCGACCCGGTCGGCCTCGCCGACGACCACCCGCACCCCGTCGAGGGTGCCGCTGAGCGGCACGCTGAGCCGCCCGGGTTCGACCACGCCGGCGGCCACCTCGGGCAGCAGCGGCAGGTAGAGGAAGTAGTCGGTCGAGTTCAGCAGCACGATCTCGGCCTTGTTGCGGGCGGTCCGGCTCAACGTCTTCGCCGCGTGGTAACCGGCGAATCCGGCCCCCACGATCACCACACGAGGTTTCGTCATGACGGGTGCCGTTCCCGCCCTGGCCGGGGACAAACGTGCCGGGACGCACCGTCGGGCACCGGGAGCCGGCCGGGCGACGGTCGACGCGGACGACGCCGTCAGGGCACCATCCAGGACAGCAGCGGCGTGGCCTGAAGCCCCACCAGCAGGCACATCAGGGCGAGCAGCAGCACGCTCCAGCCGAACATCCGGCGGAACAGGTCGCCCTCCCGGCCGGTGAGGCCGACGGCCGCGGCGGCGATGGTGAGGTTCTGCAGGCTGATCATCTTTCCCAGTGTGCCGCCGGAGGCGTTGGCGGCGGCGAGCAGGACCGGGTCGAGGCCGGCCCGCTGCGCCGCCGCGACCTGGAGCGCGCCGAACAGCGAGTTCGACGACGTGTCCGAGCCGGTCAGGGCGACTCCGAGCCAGCCGAGGACGGGGGCCAGGACGGCGAACAGGGTGCCCGCGCCGGCCATCCAGACGCCGAGGGTGGCGATCTGCCCGGACGCGTTCATCGTGAACGACAGCGCCAGCAGGCCGACCACCGTCAGCACGGCCCAGCGCAGCTCGTACAGGGTGCGCCCGTAGAGCCGCCCGGCCTCGCGCGGGGAGACCCGCAGCAGCGCCATCGTGACCAGGCCGGCCACCAGCAGCAGCGAGCCGGGCGCGGCGAGCCAGGCGAAGCGGAAGGTCGACAGGGGCGACGGGGCGCCGGCGGCGGTGAGCACGTGCAGGCCGGGCCAGGAGACGGCGAGCGTGCCGGCGTCCAGCAGGCGCTTGACGGCCGGCACCTGGGAGACGGCGAAGACCGCCACGATGGTGACGTAGGGCGCGTACGCCAGCCACGCCCGGCCGGGCGCCGACGTGCCGCCCTCCGGCGGGCCCTGCGGCGACCCGGCGGGCCCCGCTCCGCCCGCCGGCGACGCGGCGGACCCCGACGACGCGGCGCGCTCTGGCGGGCCGTCACCGGCCGGTGCGGGCACCGGCCGGCGGGCCCGGCGGGTGACGAGCAGCAGGACGCCCGCCCCCGCGAAGGCGGCGACGATGTCGGCGAGCGCGGCCGTCAGGAAGTTCGTGGTGGCGAACTGGGCCAGCGCGAACGCGACGCCGCAGGCCAGCGCCGGACGCCACAGCTCCCGCAGCCCCCGGCGGCCGTCGACGACGAGGAGCAGCACCAGCGGGACGAGGACCGCCACCACGGGGACCTGCCGGCCGGCCATCATGCCCAGCTCCGTCGCGGGCAGCCCGGTCACCCCGGAAAGGGTGGTGATCGGCAGCCCGAGCGGCCCGAACGCGGCCGGCACCGTGTTGGCGACCAGCGCCACGGTGGCCGCCCGGACCGGGGTGAACCCGAGGGCCAGCAGCATGACCGTGGTGACGGCCACCGGCGTGCCCTGGCCGGCGAGCGCCTCCAGCAGCGACCCGAAGCAGAACGCGATCACCATGGCCTGCACGCGTCGGTCGTCGCTGATCCGGGCGAAGCCGCGCCGCAGCGTGTCGAAGTGTCCCGTGTGCACGGTCATCCGGTAGATCCAGATCGCCGTGCCGAACGTCCACACCAGGGGGAAGATCGCGAACGTCGCGCCCTGCCCGGCGGCCAGCAGCGTCTGCGCCAGCGGCATCCGCCACAGCGCCCACGCCAGGACGACCGCCACGGCCAGCGCGCCGAACGCCGCCACCCAGGCGCGGGTACGCGCGACCCCGAGCAGGAGGAACAGGGTGAGCAGGGGCAGCGCGGCGCAGGCGGCGCTCAGCGCGAGCGAGCCGGCCACCGGTTGCAGGGGCTGCTGGTACATCGAGACCACCTCGGGTGCGACGCCCCCCGGTCCCGGCGGCGTGGAGTTGGGCTCATCCCATCCAAGATCCGCGCACGCCGCTTCTTCGAGGTTGCCCTGCCGCCGGGCCGGTTGCGCAAGCTCGAAGAGGACGGCTCCGCCCCGGGCCGGCTACCGTCGCGGCATGAGCCGAGCGGGCACCGCCGTGGTGCTGGGCGCGAGCATGGCCGGGCTGATCGCCGCCCGGGTGCTCAGCGACGCGTACGACAGCGTCACGCTCGTCGACCGCGACGCGCTGCCCGACGCCGTCGCGCACCGGCGCGGGGTGCCCCAGTCGCGGCAACTGCACGTGCTGCTGGCCCGGGGCCGGGCGGCGCTCGACGAGCTGTTCGACGGCCTCAGCGACGAGCTGCACGCCGCCGGCGCGCCGCTGGTCGACCTCAACGGGCAGGTGCACTGGTGCAACGACGGCCACCTGATGCGCCGGTCCGCGTCCGACCTGGTCGGGGTGGGCGTGAGCCGCCCCCTGCTGGAGCGCACGGTGCGGGCCCGGGTGGAGCGGCTGGCCAACGTCCACTTCCGCCCGCCCGCGGAGGCGACCGCCCTGTGCGCCTCCGACGACCGCCGCCGGATCACCGGGGTCCTGCTGACGCCGCGCGGCGGGGCGGCGTACCGGCTCGACGCCGACCTGGTGGTCGACGCCTGCGGCCGGGCGTCGCGCAGCCCGGCGTGGCTGGCCGCGCTCGGCTACCCGGCCCCGGTCGAGCAGCGGGTCACCGTCGACGTCACCTACGTCACCCGCACCTACGAGCGCGACCCCCGCCACCTCGACGGCCTACTCGGCGCGTTGACCAACGCCGTACCGGGACGCCCGCGCACCGGCATCGTCGCCGCCCAGGAGGACGGCCGCTTCGCGGTGGCGCTGAGCGGGGTGCTCGGCGAGCAGCCGCCGCTGGACGACGAGGGCTACGCCCGGTTCGCCGAGTCGCTGGGCCAGCCGCTGATCAGCCAGGTGGTGCGCGAGGCCGTCCCGGTGGGCGGGCCGGCGCTGATGCGCTACCCGGCGAGCGTGCGGCGGCGTTACGAGCGGCTGCGCCGCTTCCCCGACGGGTTCCTGGTGTTCGGCGACGCCCTGTGCAGCTTCAACCCCGTCTACGGTCAGGGCATGACGGTCGCGGCCGGCGAGGGCCTGCTGCTGCGGCGGCTGCTGGCCGGCGACCGACGCCGGTTGCGGCGACGGTTCTTCCGGGGCGCCGGCCAGCTCATCGACGGGCCGTGGTCCATCGCGGTCGGCACGGACCTGCGGTTCCCCGGGGTCGCCGGGCGGCGCACGCCGCGGGTCCGGCTCATCAACGCGTACGTGCACCGGCTGCACGCGGCGGCGCGCACCGACGCGGTCCTGGGCACCGCGTTCCTGCGGGTGCTCAACCTCGTCGACCCGCCGCACCGGCTGCTGCGGCCGGCGATCGTGGCCCGGGTGCTGCGGGGCGGCACCCGGACCGGGTGAACGTCGGACCGGTGGGCGTCGGACCGGGTGGGCGTCGGACCGGTGGGCGTCAGGGGCCGCCGAGGACGGCGAGCAGCCCCTCGGCGAAGGTGCGCCGCCAGTTGACGTAGTCGTGCCCGCCCCGGTATTCCGCGTAGGTCACCTGGTGGCCGCGGGCGACCAGCAGATCCCGGAAGCGGCGGTTGACGGAGAGCTGGTCGACCTGCTCGGGGCGGGGCCAGGTGTTCTCCCGGTCCCCCACGTCCAGGTAGAACCGCACGGGCGCGGCGGGCCACCCGGCGTACGCGCGGGTCAGCCACTCCCGCTCGCCGGGCCGCGTCGACGCGGGCCACCAGAAGCTGCCCGACTGGGCGATCACCGCGCCGAACGCGCCGGGGGCGGCCAGCGCCACGTACGCGGCGGCGAGCCCGCCCAGCGACGAGCCCGCGATGACCCGCCGGGCGGGGTCGTCGGTGACCGCCCAGCGCCGCCGGGCCCAGGGCAGCAGCTCCCGGGTGACGAACGCGCGCAGCGCGGCCGACGGGCGCAGCTCGGTCATCCGGCGCGCCCCGCTGGGGGCCGAGACGAACAGCGCCAGGGTCGGCGGGATCCGCCCGGCGGCGATCAGGTTGTCCAGCGTCGCGGGCACCCGCAGCAGCGCCCGGGACAGGTAGCCGTCGAAGACCACCAGCAGCGGCAGCGGCCCGGTGGCCGGGACCGCCGGCCGGTAGACCGCGACGCGGCGGCGGCCGCCCCAGGCGGCGGTGCGCACGCCGGTGGTCAGCACGGTCCCCCGGGGCACGCCGGGGTGGTGCCGGATCCAGGGCTCGTCGGGGGCCTTCGGCAGCTCCAGCAGGGACGTCCACAGCTCCCGGTCGTTGGGGTCGGCGGGGTCGGCGGGCAGCCGGAACGGGTGGTGGTTGAACACGTCGAGGTGGGTGGGGCCCCGGCCGGTGGCGTCGGTCGGCAGCTCCGGCGAGCCGTGCCGCAGGAAGTAGATGGTGCGCAGGTCGACCGGAAGCCGCTGCGAGCCGTGCCACAGGTCGGTGCCCGGGACGCGGCGCAACGCCAGGTCGATGCCCCAGCCGGTGGTGGTCTGGGCCGCCTCCCCCCGCCACAGGAAGGTCACCAGGGCGCTGTCGCCGTCGACCTGCTCGATCAGGGGCGTGCCCCGGGCGGCGACCTCCCGCCAGAAGTCGGCGAGCGCCTGTGTGCCGCCGGCGCGCAGGTCGTGCAGCAGGCGGGCGATGCGTGGGCTGGTCTCCGGCACGGCTGGTCCCTGTCTCGTCGATCGGGTCGGAGGGGCGGGATGGTGGGGCGAGGTGGTGGTGGGGGTGGTGGGGCGAGGTGGATCAGGGTGGTGGGGGCCGACGCCCGGGGCGGGGTGGGCGCGGCGGCGGGGCGGCCGACGGCAGCCGTGGCCGCCGCGCCGCCGACACCGGCACGCCGGCGGCGCGCCGGCCGGGCCCCGGCTCAGTTGCCGCTGGGGTTGCTCGCACTGGTCGTCTCCACCTTGTCCAGCTTCCGAATGACGATCTGCTCCACGCCGCTCACCTCCCTCCCGTCGACTGGTGGCCGGCCGGCCCCGCCACGGGCACGGCACGGCGGGCGCGGCGAAGGGTGCGCAGCCGCCGACCGTGCCGCCGCCACCACGCCCAGCACCACACCGCCCAGGAGCCGCCGAGCACGGCGGCGGTGACGGCGGCGTCGAACCGGTCGACCGGGTCGCCGCCCGGGCGCAGGCCGCCGGCGGCGTCGGCGAGCAGCGCCAGGGTGAACGGCACGGTGACGGTGGCGGCCACGGCGAGGCAGGCGGCGGTGCCGACGACCAGCAGCAACGCGTACCAGCGGACGGCCCGGCGTTCCCGGGCGGGCAGCGCCAGGCTCGGGTCGCGGCCCGGCCGGCGGGCCGCCCGCCGCAGCCACCACCGGGCGTACGCGGCGCCGTCGGCGTAGAGGTTGCGCGCGCCCGCGACGTCCTGCAGGACGAAGTAGACGTCGGTGCGCATGAAGACGAGGAACTGCACCGGCAGCGGCAGCACGGCGAGCAGCAGCACCACGGCGGCGGCCCGGTCGACCTCGCCGCCCGGCGCGGCGGCGGCCCGCACGAGCACGGCCACGGACGCGACGACGACGTTGACGGCCATGCCGGAGAGGTAGACGGTGAGCCGGGCCGACCGGGGCGCGGCCCAGATGCCGCTCACGTCGGTCTGCGCGACCAGGAACTGCAGCCGGGTGCCCAGGCCCAGCCGGCCCGGCACCCCGTGGGCCCGCGCGGTCAGCAGGTGCGCCAGCTCGTGCAGCAGGATGATCGACCAGGCGACGGCCGCGTTGCCGGCCAGCACGAGGCTGGCGTGCGGGCTCCACAGCAGGTCGCGGTGGCCCGGCAGGACGTCGGGGGTGAGCAGCGTCGTCACCACGGCGGCCACGGTCACCGCCAGGGCCGCGACGGCGACGGGGCGGGCGACCAGCCACCGCACGTGCCGTGGGCGCAGCCGGGGCAGCGTCGGCGCGGGCACCGGCGCGCCGGGCAGCGGCCGGCCGTCGACGGCGGCGACGAAGCCCAGCCCGACCAGGTCGCGGACGAACCCGGCGACGTCGACGGCGCGTCCCCGCTCGGCGCGCAGCCGCCGGTGGGTCTCGTCGACGCTGTGCCCCGACCCGAGCAGCCGCAGGGCGGCCGCCGCGATCTCGGGCACGGCGACGAAGTCGCCGGTCTCGACCCGCCCGACGATCCACTCGTCGCCGTCGGGGCGGACGCGCAGCTCGTGCAGCAGGACCCGGCAGGAGCCGGCCACCTCGACGCTCACCGGCGCGGCGCCCGGCCGGTGGCGACCACCGCGTCGACCGCTTCGCCGCCGCAGCCGGCCGGGCAGCGTGGGTGCGGCGGGTGGGCGATGAGGAAGTGCTGGTCGGCGGCGACGAGGTTGATCCCCTGGAGCTGCCCGGGGCGCACGGCCGGCACGCCGGTGAGCAGCGCCGACGCCAGGTGGGCGGCGAGGTGGCCGGAGAGCCCGGCGGAGGCGGCGCTGACCGCGCTGCTGCTCTCCCGCTCCACCGTGTACTCGGCGGCCGGGTCGTCGCGGCGGCGCTTGTCGTGCTCGGCCAGCCAGAAGCACTCGTAGCAGGGGCCGAGCCCGGGCAGGTAGGCCGCCGCCGTCACCACCGGCCCGTGGTAGCCGGCGTCGACCCACGGGGTGCCGGTGTCCAGGCAGACCCGGTTGGCCCAGGCCCGGATGGCGCCCGGCCGGTCGGCGCAGAGCACCAGCACGTCGCGGTCGGCGACCAGCCGCCGCAGGTCGGCCGCCCCGCGTACCTCCGCCTGCTCGCCGGTGACGTCGATGTCGGAGTTGAGCCGGCGCAGCCGGGCGACGGCGACGTCCGCCTTGGGCCGGCCGATGTCGTCCTCGACGTACACGGTCTGGCGGTTGAGGTTGGACAGCTCGACCACGTCGGGGTCGACGCAGTGCAGCCGCCCCACGCCGCTCGCGGCGAGGGCGAGCGCGACGGCCCCGCCGGTGCCGCCGAGCCCGACGACGACGGCCCGGGCCCGCTTCAGGGCGACCTGCGGCTCCCAGGAGGAGGCGCGCGGGACCAGGTCGATCCACCGGTGGAAGCGGCGGCTGCGGTCGTAGCGCTCGCGGTCCCGGTCGGTGAGCTCCGGCGGGTCGGGGGCCGCCGCGTCGGCGAGGTAGCCGGCGGCGGCGAACTGGTCCAGCGCGGCGCGCACCGCCCGCGCCGACTCGGTGGGGTGCGCGGCGAGGACCCGCGCGACGATCTCCTCGGCGCTGCGCGTGCCGTCGGCGGCGCGCAGCGTCGTCCAGATCGCGCCGGTGGTGTCGAGCACCTCGGCGGCGATGCCGTAGACCGAGCCGCCGATGCGGATCCGCCCGCCGGGCAGCCGGTGCAGGCCGTGCTCGGGCTTCACCTGCGGATACCACCCGGACGTGATGAGTGAAGCCATCGATCCTCGCCCCCGTACGGCAGATCGCTGTCTTGGCGATCAGCCTGGCGGACGGCGGTGACGAAAGCAACACCCCGTGTCCGAACGGTGACCCGGGCGGCGCGCGCCGGCCCGGGCCGGCACTCGACGCCGGGCCCGCAGGTCGGCTCCTACAGGGCGATGGAGAAGTGCGCGACGACGCCGTTGTGGTCGGAGTTGGTCCCGCCGACGATGTCGTAGTCGTTCAGCCACATCTCCCGGTACTCCTCGAGGCGCTTCCAGAAGTAGATGTAGTCGATGTGCCGGTTGCCGTGCGTCCCGTTGCCCTTCTCGCCGAGGAGGTTGTAGCAGGATCGCAGGTTGGGCAGGTCGTTGGCCTCGAAGACCTTCCACGGGAACTTCTCGTACCCGTAGGCCCGGTCGGCGCTGAAGTCGACGTTGAGGTCGCCGCTGACGATGACCTGCCCCTGGTCCTTCTTCACGGCGGCCAGGTTCTTGAGGTCCTGGAACTGCTTCTCGGCGCACCTGGTGCGCGGCAGGTCCTCCGGGCGGCCGTTCTCCTCGATGCTGGCGTTGGCGTGCGCATTGATGTGGAACACGCTGCGGCCGCTCTGCTTGTGCCGGTACCGGACCCAGTTGTTGTAGCGGGCCGGCGGCGCCTCGCCCGGCCCGTTGGTGTCGCACACGAAGACCGAGTCCTTGTCGAGCACGTCGAACATGCTCTTGCGGGCCAACAGCGCCTCCCCGGCGGCCTGCGTCGGCTCGGGCGCGTACAGCCACCAACCGTTCGCGGCGGCCCAGTCCTGCAGGTACGCCTTCCGGCCGCCCACCTCGTTGAGGCCGACCAGGTCCGCCTTCGAGGTGATCAGTTGCAGGTCCTCGACGAACTGGGCCTGGGTCAGCTCGTAGAGGATGTTCAACGTCGCCACCCTGAAGGTCGCGTTCGCCGCGGCTGCCGGGGGCGCGGGCAGCAGACCGGCCACCAGCACGACCGAGCCGACCAGAGCACCCGCGCCGCGGGCCAACCACCGTCCTGCGCTCCGCATCGACGCTTCCCCCTCGCTGCCGTTCCGGACGGGACGTCGCGCGCGACGCCGACGCCGTTCCGGACGTAGACACTAACGGGCAAAGAAGTCATCATCATGAATACCTAGGCACCGTTTCGGCGCGTCCCGTCCCCCGAAGGAGTGCGGTGTCTCCACGAAGGACCTGGCGACCGCTGCTGGCCGCCGCCGTCGCTGCCGCGCTCAGCCTGGTCGGCGGTGGTGCCACGCCGGCCACGGCAGCCGCCCCGCAACCCGTCTACGCCCCGCCGGGGGGCGTCGCCGACCCGGGGGTCGTGCAGCACGACGGGAACTTCTTCGTCTTCGCCACCGGCAGCCGGGCCCCGGCATACCGGGGGGACACCGCGTCGGGTCCCTGGGTCGATCTCGGCGCGGTGCTCCGGACGCTGCCCGGCTGGGCGGCGAGCGGGGCGGTCTGGGCACCGGACGCGGTCCGCACCCCCGCCGGCTGGGTCCTCTACTACTCGGCTCCGGCGAAGGACCTGGACGGGCAGCGGTGCATCGGCGTCGCGAGGTCCACCGCCATCGGCGGCCCGTACGATCCGGTCGGCGACACCCCGCTGGTCTGTCCGGGTAGCGCGCACGGCGCGGACGACGCGGTGCCGGGTCGGCCGGTGTCCGCCGCCGGCGTCATCGATCCGGCGCCGTTCCAGGACGCCGAGGGCCGCCGTTTCCTGCTGTACAAGACGCAGCAGACGCCCTCGTCGATCCGGATGCTGCGGGTCGACGACGCCGGAACCGGCTGGTTGGGCAACCCCAGCGGCGAGCTGGTCCGCAGCGACGGCATCATCGAGAACCCGCAGCTGCGCCAGCGCGGCTCCACCTTCGTGCTGTTCGCGTCCCGGTACGGCTACGACAACTGCAGCTACGCCACCGTCTACCTCACCTCCACCGACAAGTGGGACTTCCACGGCAAGGCCCAGAGTTCGCTGCTCACCACCGCCGGCACCGGCATCTGCGGCCCGGGCGGGGCCGACGTCGTGCCGGCACTGGTCGACGACGAGCAACGGATCTTCCTGCACGGCTGGGTCTGCGGCGGCACCGCCCCGTGCCGACAGCAGCCCGACGGCTCGCTTCCCGCCGACGCCCGCCGCGCGCTGTACGCGGCGGTGTTCCGGTGGGACGGCGCCACCCCCCGCGTCGGCGCGTTCCTCTGAGCGCCGCCGCGCGACCGGCCGGCCCGCGGGCGCGCACCGGCCGGACCGTGTCCGCGCGACCGGCCGGACCGCGGGCGCGGCGGACGACGCCGGGACCGGGGCGTCAGCGCGGGCGGGGGTCGGGCGGCAGCGGCACCTGGAGGAAGGTGGTGCCGCGCAGGTCGAGCCACGCCCGGTCGGGCCCGCGCACCAGGCGCAGCATCACCTCCGCGCAGGCCGGGCAGCGGGCCACCAGGCCGGGGGCGTGGGAGTAGACCCGCAGGCCCGCCATCGGACCGGTCGCGCCGCACGACGCGCAGCGCCCGGTGGCCGCGCTGACGTCCACCGCGAAGACCTCCCGCAGCGGGCCGTCGAGCATGTTGCCGTCCAGGTAGGACTGTTCGGTCATGGGGTCTCCTCGTCGGCGGTCAGCCGGTGGGGCCGAAGCGTTCGGTGCGGACCCGACGCGGCGGGTGGCCCAGCCCCACCAGCAGGTCCGCCACCGTCTCCACGAACCCGGTCGGGCCGCAGACGTAGCACAGCGGCTCCAGCTCGGCCGGCCAGCCGTGGGTGTTCACGTCGGCCAGCCCGATCCGGTGCGGCTCGCCCCGCCAGCCGTCGGGGGCGGCCCGGGTGTAGACGTACGCCACGTCGAGGCCCTGGTCGTCGCGGGCCCGGCGACGCAGCTCGTCGGCGTAGATCACGTCGGCCGGGGTCCGCGCGGAGTAGACCAGCCGGAACGGGGCCCGGCTGCCGGCGGCGCGGCGCGCGCGGACCATCGCCATCAGCGGCACCACGCCCGAGCCGCCGGCGACCAGCAGCACCGGCGCGGTCTCGGCGGGCCGCCACACGAACCACCCGCCGACCGGGCCGCGCACCTCCACCGGGTCACCGGGCGCCCAGGTGTCGATCAGGTACGGCGAGACCTCCCCGTCGGGCACGCGCTGCACGGTGAGCGCGACGCGGTCGCCCTCGGCGGGCCCGGCGAGGGAGTACGACCGGGCGGCCTGGTAGCCGTCGGAGGCGGTGAGCCGCACGTCGACGTGCTGGCCGGGCAGGTGGCCTGGCCAGCCGGGGACGTCGAGCACGAGGGTCTGCGCGGTCGGCGTCTCGGTGCGGCGCTCGACGAGCCGGGCCACCCGCCAGCCCAGCGGGGCGGCCAGCGGGGCGCTCAATCGCCGGCGTAGCGCTGCTCGCGCCACGGGTCGCCGTAGTCGTGGTAGCCGGCGGTCTCCCAGAAGCCGGGGGTGTCGGTGCCGCCGAGGCGGATGCCGCGCACCCACTTGGCGGACTTCCACAGGTAGAGGTGCGGCACCAACAGCCGGGCCGGCCCGCCGTGCTCGGCGGGCAGGTCCCGGCCGTCGTAGCCGTGCACCACCCAGGCGCGTCCGCCGCGCAGGTCGGCCAGCGGCAGGTTCGTGGTGTAGCCGCCGTAGGAGTGGGCCAGCGCGTACGCCGCGTCGGTGTCGACGCCGTCGAGCAGCACGTCGAGCGAGACGCCCTGCCAGGTGGTGCCGAGCTTGGACCACCGGGTGACGCAGTGGATGTCGACGGTGGGGGTCTCCTGCGGCAGGGTGGTGAACTCGGCCCACGTCCAGCGGTGTTCCGCGCCGGTCTCGGTGGTGACGACGAACTCCCAGGCGTCCGGCCGCACCCGCGGCGTCGGGCCGGCGGAGAGCACCGGGAAGTCCTCGGTGAGGTATTGCCCGGGCGGCAGGGCCGGCCCCGCCGAGCGGCGTCGGCCCTGGAAGCCTGGCGAGACGATTCCCACCCGTCAGTCGTACCACCTGTGGGCGCGCGTCGGTACCGTTCGCCCGGACCGACGCGCGCCGTGCGGTCAGTGCCGGCCGGCGACGACCTCCTTGTCGCCCGGGGACGCGTTGCGGGTGGCCCGGAGGCTGGTGAGCGTGACGATCACCAGCACGCCGATGATCACGCCGAGCGAGGCCAGGGTCGGGATCTCCGGCACGCCGGACCAGATGCCGTGCGCCCAGTGCAGGCCGAGCTTGACGCCGATGAAGGCGAGGATGATCGCCAGGCCGTAGCTGAGGTGCACGAGCCGGCTGAGCGCGGCGTGCAGCACGAAGTAGAGCGCCCGCAGCCCGAGCAGCGCGAAGGCGTTGGTGGCGAAGACCAGGTACGGGTCCTCGGTGATGCCGTAGACGGCCGGCACCGAGTCGACGGCGAAGACCACGTCGGTGGCGAGCACCGCGACCACCACGAGCGCGAGGGGGGTGAGCGCCCGGCGGCCGCCCTGCCGGACGGTCATCCTCGGGCCCTGGTACTCGTCGACGACCGGCATGAACCTGCGCAGCAGCTTCACCGACCGCATCTTGTTGATGTCCACCTCCTGCTCGTGCCCGGAGAGGGCGTCGCGGAGCAGCTTGACGGCGGTGGCGATCAGGATGATGGCGAAGATCAGGAAGGCGAAGTCCAGGGTCTGCAACGCCGCCGCGCCGAGGGCGATGAAGACGGCGCGCAGCACCAGCGCACCGGCGATGCCGTAGAGCAGCACCCGCTGGGCGAGCACGGCCGGCACCGCGAACGCGGCCAGCAGCAGCATGAAGACGAAGAGGTTGTCGACCGAGAGCGACTTCTCCACCAGGTAGCCGGTGAGGTATTCCACGCCCTGCTGGGAGCCGTAGCGCGACCAGATCCACGCGCCGAAGGCGAGCGGGAGGGCGACGTAGAACGCCGACCAGCCGAGCGCCTCCCGGATCGACACCTCGTGGGGGCGGCGGGTGACGAGGAAGTCCAGCACGAGCAGCGCGAGCACCCCGGCGATGGTGACCGCCCAGAGGGTGGGCGTGCCGATGGAGGACAGCGCGCCGGCAGCAAGAAGGGATGATTCGGTCATATGGGTCTCCTCGAACACCGTGTCATGTTCGAGGTCTCCTTCACCCACGAAACCGTGGGCAACCACCCGAGGCGCGCCCCGGGCACGCCGTACTGACCGGAATGGTTCGTGGGAAGTACTCCCCTCGTGGGACCAGGTTAGGTCAGCTCCGGGCGACTCGCCAAGCCGGCACCGACCTGTCACCAGGGGTGATGCTCCGGTGGCGGGCGGTCCGGCCGGCCCTGTCCCCCGAGGCCCGCCCGCGCCTATGGTGTCCCGGTGAGCGAGCGCGCGCACCACCCCGACGCGGGTCCGGCGGCCGACGGCCCGGTCGGCCCCCTCACCGGGGTACGCGTGGTCGAACTGGCCGGCATCGGGCCCGGGCCGTTCGCCGCGATGATGCTGGCCGACCTGGGCGCGGACGTGATCCGGGTGGACCGGGCCACCGACGTCGACCCGGCCGCCTTCGGCACCCTGCACCCGGACCTGCTCAACCGGGGCCGCCGCTCCGTCGCCGTGGACCTCAAGTCGCCCGGGGGCCGGGAGGCGGCGCGGGCCCTGATCGGCGGCGCGGACGCGCTGATCGAGGGCTTCCGCCCCGGGGTGACCGAACGCCTGGGCCTCGGCCCCGCCGACTGCCTCGCCGCCAACCCCCGCCTGGTCTACGGGCGGATGACCGGCTGGGGGCAGGACGGCCCGCTCGCCCCGTACGCGGGGCACGACATCGACTACCTGGCGCTGACCGGGGCGCTGCACGGCATCGGCCGGGCCGGCGAGCGCCCGGTGCCGCCGATGAACCTGCTCGGCGACTTCGGCGGGGGCGGGATGATGCTGGCCCTGGGCGTCGTCGCCGCCCTGTACGCCGTCAGCGCCGGCGCGCCGGGGCAGGTCGTCGACGCGGCCATCGTGGACGGCGTGTCGGTGCTCTCCACGATGATCCACTCGCTGCGCGGGGCCGGCAGGTGGCAGGACCCGCGCGGGGTGAACCTGCTCGACGGCGGCGCGCCGTTCTACGACACGTACGAGTGCGCCGACGGCCGGCACCTCGCGGTCGGCGCCCTGGAGCCCCGCTTCTACGACGAGCTGGTCCGCCGCACCGGGTTCCCGCTGCCCGGCGACGACGCGCCGGAGCGCGCCGACCCGGCGAACTGGCCCGCCCTGCGGGCCGCCTGGGCGCGGCTGTTCCGCACCCGCACCCGCGACGAGTGGACGGCCCTGCTCGGCGACTCGGACGCCTGCGTCGCGCCGGTGCTCGACTGGGCGGAGGCCCCGCGGCATCCGCACCTGGCGGCCCGGCGGGTGTTCGTGGAGCACGCCGGGGCGACCCAGCCGGCCCCGGCGCCCCGGTTCTCCGGCACGCCGACGGCGCTGCGCCGGCCGCCCCCGCACCCCGGCGAGCACACCGACGAGGTCCTGGCGGAGGCCGGCCTCGCCGCCGACCGGATCGCCGCCCTACGCGCCGCCGGCGCGATCGCCTGAGGCGCAAGGAAGGGCCCCCTGTTAACGCATTCTGTTGTACAGGGGACCCCTGCTAACCCGCCGCGGCGGCCCACCGGCGGCCAGCCCCGCCGGGGTGGCCGGTCAGGGTCGGCGCGGGGCCGCCGCGCCCGGGGCGAGCGCCGGCTCCACCATGTCCCGGTAGTCGCGCGGCATCTGCACCACGATGTCGTCGAACTCCCCGCCGGTCACCGCCTCGCGCAGGGTGGTGAACACCGCCCGGACGGCGTCCCGGGCGGCCCGCTCGTCGAGCCCGGCCCGCTGGCCGACCCGGGCGACGAACTCGGCCGCGCCGAACCGGTCGGCGGCCTCGGTGTCCGGGCCGGGCCGCAGGACCAGCTGCAACGGCCTCGGCAGCTGCGCCGCGAGGTCGAGCACCTCGCCGCCGGTCAGCCGCTCGGCGAGCGTCTCCAGCGTGGCCCGGGTCAGCTCGACGGCCCGCTCGCCGGGGACCCGCGCCCGCAGGGCCACCTGGTCGACGAAGGTGTCGTAGTTCATGACGGCGCTCCTTCCGCTGCCTCGGGCCGGTCGCGCCCGCAGGAGGGGCTCGCGTACCCGCCGGACGGGCGGGGAAACGGCGGCCGGGCGGCGTCGATCGCCGGGCCCCGCGCGGGCGTGGGCGGCCGCACGGTGGGTAACCGCCGCCGGTCGGGAAGCCCGATCGCGGCGACGAGGAGCGCACCCATGGCGAGCTACGACGACGTCCTGCAATACCTGTCCAGCCTCGACTACCCGGCGGACAAGGCCGACGTGGTCCGCGAGGCGGAACGGGAGGGCGCCCCGCCGGACGTGCTGCGCGCCCTGCGGGCCCTGCCCCCGGTGGACTACGCCAACGGGACCGAGGTGGCCCGGTCCGCCGGCATCGAGGCGGCCCCCGAGGCGAGCCCGGCCCGCCGGGCGGCACAGGCCAGGGAGCCGCACACCCGGGTCTCGCAGCACCTACGGCGCATCTGACCGCCCGCCGACGACCCGGGCAATTGGGTACGCGGCCGGTGCGGCGCGTCGACGGCCACCCGCCGGCGGTGGCGCAGCTGCTCGTGATGGGGCTGGTCGGGCTGCTGGCCGGCGGCCTGTTCGCGCTCGTCGGCTCGCCCCGGATCGGTCCCCTCGTCGGCTGGGACGCGGCGGCGCTGAGCTGGCTGGTGCTGGTGTGGCGCAGGCTGTGGCCGCTGGACGGCGAGGGCACCGCCCGGCTCGCCGGCCGGGAGGACCCGAGCCGCGCCGTCCGCGACGTGCTGCTGCTGGTCGCCTGCCTGGCCAGCCTGCTGGCGGTCGCGGTGGTGCTGCTGTACGCGCACAGCGCCCCACCGGGGCCGCGCCGCGACGCGTACGGCGGGCTGGGCGTGGTGAGCGTGCTGCTGTCCTGGCTGGTGGTGCACACCGTCCACACCGCCCGGTACGCGCGGATCTACTACACGGGCCCCGACGGCGGGGTGATGTTCCACCAGCGGGAGCGCCCCCGCTACTCGGACTTCGCCTACCTGGCGTTCACCGTGGGGATGACCTTCCAGGTCTCCGACACGAACCTGACCAGCAACGAGATGCGCACCACCGTGCTGCGGCACTCGCTGCTGTCGTACCTGTTCGGCGCGGTGATCATCGCCGCGACGGTGAACCTGGTGGTGGGGCTGGCCGGCTGAGCGGACCGCCGCGACAGAAACGGGTGAGCGGGCCGCCGCGACAGACGGGCGCCCCGGGCCACGAACCGCGACCCGGGGCACCACGCAGAACCTGTGCCCCGGCGGTGAGCGCGGACCGAACCGGACCGCACCGCCGGGCGGCCACTCCCACCCGATGAGGGCGGGAGTCAACTGCCGAGATCATCGTACCGACACCATCGTCCGAACGGTCAGTTCTGCGGGAAACTGTGGGCCAACGCACCTCAGGTGAGCTCGGCGTACCGCTGCTCCAGGTCGACCCGGGCGAGCGCGCCGACCAGCCAGGCGAGCCGCTCCGACCCGCCGCCGCCGACCAGGTCGGCCAGGTCGGCCGCCGACCCGCCCAACCCCAGTCGGCGGGCCGCCGCCAGCGCCCGCCGGTCCGCCACTGGGGCCACCTCCCGCCACAACGCCTGCGCCTCACGCAGGAACAACGCCACCGCCTCCGCGTCGACGCCCGGCAACCCGGCCAGCAGCTTCCGCTCGGCGGCCGGGTCGTGCCGGGCCGAGCCGCGCAGCCGGCGCAGGTCGCCCCGGTAGCGGTCCACGACCGTGCGGGCCAGGTCGCCGAGGCCGTCGGCGAGCGCCTCGACGTCGCCGCGCAGCCCCGCCCCGCGCAACACGCGTACCCGGTCGGCGTGCAGCGACCGGGCCAGCCGGGCGGCGCTGTCCCACCCGGAGTCGCGCAGCGCCGCCGCGGCGGCCACGGCGCACCGGAAGTCACCCCGGCGGGCCAGCAGGACCGACAGGGTGAGCAACTGGAACAGGCTGGACGGGTTGTTGGTGACCCGGAAGCCGTACTGCTCGGCGAAGCCGCGCCCGTCGCCCGCCAGGCGGCGGGCCAGGCGCTTCCTGTCCTCGATGGTGGAGATCGCGGTGGTCGGCATGCCCGCGACTACCCGCGTCGCCGCCGGCCACGCCTGGCGGGCGGCGGCGGGGTGAGCGGCGGCTCAGCGCAGGATCTCGCCGTGCCGGGTGCGGGCCAGCAGCCGGGTGGTCGGCAGGGCGGGCGCCGGCAGCGGCGGGGCCGTGTCGTCCGCCACCACCCCGAAGCGGCGGCCCGCTGCCCAGTCCGCGCGGGCCTCGGCGATCTCCTCGTGCGACCGGCCGACGAAGTTCCACCACATCACCAGCGGCTCCTCGAACGGCTCCCCGCCGAGCAGCAGCAGGCGGCTGCCCGGGGCGGCGGCCAGGGTCAGGCTCTCCCGACCCAGGCCGAGGTAGAGCAGCGAGCCCGGCTCCACCGACACGTCACCCACCTCGGCGACGCCGGACATCGCCAGCAGCGCGTACTCGAAGTCGCGGCGCAGCGGCAGCCGGGCCGGCGCCGCGCCACGGGCGGTGAGCTGCGCGCCGAGCAGCGGGGTGTGCACCACGGCCGGGGAGCGTTCCCCGCCGAGCTCACCCACCAGCAGCGTCACGTCGGTGTCGCCGTCGCGCCACACCGGCAGGTCCCCGTGGTGGGCGAAGCCCGGCCCACCGGCCCGCGCCGGGTCCGGCAGGGCCACCCACAACTGCACCCCGTGCATCACCGGCGGATGCTGCGCCGGCGACCGCTCCGAGTGCGCGATGCCGTGACCGGAGGTCATCACGTTGAGCTGCCCCGGGCGGATCGGCTGCACGTTGCCGAGGCTGTCCCGGTGCACGATCTCGCCGTCGAGCAGCCAGGTCACCGTCTGCAGGCCCGTGTGCGGGTGGGGCGGCACCTCCATGCCGGGCCGCTGCGCGACGTCGTCCGGACCGAAGTGGTCGACGAAGCACCAGGCCCCGACCATCCGCCGCTGGCGCTGCGGCAGCAGCCGGCGCACCGTCGTGTAGCGGCCGAGCGGCACGTCGTGGCCCGGCAGCAGCACGCTGCCCGGGTCGGCGGGCGCCACGCCCGGCGGTCGGGTCTGCGCCGGCAGAGATTCCGTACGATCCACCGCCCGACTGTACGCTCAGCTCCCCTCGACGGTCACCGTGTTGGCCCCGGCGACCATGTCGACGTACACCCGGTCGGCCCGGCGGTCCCAGTCCGGCGAGCCGGTCAGCGTGCCGGCCGCCACCCCCTGCCGGTGCCGGTCGTAGACGGTGACCGCGCCCGCGCCGGCACCCGCCCGGACCCGGGTCGGCAGCGCGCCGGGCACCCGGACCACCAACTGGTTCACCCCGCCGGTCAGCCGCACCGTCAGCGTGCCGACGACCCGGGGCAGGCGCAGGTCGACGCGGGTGGCCCCGGCGGCGAGCTCCAGCCCGGTCAGCCGTCCCCGGGTCAGGTCCAGCACCTGCTCGGTCACCCCGCCGGCCAGCCGCAGCCGCCAGGTCACCCGGGAGCTGAGCACGACCTCCGCGACGGCCGGGCCACGCCGGCCGCTGACCGCCATCCGCACCCGCAGCCGGTCGCCGACGAGCTCCGGGCGGGGCTCCACCCCGCCGTCGGCGGGGCTGGTGATCCGGTACAGGTCCTCGCCGAGGTCGTCGATGCGCAGGTCGAACGTGGTCAGCCCGTCGACCAGCTCGAAACTGGCCCGGGCCCTACCGGCCAGGGGCGCGGTGAGCACCCGGCCGTCGGCCGACGCTCCCCCGCCGCCGGGCTCGGCCGCCAGCGGCACCGTCGACCCGACGTCCGGCCTGCCGCCGGAGAACGCCACCCCCAGCCGGTCCGGGTTGGCCAGGGTCACCGCCACCGCGCCGGCGCCCAACGCCAGCACCACGACCGCGGCGGCGACCATCAGCCGTACGCCGCGCGGCCAGGCCGGGACGGGCGGCTGCGGGACGGGGTCCCCGGTCACCTCGACGACCGGTGCGGGCACCGGAGGAACGGCCTCCGGACGGCGGTACGCGTCATGCTCCGACACCGGCATGTGCTCCCCTTTCGCGGTCCCCGCCAGGCAGTACGTACCCGACCCGGGATCGGATCACTCCGCCCCCCGGCTGGCAAGGAAGGGCCCCTTGTTAACGCTTTCTGTAGCGGAAGGGCCCCTTGTTAACACCCCGCTAGGCGGGGCCGCCGAGGGCCGGGGCGCCACCGGTAAGGACGCCACCGGCCGGGCCCCTGTGATCGGGGGCCCGGCCGGTGGCGTTCGTGCTGGTGTCAGCTGTTGTTCCAGTGCTGGGTGACGAGGTCGGCGGCCTGCTGTTCCCACTGGGCGTAGGCGTCGGGGTAGGCGGAGACCTGGACGGTCTGGGCGGCGTCGGTCAGGGCCATGTCCTGCCAGCCGTCGACCTGTCGGAGGCCCTTGAGGAACGCGGTGGTGGCGTACTGGGGGTCGGTGATCTGCTCCGGGGTGCCCCAGCCGCTGGAGGGGCGCTGCTGGAACAGGCCGAGGGAGTCGTGGTCGTTGCGGTCACCCAGGTGGCCCAGGTTCTCCAGCTTCGACTCCTGCAACGCCGTGCCGATCGAGATCACCGCGGCGCGCTCGTCCAGGCCCGCCTTCTTCGTGGCGGCGATGACGGCCTTGACGTTGGCGGTCTGCTCCGGGTCGAGGTCGATGCGCGACTGCGCGCCCTGCACACCGTGCGGGATGAGCTTCCCGGCGTCCACGCCAGCGGCCTTGTCGGCCTTGTCGGCCTGGACGGCGGCGACGGGCCGCGCGTCAACAGTGTCGGTGGTGGCGTGGTTCAGGGGGCCGGCGGCGAGGCCACCGGCGAACGCGAGTCCGGCGATGCCGAGGACGCTCTTACGCAGGATGGTCGTGTTCATGAGGGGGTGACTCCAATCCGGGGGTCGGCACACCCTCACGCCCCGAACGGGGGTGGCGCGGGGGTGTGCGAGCACCACGTCGAGGCGCCCGAACAACGAACAAAGGGGGAAAGACGAGGAAGGACCGGGCCGGCTGCCACGTGCGGTACCGCGCCGGGCCCAGGTGTAACGACCGGCGACCCGCCCCCATTCCCGGCGACCGGCCACCACCCTGGGGGCGGGGTCTGCTGGGCCGGGGGTCTGGCGGGTGCTGCTTCGGTCGTGCGTCAGGTGTAACGACCCCGACCCCGCCGAGATTCCGGCCCCCGGGTGCCGCCGGCCACCCCACCCCCGGTCCCGCGCCCCGGGCCGGTGCCGGCCTCGACGCCCACGCCCCGCACCCACTCCCCGCCCACCCCACCCACCCCGCCGAGTCGGACAATCCGCCCATCCCGGTGGGGGCGTGACGGGATGCCGGGCAGATGGGGGTATCAGCGGGCCGGGATACCCCCATCTGCCCGACATGATCAACCCCACCCCACCCCGCCCCACGCCACGCCCATCCCCGCGCCGGGTCGGACAAACCGCCCACGCGGGCCGTCGCGTGACGGGGTGCCGGGCAGGTGGGGGTATCAACGAGACGGGATACCCCCATGTCCCCGACACGGAGTCGATCAGCCGGGCGGGACGCGCCGACCCGTCAGTGCTCAGGCCCGCCGCGCCAAGAGCCGCTGCGGTAGACCGTTCCCCGGTACTCCCCCGTGCCGCGTTCCGGCCCGGTCGGCAGGCCCCGATCGGCGCCGGCAGACGGGCCGTGCCCAGCCGGACCGCCGGCGTACCCAGCCGGACCCCGGGCGAACCCGACGAGGTCGCCGCCGTGCTCCTCGGCGGACGGACCGCCCACGGACGGACCACCGACAGACGAGTTCGCGGAAGGGGAAACGGACGTGGAGGCGGACGTGGAGGCGGAGGCCGCGGCGTCACGCCGTGCGGCGCGGGACCGGCGTACCCGGGTGACGACGAACCACGCGACCGCCAGCGCGGACACCGCGATGACCACGTTCTGGAACGTGCCGACGTAAGCCTCGACCACGTGCCAGTTCTCGCCGAGCAGGTAGCCCGCCAGGACGAAGACCGTGTTCCAGATGAGGCTGCCCAGCGTCGTGTAGAGCAGGAACGTCAGCACCGGCATCCGCTCGACGCCGGCCGGGATCGAGATGAGACTGCGGAACACCGGGATCATCCGGCCGAAGAACACCGCCTTGACGCCGTGCCGGAGGAACCACGCCTCCGTGCGGTCGACGTCCTCAAGCTTGACCAGCGGCAGCTTGGCGGCGATGGCCCGCATCCGGTCCCGGCCCAGCATCGCGCCGATCCAGTAGAGGGCCAGCGCGCCGACCACCGAGCCGAGGGTGGTCCAGCCGATCGCCCCGACCAGGCTCATCCGGCCCTGGCTGGCGACGAAGCCCGCCAGCGGCAGGATCACCTCGCTGGGGATCGGCGGGAAGAGGTTCTCCAGCGCGACCGCCAGCCCGGCGCCGGGGCCACCCAGCCGCTCGACCAGACCCGTGACGAATCCGACCGGCCCGTCGGAGCCGGGTTCGGGACCGGCGGCGACCGTACGGGGGAAGGGCAGGAGCGGCTGCGTGCTGATCATCCGACAACGGTAGTGACCGTTCCCGCCGGCTGCCACGCCCCGCCGACGCGACGACGGGCGGGCCGTACACCGTGGACGGCCGGCGTCGGTGTGGCCCGTCAGCCCGCCGCGTCGCCGCGCGCCCCCGGGAAGCCGGTGAGCAGTTCCCGGAGCCGGGCGGCGGTCTCCCCGCCGATCTCGTCGCGCTCGACCGCCTCGGCGATGTCCTCGCGCAGGTCCCGCAGATGCTTGGCCCGGTCCTTGAGCCTGCCCCGGTTGAGCTCGGCGACCTCCTCGCGCAGGTCGTCGGCGGTCTCGCGGTCGATGTCGCCGCGCGCCTGCGCCTCGTCGATCAGGGCGGTGAACTCGGCGGCGAGCTGGCGCAACGTGACCGGCAACGAGCGGGCGGTGGTGGGCGGGGCGGCGGCCGACCGGGGCGGCTCGGTCGGCTTACCGGCGGCGGAGGCGACGGTCGTGGGCGCCCCGGACGGCGGGGGCGGCGCGCCGTCGCCGAGGGCGAGCAGCGCGACCACGCCGACGAGCAGCGCCATCCCGGCGGCGACGAGCACGCCGAGGAGGCGGTTGCCCTGGCCCGGGCCGCGCGGCGCGCGGCGGGCGGGCTCCGCCGCCGGGACGGGCCCGGGCACCCGGGCGGGCGGGGACGCCGGACCGGACGACCGCCCGGGGCGGGCGGGGGCCGCCCAGGACCCGGCGCGGTCCACCAGCGTGGGCGGGTGGTCCGGGGGCGTCGGGTCGGCGGGCCGGGCCGGGGCCGACGCGGCGGCGGGCCGGGTCCCGGCCGGTGTCGCGCCGAGCCGGCGGGCCAGCTGGGCGGCGCTGGGTCGGCGGGCCGGGTCGGCGCTCAGGCAGGCGAGGGTGAGCGCGGCGACGTCCGGGGGCAGCCCGGGGACGCGCAGCGGCGGGGGCTGCCGGCGCTGCGCGTGCGCTTCGAGGGCGTCCGCCCAGGTCTGCACGGGCAGCGGGGCGCGGCCGGCGAGGGCGCGGTGGAGCAGGGCGCCGAGGGCGTACACGTCGCTGGCCGGGTTCGGCGGCCCGGGGCGGAACCGCTCGGGGGCGAGGTAGGCGGGCGTGCCCATCATCGGCTCGTCGTCCGGCCCCGGACGGGACTGGTGCGCCCCCGGAGCGGACCCGGAACGCCCGGGGCGGGGATCGCCGTCGGGGCCGGTGCGGGGCTGGTGCGGCCCGGCGAGGGCGGCGATGCCGAAGTCGAGCACCTTCGCGCCGCTCTCGGTGAGCATGATGTTGGCGGGCTTGATGTCGCGGTGCACCACGCCGATGCGGTGCGCGGCGGCCAGGGCGGCGGCGACCTGCCCGGCCAGCCGGACGGCTTCGGGCCAGGGCAGCGGGCCGGAGGCGAGCCGGTCGGCGAGGCTGTGCCCCTCGACGAGCTCCATCACCAGGTACGGCACCACCGTCCCGCCCCCGAGGGCCGCCTCGCCGTAGTCGTACACCTGGGTGACGTGCGGGTGGGTGAGCCGGGCGGCGGCCCGCGCCTCGCGCTGGATGGTGGCGCGCAGGTGCGGGTCGGCGGCGAGTTCGGCCGCGAGGGCCTTGACGGCGACGGGGCGGTGCAGGACCTCGTCGTCGGCGCGCCACACCTCGGACATGCCGCCGAGGCCGATGCGCTCGCGCAGGACGTAGCGGTCGTGCAGGCGCAGGGTGGGCGTGAACGGCGACATCGTGGTCCAGTCTGCCTGCCGGTCGGCGTCGGGCACCAGTCGCATCTGCCTGTCCGTCGGCGTCGGGCAAGCAGACGCGTCTGTCCGTCGGCGTCGGGCACCAGTCGTGGTGACGCGCGGAAGCCGGGCCGGTGGCGGCGGTCAGGGCTTGCGGGCCACTGCCCCGTACATGCTGACGTCGACCACCGAGGGCCGGGGCAGGGGCTCCCGCTCGGCGCGCCACTGCGCGATCGAGACGATGCCCGGGTCGACGAGCTCCAGCCCGGCGAAGAAGCCGGCGAACTCCGCCCGGCTGCGCAGGCTGATCACGTTGTTCGCCCCGCCGGTCCGCGTCGCCGCGATGGACTCCTGCGCCACCTGCTCGGGAAGGTGGTCGTAGGTGGCGTGCGAGGCGGCCAGGTAGCTGCCGGCGGGCAGCGCTTCCAGCAACCGACGGACCACGTCGTACGGGTGGTCGGGGTCGGGCAGGAAGTGCAGGATCGCGACCAGCATCAGCGCCACCGGCTGCCCCAGGTCGAGGGTGCGGAGCAGGTCGGGGTGGCTCAGGATCCGCTCCGGGTCCCGCAGGTCGGCGTCGATGTAGGCGGTCGCGCCCTCGGGCGTGCTGGTCAGCAACGCCCGGGCGTGGGCGAGCACGATGGGGTCGTTGTCGACGTATACCACCCGGGCGTGCGGGTCGGCGGCCTGGGCGACCTCGTGGGTGTTGTCGGCGGTGGGGATGCCGGTGCCGATGTCGAGGAACTGCCGGACGCCGGCCTCGCGGGCGAGGTGGCCGACGGCCCGCTTGAGGAAGCGGCGGTTCTCCAGGGCGGCGGTGCGGATGGTCGGGAAGGCCGCGGCCATCGCGTCCCCGGAGTCGCGGTCGGCCTGGAAGTTGTCCTTGCCGCCGAGCAGGTAGTTGTAGCGGCGGGCGGGATGCGCCACCGAGGTGTCGATCCGGTCGCTGGGGTGGGCGGGACCGGTCGAGGTGCCGGGGGCATCGGTGGTCAAGGGGTGCCTCCATGGCTCTGCGCTTACCTGTTGCGCGGCGTCCGTCCACTGTCGCCGGTGTCGACCATGGTAGAGGCAGCCCGCGCCACGGCCCCGACCAGGGAACCCGCTACTGCGGATAGAGCTCGTCGCGCAGCCGGGTGAGGAGTTCCGGCGTGCGCTCCGGCGGCTCGGCCTCGACGCAGAGTCGTTCCATGGCCGCCGCGTAGTAGTCGAGGTCCTCGCGCTTGTCGAGGTAGATCGCGCTGGTGAGCTGCTCGATGTAGACGATGTCGGGCAGGTCCTGGTCGCCGAAGCGCAGGATAGTGAACGCGCCGCCGGCCGCGGCGTGGCCGCCCGCGTCGAACGGGATGATCTGCAACCGCACGTGCGACGCCCGGGTCGCCTCGATCAGGGCGGTGAGCTGGTCGTGCATGACCTGGGGGCCACCGATCGGCCGGCGCAGCGCCGCCTCGTCCACGACGGCCCACAGTTGCGGCGGCCGGGGGCGACGGAGCAGCTCCTGGCGCTGCATGCGCAGGCTCACCCGGCGGTCGATCTCGTCCGCCCCGGCCCCCCGGTGGCCGAGCAGGACGACGGCCCGGGCGTACTCCGGGGTCTGCAGCAGGCCCGGCACGAACTGCACCTCGTAGCTGCGGATCAGCGCGGCGGCCGCCTCCAGGCCGAGGTACGACTGGAACCACGACGGGAGCACGTCGCCGTAGCGGTGCCACCAGCCGGGGCTGTTGGCGTCGCGGGCGAGCTTGAGCAGGGCCTCCCGCTCCGTGGCGTCGGTGACGCCGTAGAGGCTGAGCAGGTCCGCGACGTCGCGCTCCTTGAAGCCGACCCGGCCCAGCTCCATCCGGCTGATCTTCGACTCGGAGGACCGGATCTCCCAGCCGGCGCCCTCCCGGGTCACCCCGCTGGCCTCCCGCAGACGGCGTAGCTGCGCGCCGAGCAGCATGCGCAGCACGGTCGGGCCGGTGGCCGGGCCACCCTCCGTGGGAACCATCGTCACGCGCCGACCTCCGCTTGCTGCCTTCGTCGCACCGGGCCCCACCCCGGCCGACGTGTAAGCATGCCATGGACCGACAGTGAGGTGAACCCGGCCCGACCGGCGTTTCGGTCCCGTTGACGGGACGCAGCCGAAGGGTGACCCAGGGTCAGCCGATGAGGTGGTCGAAGTCGCCGTCCCGGGCGCCGAGGACGAATGCCGCGATCTCGTCGATCGTGTAGATCAGCGCCGGACCATCGGGGTAGCGGGAGTTACGGACGGCGATTCCGGCGCCGCCGGGTAGCTCGGCAAGCTCGACGCAGTTGCCGCTGGGATTGCTCCGTCGACTCTTCAACCAGGTCAGCGGAGGGAGCTGTGCAGTGGGAACGCCGTTGCGGGGCTGCTGCATGGGGCATCTTTCTTGTCAAGAGCCTGCCGATGCCGCGGGGAGGAGCGGTGTGCTGGCGAGGGGCGGGGCTTACGACGGGATTTGCTGCACGTGCATCTGCTATTGCATCTGCACCGGACAGCGAGCATGATAGCCCAACGAGGGTGTACCCAGGTGTTCACTTTGGGTTACCTCACCTGGGGCTGTACCAGGGAAAACAGGAGCCCCACGGGCACGGCGGCAGCGGTCGGGCGCGTGGGCAGACGCGGTGAGGAGGGTTCGTGCCGGATCCGTTGACCATCGCGTCCGGCATCTCGGCCGCCGGGGCCCTGGTCTCCGCTTGGCAACTGCGCCGCCGGGCCATGCTGGCCGAGGCGGAGATCGAACACCTCCAGGCGGAGCTGGCCGCCGAGCGGCACGCCGCCAGCCACGACCCGCTCACCGGGCTGCCCAACCGGCGGGCCTTCTTCCGGCTGGCCGCGACCCTGCTCACCGACACCGCCGGCCAGCCGCTGATCGCCATCGTGCTGGACCTCGACGACTTCAAGCAGGTCAACGACCGCTACGGGCACGCCGCCGGGGACCAGGTGCTGATCAGCGTGGCCGAACGGCTGGCCGCCTTCGCCGGGGACAACCTCGTGGCCCGCCTCGGCGGCGACGAGTTCGCGGGACTGCTGGCCACCCCGACCGTCGACCGGCGCTGGATCGAGCACGCCTCCCGCCGGCTCTGCGAGTCGCTCGCCGCGCCGATCCCCCTCGGCGGCCTGAGCCTGCGGGTCACCGCCTCCGTCGGGCTCGCCCCCGTCACCTGCCCGACCCAGCTCACCGAGGCGCTCGACCGCGCCGACGCCGCGATGTACCGGGCGAAGAGCGTCGGCGCGTCCCGCTCCGCCCGCCAGCTCATCGACAGCGCGCGCCTCGCCGAGTGCTGACGCCCCGCCGGCGGCGGGGCCGCGACGGGGCGGCGGGGCTCAGCGCCAGCCGTAGCCGCCGCGCAGGGCCTGGCCGACCCGGTCGAAGCGCGCCCGGTCCAGCACCGCGCCCTCCCGGCGGATGCTGTCCTCCCGCATGGTGAGGACGCGGTCGAGCCGCACCCAGCTGGGCCGGTTGTCCCGGTCCCAGGCGCCCGGGCCCAACGCCAGCCAGTGCCGCTGGCCGTCCCGCTCGCTCTGGCTGGACAGCATCAGGCCGAACAGGGTGCGGCTGGAGCGCCCCACCACCAGCACCGGGCGGTCCTTGCCCTGCCGGGGGTCGTCCTCGTAGGGGACCCAGGTCCAGACGACCTCGCCCGGGTCGGCCTGCCCGTCGGGCTCGGGGGCGTAGCTGAGCTCCCGGCGCTGCAACGCCGTGACCTGCCGACGCCGCGCCACCTGGGCCGGGATCGGACCGGGGGTACGCGTCGGCGCGGCCCCGCCGCGGGCCACCCGCCCCAGCCGGGACGCCACACTCCTCAACAGACCTGCCACGGCGGGCAGCCTAACCCGTCCCCCGGCCCGCCGCCCAGCCACGGCGGCCGGCGGACGCCGCGCGGCCGCCCGCCGCGCGAACGGGCCGGGGCGGGCACAGTGGGGGGATGACGACGAACCTCCACGCCCCGCTGGCCCGCTACGCCGCCCGGCTGCACGCCACGGCCGGCGACCGGCACCACGTCGCGTCCCCGCTGGGCGCGTGGCTGCTGCTCGCCCTCTGCGCATCGGCCGCCCCCGAGGGCGACGCCGCCGGACCCCACGGGCACGCCGCCGGACCGGACGGAAACGCCGGACTCGACGGGCACGCCGGGCTCGACGGGGACGCCGCCGCCCTCGCCGACGCCCTGGGCACCGCGCCGGCGCGGGCCGCCCGGATCGCCGCCGACCTGCTGGACGCGCCGCATCCCCTGGTGCCGTCGGCGACGGCCGTCTGGCACCGGCCCGGCACCGGGAGCGCCGGGCTGGACGCCTGGCGGGCCGCCCTCCCCCGCGCCACCGGGACCGGCCCGCTGCCCGACCAGGCCGGCCTCGACGCGTGGGCCCGCGAGCACAGCCTCGGGCTGATCGAGCGGTTCCCGCTGGCCCTCGACCCCCGGGTGGCGCTCGCCCTGGCCTCGGCCGTGGCCACCCGGATCTCCTGGGCCGCCCCGTTCGACCTCGCCCCGGCCGGGGCGCTCGGCCCGGACAGCCCGTGGGCGGGGCGGCTGACCCGGGTGCTGCGCACCCCGGCGCACGGGCACCGCGCGTGGATCGCCGCGACGCCGGAGGCCGGGGACGTGGCCGTGCACGTGGCGGCGGCGCAGCCGGCCGTGGACGGCGGGCACGAGGCGGGCGGCGCGGACACCGGCACGGACGGCAGCGGCGGGGCCACCGGGGCGGGGCTGTCGGTGGTCTCGGTGGCCGCCGCGCCCGGGGTGGCCCCGCCCGACGTGCTCGCCGCCGCGTACCGGATCGCCGCCGACGCCGACGAGCCCGCCGGCCGGCGGTCGCTGTTCGACCTGCCGCTGGGCGAGACGACGCTGTGGACGCTGCGCGAGGAGGCCGTGCGCACGTTCGCCCCCGACCGCCGGGAGCAGCGGCACACGGCGGCGCTGCCCTGCTGGTCGGCCCGCGACGAGCACGACCTGACCGGGCTCGGGTTCACCGCGGCCGGCCGGGTGCTGGCCCCGCTGGTCGGCGCGGGCGACGTGCGGGCCCGGCAGGCGGTCGCGGCCCGCTACGACCGGTACGGGTTCGCCGCGGCGGCCGTCACCGGGATGTTCGCGCGGGTCAGCCTGCCCCCGCTGGGGGTGGCCCGCGTCGCGGAGCTGCGCTTCGGCCACCCGTACGCGGTGGTGGCCGTCGCCACCGACCGGCGCGGCGGCGGCACCGGCCCGTGGCACGGCGTGCCCGTCTTCTCCGGCTGGGTCGCCGAGCCCGACGACGTCGCCGCCGCCGACCTGGCCGACCCCCCGGGGGCCTGAGCACACCGGGGGCCTGCGGCGGTGGACCGCCGCAGGCCCCCGGCCCCGTGCCGGGGCGGCCACGCGGGCCGCCCCGGCGGCGGGTCAGGCCGCCACGGGCACCTTCTCCTCCTGCCGCCCGGCGGCCCGGGCGGCGAGCCGCCGCTCGCGCTCCTGCGCGCCGATCAGGTCGTCGGGCAGCGAGTCCGGCACCTCCAGGTCGAAGCGGCGCAGCAGCCGGATCGCGAAGCCGCCCAGCGTGACCAGCACCAGCGCCGCGCCGAAGCAGACGTACGCGAAGCCGATGCCCCGGCCCGGCCCGGTGCCGATGACCGCGCCCACCGACCCGGCGAGCGCGCCCCCCTCGGCGAGCATCGGCTCGAACAGGCCGCTGGCCGCCGGGGCGAGCAGCGCGAACCCGATCGGCAGCGTCGACCAGGAGATCGTCTGGTTGAGGCTGAACACCCGGCCGTGGTAGCGCTGCGGCACCTTCACCTGCACGATCGTCGCGTAGATCGACTGGGCGGTGGTCATGGCCATGGCCAGCCAGAACGCCCCGACGCAGATCACCGCGACGGAGGCGTCCAGGCCGATCACGACGCAGCCGAGCGCGGTGCCGAGGTTGCCGAGCAGGACGCCGATCATCCGGCGGTGGCGCGGGCCGCCCCACAGCGACATGAGCACGCCGCCGGCCACCGCGCCGAGCGCCTCGGCCAGGGCCACCTGCGCCACCTGCGTGGCGGTGGCGAAGGAGAGCACCAGCGGGGTGGTCAGCACCAGCGCCGGGGCCAGGAAGATGTTGCCGATCGCGAAGTAGCCCAGCATGAGCCGGAAGCCCCGGTGCTGCCACGAGTAGCGCAGCCCGTTGGCGATGGCGACGAGCAGCCGTTCCCGGGGCCGCCAGCCGAGCAGGTCGGGGAAGCGGACCACGGCCAGGGTCGCCACCGCCACCACGTAGCTGGCCACGTCGATGAGCAGGATGCCCTTGAGCTCGATGGCGGCCAGCAGCCCGGCGGCGAAGACCGGCATCAGCAGCATCGCGAAGCCGTTGGTGAGCTGGGTGACGCCCATCGCGTGGCCGAGGTAGCGCTTCGGCACGAGCTGCGGCACCGCCGACTGGAACGCGATGCGCTGGAACGACCCGGCGACCTGGCTGAGCGCCACCAGGGCGTAGATCATCCACAGCCGCAGGTTGTCCGTCCAGAGCAGGGCGGCCAGCACGAGCTGGATCGACCCGGCCCCGGAGCTGGCGATCATCATGATCCGGCGGCGGCTGACCCGGTCGGTGATCGCGCCCGCGATGGGCAGCATCAGCACGCCGCAGATCAGCGCCAGCGCCCACAGCAGGCCCAGGTTCGCCACCGAGCCGGTCTGGGTGAACAGCCAGATCGGCAGGGCGAACGCGGTCAGCGCCGAGCCTGTCGTGGAGACGAGCTGGCCGGCGGTGACCGCGACGAACCGGCCCATGCTCGGCTTGACCACGGCCCGCTCGGGGCTCCGGTCCGCGCCGATGCGCTGGTGGTCGGCGACGACCCAGCCGGCGTCGTCGCCCCGGGCCGCCGCCTCCAGGGCGGTCGTGTCGCCGGCGCGCACCGCCGGGTGCACCGCCGTGACGATCTCGGCCAGCTCGTCGGCCCGGTACTTGAGGAAGAAGTGCCCCGCCTGGTCGAGCACGACCAGCCCGACGGTGTCGGTGAGGAACTGCCACTCGGCGTACCGCTCGGTGAAGTAGTCGGTCACCGGGTCCTCGGAGCCGACCACCGAGACGATCGGGGCGCGCAGCTTCGCCGCGTTGGCGTCGAGCAGCCCGGTGAAGTACTCCTCCGAGGCGCGGGAGTCGGCCCGCATGTTGCTGATGATCCGGTCGGCCTGCTCCGGGTCCAGCTCGTCGGTGTCGACGCCCATCGACTTGAGCCAGCTCGCGTAGTGCTTGTTGCTGCGCAGCCGTTCGAGGCGGTTGCGGGCGGCGGCGAAGAGGCCCTTCGGGCGGGCGAACGGGAACATCGCGCCGATGTAGAGCGCCTCCAGCTCCCGCCCGGCCGCCTCGACCTTGCGGGCCACCTCGGCGACGATGGCGCTGCCGACGCCGCAGTGGCCGTACAGGACGATCGGGCCGGAGATCCGCTCGACGATCTCGTCGGCGACCCGCCGGGTCAGCTCCTCGAACGGCAGGCCCTCCTCGCTGAGGCCCACGTCGTGCCCGGGGATCGCCAGCGAGTACAGGGCGTTGCCGGCGGGCAGGGCGTCGGCGAGGGGCTGGTAGACGATGGCGCTGCCGCCGCCGTAGGGGACGCAGACGTACGTGCGGACCCGCTGGCCCGCCGGGATCGGCTTGGTCAGCTCGTAGAGCAGCCGGCGCGGGCCGTCGTCGGCGGCGTCGCCGGTCATGAACGCGGCCAGCTCGCGGATGGTCCGCTGCTGGAACAGGTCCATCACGCCGACGGGCCGCCCGCCGTGCTCGGCCTTGCGGATCTTCGCGACGACCTGGGTGGCGAGCATCGAGTGCCCGCCCAGGTCGAAGAAGTCGTCGTCGATGCCGAGCGTGTCGACGCCCAGCACCTCCGACCAGATCCCGGCCAGCAGCCGCTCGGTGTCGTCGCGCGGCTCGACCAGCGCCACCGACGCCTCGCGGGTCACCACGGGCGCGGGCAGCGCCCTGCGGTCGAGCTTGCCGTTGGGGCTCAGCGGCAACGCGTCGAGGGTGACGAACGCGGTCGGCACCATGTATTCCGGCAGCGTCTCCTTCAGCGCCGCCTTCAGCGCGGCGTGCTCGGCGTCGCCCACCAGGTACGCGGTGAGCCGCTTGTCGCCCGGGGCGTCCTCGCGGACGATCACGGCCGCCTCGGTGACGCCCGGCTGCTCCCGCAGGGCGCTCTCGATCTCGCCCAGCTCGATGCGCAGGCCGCGCAGCTTCACCTGGTGGTCGATGCGGCCGAGGAACTCGATCACCCCGCGCGGGCCGTCGCCGGCCGCCACCCCGCCGCCGGCCGAGTCACCGCCGCCGGCCGCTTCACCGTTGCCGGCCGCGTCGCCGTTGCCGGCCGGGGAGACGACCCAGCGGGCCAGGTCGCCGGTGCGGTACAGCCGGGCCCCCGGCTCGCCCGAGAACGGGTCGGGCACGAACCGCTCGGCGGTCAGCGCCGGCCGGCGGTGGTAGCCCCGGGCCAGGCCGACGCCGCCGATGTGCAGCTCCCCCGCGACGCCGACCGGGCACTCGTTGCCCGCCGCGTCGAGCACGTGCAGCCGCAGGTTGGCGATCGGCCCGCCGATCGGCACGCCCGACAGCCCGGCGAGCGCCGCCGGGTCGCAGCGCCAGGCGCTGACGTCGATGGCCGCCTCGGTGGGGCCGTACAGGTTGTGCAGCTCGCACCAGGGCAGCCGGGCGGTGAACTCCACCGCCGAGGCCAGCGGCAGCTCCTCGCCGGAGCAGATCACCCGGCGCAGGCCGGTGGCCGCCTCGATGCCGTCCTCGCCGAGGAAGACCGTCAGCATCGACGGCACGAAGTGGGCGGTGGTGATCCGCTCGGCCACCAGCAGGTCCCGCAGGTAGCCGGCGTCCTTGTGCCCGCCGGGCTTCGCCAGCACCAGCCGGGCGCCCTCGCGCAGCGGCCAGAAGAACTCCCACACCGACACGTCGAAGCTGGCCGGGGTCTTCTGCAGCACCGCGTCGTCGGCGGCGAGCCGGTAGGTCTCCTGCTTCCAGTGCAGCCGGTTGACGATGCCCCGGTGGGTGTTCGGCACGCCCTTGGGCCGGCCCGTGGAGCCGGAGGTGTAGATGACGTACGCCAGGTTGCCGGGCCCGGCCGTCGGCGCGGGGTCGGTGGCGGGCTGGTCGGCCCACGTCGCGGCGTCGTCGAGGGCGAGCACCGTCGCGCCGGTGTCGGGCAGCACGTCGCGCAGGTGCTCCTGCACCAGCACCACGGGCGCGTCCGCGTCGGTGACCATGAAGGACAGCCGGTCGGCCGGGTACTCCGGGTCCAGCGGCAGGTAAGCGCCGCCGGCCTTGAGCACGCCGAGCAGCCCGGCGACCAGCTCCACCGACCGCTCGGCGCACACCCCGACCAGGGTCTCCGGGCCGACGCCGGCCGCGCGCAGCCGGTGGGCGACGCGGTTCGCGGCGGCGTTCAGCCCGGCGTACGTCACCGGGCGGCCCTCGAAGGTCAGCGCCACCGCGTCGGGCGTGGCGGCGGCCCGCGCCTCGAACGGCCCGTGCAGGGTCTGCTCGTGCGGGAACCCGGCCGTGGTGTCGTTCCAGGCGGCCAGCAGGTCCCGCTCGGCGGGGTCGACCATCGGCAGGGCCGAAACCGGGGTGTCCGGCGCGGCGACGACCGCCCGCAGCAGGGTGGTCCACCGGCGGGCGATCCGCTCGACGGTGGCCCGGGTGAACAGGTCGGTGTTGAAGACGAGCTTGCCCCAGAGCCCCTCGGTGGTCTCCACCGCGTGCAGCTCGAAGTCGAACCGGGTGGCCCGCAGCTCCATCGGCGTCCACTCGAAGCGCACCTCGGCGGCGTCGGAGACCCCGGTGAACCGGCCCATCTCGTAGTTCTGCAACACGAACATGGCCTGGAACACCGGGGACCGGCTCACGTCGCGGGGCAGGCCCAGCTCGTGCACGACCTTGGCGAACGGCACCTCGGCGTGCTCGAAGCCGTCCAGCACGCCGCGCCGGGTGCGCTCCAGCAGCTCGGTGAACGTCGGGTCGCCGGCCAGCTCGGCGCGCAGCGGCAGCATGTTGATGAACATGCCGACGACGTTCTCCAGCTCGGGGGCGGACCGGCCGGCCACGGACGCGCCGACGGCGAAGTCCTCCTGCCCGGCGTGCCGGGCCAGCAGCACCTGGTAGGCGGCGAGCAGCGTCATGAACAGCGTCGCGCCGGACGACCGGGTGAGCGCGTTGAGCCGCTCGGTCTCGGCCGGGTCGAGCTGGAACTCGACGAAGTCGCCCCGGTAGGTCTGGGTGGCCGGGCGCGGCGCGTCCAGCGGCAGCTCCAGCGGGGTGATCCCGGCCAGCCGGGACTTCCACCAGTCCAGGTGGCCCCGGGCCGCCGGGCCGTCCAGCTCCCTGCCCTCCCACACGGCGAAGTCGCCGTACTGCACGGGCAGGGCGGGCGGCTCGCCGCCGTGGTAGAGGGTGATCAGGTCGCGCAGCAGCACGTCCACCGACCAGCCGTCGCCGACGATGTGGTGCTTGCTCAGGAACAGCACGTGGTCATCGGGGGCAAGGCGGATCAGCAGGGCGCGCAGCAGCGGCCCGGTGGCCAGGTCGAACGGCTCCGCCGACGCGGCCTCCACCAGCGCCTGGGCGGCGTCGGCGTCGGCCGCCTCCGTCACCGTCAGCGGCACCTCGACGGACTCCTCGACCACCACCGTGGGGCGGCCGTCGGCGTCGGCGGGGAACCGGGTGCGCAGCGACTCGTGCCGCGCGGTCAGGGCGGCCAGCGCGCCGCGCAGGGCCGCGACGTCGAGCGGCCCGCGCACCCGCAGCGGCACCGCGATGTGGTACGCCGCCTCGCCCGGGGCGATCTGGTCCATGAACCAGACCCGCTCCTGGGCGTACGACAGCGGCACCGGCGTGCCGGGGGGTCGGGGGGTGATCCGGGCGGCGGGGGCGGTGGTCCGCTTGCGCAGGCGCTTGGCGATCAGCGCCTGCCGGGCCGCCTCCCGGGCCGGATCCTTCAGGTCGGTCATGCGGTGGGTCCCTCTTCCGTCGCCAGCAGCTCGGCGACCTCGGCGTCGGTGAGCTCGTCGAGTTCCGCGGCGATCAGCTTCTCGATCTGGGCGGCCAGGTCGGCCACCACCGGGCTGCCGAACAGCGCCCGCATGGGCAGGTCCACGTCCACCTCGGCCCGGATGCGGGCCATCGCCCGCATGCCGCGCAGCGAGTTGCCGCCGAGGGCGAAGAAGTCGTCGGCCGCGCCGACCTTCTCCACGCCGAGGATGTCCGCGTACACCTCGGCCACCAGGGCCTCGGCGTCGGTGCGCGGGGCGACGTACGCGTCCTCGACCGCCGCCGGGGCGGCCTGGGCGGGCAGCGCGGCCCGGTCCAGCTTGCCGTTGGGGGTCAGCGGCAGCGCGTCGAGCGTGACGAACGCGGCCGGCACGAGGTGCGCGGGCAGCTCCCGGGCCAGGTCGGCCGCCAGGGTCGCCGGGTCGGCGTCGCCGACGAGGTAGCCGACCAGCGTCGGCTCGCCGGAGTCGACGCGCACGGCCGCCGCCGCCGCGCGCACGCCGGGCCGGGCCAGCAGCGCCGACTCGATCTCGCCCAGCTCGATGCGCATGCCGCGCACCTTCACCTGGTCGTCGCGGCGGCCCAGGTATTCCAGCGTCCCGTCGGCCCGCCAGCGGGCCAGGTCGCCGGTGCGGTACATGCGCTGCCCCGGCGGCCCGTACGGGCAGGGCAGGAACCGCTCCGCGGTCAGGCCGGGGCGGCGCAGGTAGCCGCGGGCGAGCTGGTCGCCGGCAACGTACAGCTCGCCGGCCACGCCCGGGGGCACCGGGTGCAGCGCGGCGTCGAGCAGCAGCGCCCGGGTGTTCCAGGTGGGCGTGCCGATCGGCACCGGCCCGGCGGCCAGTTCCTGCCCGGGGGCGATGCGGGCGGCGACGCAGCCGACGGTGGCCTCGGTCGGGCCGTACTCGTTGGTGACGGCCACGCCCGGGTGGGCGGCCCGCCAGGCGGCGAGCTGTTCGCCGGTGAGCGCCTCGCCGCCGATGACCAGGTCCGCCGTCGGGGACAGGGCGTCGTCGAGCAGCGGCAGGTGGCTCGGGGTGACCTTCAGGAACGCCGGCTGCCCGCCCGCGCGGGCGGCCGGCTCGTCGATGGCGGCGAGCCGGACGGTGCCGCCGGCGGTGAGCGGGCCGAGTAGCCCGGTGACGGTCAGGTCGAACGACACCGGCGAGTGCAGCAGCGCCGTGCCGCCCAGCCCCGGGTAGGCGTCCCGGGCCCAGGCCAGGTAGGCCGCCACCGCCCGGTGCTCCACCACGACGCCCTTGGGGCGGCCGGTGGAGCCGGAGGTGTAGAGCACGTACGCGGGGTGTCCGGGGCGCAGCGGGGCGGCCCGGTCGGCGTCGGTCAGGTCGGCCGCGTCGAGGTCGGCGGCGGTGCCCGGGTCGAGCACCAGCGCGTCGCCGGGCACCAGGGCCGCCGTGTCGGCGGTGGCGAGCACCAGCGCCGGCTCGGCGTCGTCGAGCAGGTACGCGATCCGGGCCGCCGGGTAGCCGGTGTCGACCGGCACGTACGCGGCGCCGGACTTGAGCACCGCGAGGACGGCCACCAGCAGGTCCGCCGAGCGGGGCAGGGCCAGCGCGACCCGGGTCTCCGGGCCGGCCCCGCGCGCCACCAGCAGCCGGGCCAGCCGGTTCGCGGCGGCGTTCAGCTCGGCGTACGTCAGTGCGACGCCGTCGCAGACCAGGGCGGTGGCGTGCGGGGTGACGGCGGCCTGCCGCTGCACCGCGTCGACGACGGTGCCGGCCGGCCGGGCGTGGCCGGTGGCGTTCCCGGCGTCGAGGACCAGCCGCCGCTCGGCGTCGTCGAGCAGGGGCAGCTCGCTGACCCGCCGCCCGGGGTCGGCGACGGCGGCGGCGAGCAGCCGCACGTAGCGGGCGACGACCGCCTCGGCGGTGTCCCGGTCGAACAGGTCGGTGCGGTAGACCAGCCGGCTCTCCCCCGCGGTGACGTCGAAGGCCAGGTCGTCCTTCGTGGTGCCCAGCGGCACCGGGTCCAGGCCGGAGTCGGGGATGAAGTTCAGCGCGGTCTGGAAGATCGGCTGCACGGACGGGTCCCGCTGCGGGGCGACCGCCTCGACGATCTTCTGGAACGGGGTCTGCCCGTGCTCCATCGCGTCGAGCAGGCCGCCGGTGACCCGGCCGAGCAGCTCGGCGACGGTGGGGTCGCCGGTCAGGTCGCAGCGCAGCGCCACCGGGTTGACGAACATGCCGATCAGCGGGGCCACCTCGGCGGTGTCCCGGCCGGCGGTGGAGACGCCGACGACCACGGTGTCGTCGCCGGAGATCCGCGACAGCAGCGCGGCGAACCCGGTCAGCAGCACCATGTACGGGGTGGCCGCCGACGCGGTGGCGAGGGCGCCGACGCGGTCGAGCAGCCCGGCGGGCAGGTCGAAGCGGACCTCGTCGCCGGCGAAGCCGAGCTGGGCCGGGCGGGGCCGGTCCAGCGGCAGGCCGGTCACGGCGGGCGCGCCGGCCAGGTGCGCCTTCCAGAAGTCGAGCTGCCGGTCCAGCTCCGGGCCGGCGAGCTGGTCGCGCTGCCAGGCGGCGAAGTCGGCGTACTGGATGGGCAGCTCGGGCACGGCGGCGGGCGCGCCGGTCAGCGCGGCCGTGGTGAACGCGGACAGCTCGGTGGTGAACAGCACCGCCGAGTGGGCGTCGAAGACGGCGTGGTGCACCACGAACTGCACCGACCACGCCTCGTTGACCTTGACCAGCCGGGCCCGCCACAGCGGCGGGGCGTCCAGCGGGATCGGGGTGCGGGCCAGCTCCTCGCGGATCTGGTGGTAGCGGGCGAGCCGCTCGGCCTCGGGTAGGCCCGACAGGTCCTCGGCCGGCAGGCGGACCGGCTCGTGCTCGCGGACCACCTGCACCAGCGTCCCGTCGTCGGAGCGCAGGTGGGTGCGCAGCGCCTCGTGCCGGGCGACGACCTGGTTGAACACCCCGGTCACGGCGTCGGCGTCCAGCTCGGGCGGGAACGGCCACGGGTTGGACACGTTGTAGACCGGCGAGCCGGGGTCGAGCTGGTTGGCCAGCCACACCCGCTCCTGGGCGAAGGAGGCGGGGAAGGTCCACTCCCTGGTCATGATGCTGCCTCGCGTACGGAGCGGGGGCGCATGTCGGTCCAGACGGTGTCGATGTGGGCGAGGCACTCCTCGCGCGTGCCGGCGAAGCCGGTGTCGTGCCAGCCCGCGGGGAGCTCCCGGTCGGCCGACCAGATCGAGTACTGCTCCTCGTCGTTGCGCACGACCAGGAATCGGGTTTCGGCCATCAGTTGTCTCCAGTGCTCTCGGGGGTGTGCGGCTCGGCCATCGCGACGGCGATCTTGCGGGGCCCGGTGAACGGCTCCCGGGCGTGCGCGGCCGTCATGTTGTCGACCACCAGCACGTCGTCGCGCTGGTAGTCGAAGCGGACGCTGGCGGCCCGGTACGCGGCCCGCAGGTGGTCCAGCACGTCGGCGGGGATCTCGCCGCCGTCGCCGTAGTAGGTGTTCGACGGCAGCCCGTCGGGGCCGAACATCGCCAGCAGCCCCTCCTGGTATTCCTGCGGCAGGGTGCTCAGGTGGAAGAACGTGGCGTGGTTGAACCAGCGCGGGGTGTCCGAGCCGGGCCGGTAGTGCACCGGCTCGCGCACGGCGCGGGTGCGCAGCCCGTCCGCGCCCACCCACTCCAGGCTGATCCGGTTCGCCGCCGCGTACGCCTCGACCTCGGCGCGGTCGTCGGTGTTGAACACGTCCTGCCAGCGGGTGCCGAAGTCGGCGTGGAAGTTGCGCACCAGCATCCAGCGGCGGCGCACGAACTCCTCCCGCACGGCCGGGTCGATCAGCTCGTAGACCCGGCGCACGTCCGCCAGGGGCGTCGCGCCGAGCGTGTCCGGCGGGGTGACGCACCAGAAGAACAGGGTCAGCGGCCAGCGCGCCTGGTACGAGTTCTCGTTGTGCAGGAAGATCTCCTCGTCCGGCGGGTAGTCGGTCGAGGTGTAGACCCGGCCCTTGATGGCGTGCCGGGGCGAGGACCGCTCGGTGTAGACCAGCGGCTCACCCGCAAGCGCCCGCACCACCGCGTCGAAGCCGTCGACGCCGCCCACGTCGAAGCCGCGGAACAGCAGCCCGCCGTGGTCGACGAGGGCGGCCCGCAGCTCGGCGCGGCGCGCGCCGATCAGGTCGGTCAGTGCCCGGCCGTCGCTTTCGACGACCACCGGCAGCGTGGCGATCGTGTCGCTCATTGCTCTGTACTCCCTTGCTTGCGTCAAGCCACGACTCCTGGTGCTTCCTTGGTGCTCACGCGCGGGGCAACCGCGGGATGCTCGTGGTCGGGGCCGGGGCCGGGGGCTCGTCGGCGGCGGACGCCTCGGCGCGCAGCTCCTCGATGCGGGCGGCGAGCCCGGCGACGGTGGGCGTCTCGAAGAGGCTGCGCATCGGCAGCCGTACCCCGGTCGCCTTGCGCATCGACGCGATGAGCTGCACCGCGACGAGGGAGTTGCCGCCGAGGGCGAAGAAGTCGTCGTCCACGCCGACGACCGGCACGCCGAGGCCGTCGCGCCACACCTGGGCGATGGTGGCCTCCAGCTCGGTGCGCGGCGCGGCCGACGCGCCGGCCTCCACGGTGGCGGCCGACGCCGCCGGGTCGGCCTCCGACTCCAGGCTCCCGGTGGTGACCCGGGCGGCGCGGGCCCGGATGTCGGCCACCGACCGGGTGGTGATCACCACCTGGGTGCCGAGGCCGGCGGTGAGGCTGCGGCGGAACGCCTCCGCGCCGTCGACCGGGCGGATGTCCTCGCTGGGCGCACCCGCCACCGGGCCGTCGGCGTCGGCGGGCGTGCCGTCGGCGGCGAGCCCACCGGTGACCGCCGACGCGTCCACCCGGCGCAGCACGAAGTCGCTGATCGAGACCAGTTCCCGCCCGTCCGGGTCGGTGAGGGTCAGGTCGGCGGAGACGACCTCGTCGGTGCCGCCGGCGCGGTGGCGCAGGTGGCTGTGGAACCGCCCGGGCAGCGGCCCGCGCACCACGATCCGCCCGTACGACAGCGGCAGGTAGGTGCCGGAGCCCTGGCCCCGGCCGAACGCGGTGGCCACGTCCAGCAGGGCCGGGTGCAGGCCCCACGCGCCGAGGTCGGCGGCGGCCTCGGCGGGCGCGGTCACCAGCGCCAGCTCCTCGCCGTCGGCGAGGTGGTGCGCGGCCAGCGACCGCCAGCGCGGCCCGAAGGCGAGCATGCTGGTGCGGCCCCGGCCGAACGACGCGTCGTCGTCGACCCGGCGGGAGCGGGCGGCCACCGCCGCCACGTCGACCGCCGCCGGGGCGGGCTCGGTGGTCCAGCCGGCCGCGCCGCGCACGTGGGTGCGCAGCACCCCGGCGGCGAGGCTCTGCACCACGAACTCCGTGGCACCGTCCTCGGCGGCGGTGAGCGCCACCCGGTACTGGGCGATCGTGCCGTCGGGCACCGAGAACGGCTCCAGGAACACCACGTCGCGCAGCTCCACCGCCGCGTCGGGGCCGGGGGCCGCGACGGCGGCGGCCACGGCGGCGCGCACCGACTCCAGGTGGGCGGTGCCCGGCACCACCGGCACCCCGCCGATGCGGTGCTCGTCGAGCAGCCAGTGGGTCGCGGCGGAGACCAGCCCGTGCAGCACCGTGCCCTCCGGGCCGGTCACCCGCGTGGTGAGCACCGGGTGGTCGACCGTGGCGGTGACGGTGTCCCGGGTCACCGCCCGGAACCCGGCCGGCGCGGTGCTCTCCGCCGCCATGCCGACCTCGGCCCAGCCGCCCCAGTTCTGCGCCACCACCGGCGCGGCCCAGCCGGCACCGGCGCGGGCGTGCGCGTCGAGGAAGTTGTTGGCCGCGCAGTAGTCGACCTGGCCGAAGCCGCCGATCACGGCGGTGATCGAGGAGCAGAGCACCACGAAGTCCAGCGGCAGGTCGCCGAAGACCTGGGCCAGGGCGAGGGTGCCGGCGAGCTTCGGGGCGAACACCCGGTCGGCCTCGGCGCGGTCCTTCACCTCGGCCATGCCGCCGCCGGGCAGGCCGGCGGCGTGCACGATCCCGTCGATCCCGCCGAACTCGGCCTCGGCGGCGGCCCGCACCCGGCGCAGGTCGGCCGGGTCGGTGACGTCGGCGGCGAGGACCAGCACCGACGCGCCGGCGGCCTCCATCCGGCGGATCGCGGCGATGGCCCGGCCCGCCCGGTCGTCCGCGCCGTGCACGGCGAGGTGGTCGTCCCACCGCTCGCGCGGCGGCAGGCCCGAGCGGGCCAGCAGCACCAGCTTCGCCTTCGCGCGGGCGGCGAAGTCCTCGGCGAGGGTGATGCCGATGCCGCCGAGGCCGCCGGTGATGACGTACCGGCCGCCGTCGCGCAGCGCGCCCGGCTCGGCCTCCGCGTCGACCGTCACCTGCTCGTAGCCGGTGACCCAGCGGCGGTTCCCGCGCAGCGCCACCTCCGGGTGCGCCGGGTCGACGGGGCGGCGCAGCTCGGCGACCAGGGCGTCCGCGCCGGCCGCGGCGGGGTCGGCGTCGAGCAGCCGCACCGTCAGGCCGGGCAGCTCGACCGGCAACACCCGGGCCAGGCCGGCGAGGGTGGCGTGCTCGGGGCGGGTCAGGTCCGCGCCGGTCACGTCGCCGATGCCGGCGGTCACCAGGTCCAGGGCCAGCGGGCGCTCGTCGCCGGTGCGGCCGGCCCCGGCGAGGGCCTGCACCAGGTGCAGGGCGCTGAAGAAGCCGCGGTCCTGGGCGGCGAGGGTGGCGGCGATGTCGGTGCCGGTGGGCTCGCCGTCGAGGGCGAGGGCGTGCACCAGCCGCGCCGGCAGGTCGTCGCCGAGGGCGGCGACCAGCGCGTCGAAGTCCTCCCGCGCGGCGGGGCGCAGCGTGAAGCCGTCGGTCTCCGTGCCGGCCGCACCGGTGGTGCCACCGGGGGCCGCGGGGACGGCGGCGAACGCGTCGCCGGGGCGTACCACGACGGGGTCGGCACCGGCGGCGCGCAGGCCGGCGACGAGCGCCGCGCCGCGCGGGCCGTCGACCAGCACCAGGCACCGGCCGAGCGGCGCGGTGGCCGGCGCGGGCGCGGCCTGCCGCCACACCGGCACGGCGAACCACTCCGGCAGCGGCCGGGGGCCCGCCTCGGCCGGCGCGGCGGCGACCGCCTCCACCGGGTCCGGGTCGACCCAGTAGCGGCGGCGCTCGAACGGGTACGTCGGCAGCGGCACCCGCCGGGCCGCCGGGTCGGAGCCGGCCCGCACGGGCAGGCCGGCGCACCACAGCGCCCCGGCGGTGGCCAGCAGCGTCGCCAGGTCGCCGGCCGGCTCCCCCGGGCCCGGGAGGCTGCCCAGCGGCACCAGGGCCCGCTGCTGCGCCGAGCCCTTGGCGACCTGCATCCGGGCCAGGTTGGCCAGCTGCCGGCCGGGGCCGCACTCCACCAGCGCCCAGGTGCCCTCGGCCAGCAGGGCGGCCACCGCGTCGCCGAAGCGCACCGGCTGGCGCAGGTGCGCCGCCCAGTACGCCGGGTCGGTGGCCTGCGCGTCGGTGATCCAGGTGCCGGAGACGTTCGACACGAACGGGACGCGCGGCGCGCGCAGCGCCACGGTGGCCATCAGCGCGGTGAACTCGGCGAGGATCGGCTCCATCATCGGCGAGTGGAACGCGTGCGAGGTGCGCAGCGCCTTGCTCTTGACCTTGCGGGTGGCCTTCAGCGTCTCGGCGAACGCGGCCACCGCGTCGGCCTCGCCGGCCACCACGCAGGTGCCCGGCCCGTTGACCGTGGCGATCGACACGCCCTCGGGCAGCAGCCCGGCGACCACCGACTCGTCCAGCGGCACGGCCAGCATCGACCCGGCCGGCAGGGACTGCATGAGCCGGCCCCGGGCGGCCACCACCGTCAGCGCGTCGGGCAGGTCGAGCACCCCGGCGACGGTCGCGGCGACGTACTCGCCGATGGAGTGCCCGACCATCGCCGCCGGCCGCACGCCGAAGCGCTGCCAGGTGACGGCCAGGGCGTATTCCACGACGAACAGGGCGGGCTGGGTGTAGCGGGTCTGCGCCAGCAGCCCGGCCGCCTCCGGGTGCCGGCCGAGGATCAGCTCCCGGATGTCGAGGCCCAGCTCGGCGCGGAGCAGCTCGGCGCACTCGTCGACCACGGCGGCGTAGCCGGGCTCCTCGGCGTAGAGCTGCGCGCCCATGCCGGCGAACTGGGAGCCCTGGCCGGAGAAGAGGAAACCCACCTTCGGGGCGGGCCCGTCGGTCACCCCGCGCGTCGCGCGCCGGGGGTTGCGCAGCGCGGCGACCGCGTCGGGCAGGTCGGTGGCGGCCACGGCGAGGCGGTGGGCGTACTGCTGGCGGCCCACCCGCAGGGTGTGCGCGACGTCGGCGAGGTGCGCGGCCCCGCCGTCGGGGTTGCCGGCGAGGTGCTCGGCGAGCCGGTCCACGGCGGCGTCGAGGGCGGTGGCGGTCTTCGCCGAGATGTGCAGCAGCTGCGCCGGGCGCACCCGCCGGTCGCCCGGCTGCGCCGGCGGCGCCTCCTCCAGCACCACGTGGGCGTTGGTGCCGCCGATGCCGAAGGAGCTGACCCCGGCGCGGCGCGGCGCGCCGTCGGTGTCCCACTTGGTGAGGGTGTTCGCCACGTAGAACGGGGTGTCGGCGAACTCGATCGCCGGGTTGGGGGTCTCGTAGTTGATCGTCGGCGGGATCAGCCCGTGCTCCATCGCCAGCACCGTCTTGATCACGCTGACGATGCCGGAGGGCTGGCTGAGGTGGCCGATGTTGGACTTGACCGAGCCGATGCCGCACCAGCCCCGGTCGTCGGTGTCCTTCGTGTAGACCGCCGACAGGGCGGCCACCTCGATCGGGTCGCCCATCGCGGTGCCGGTGCCGTGCGCCTCGACGTAGCTGATGGTGCGCGGGTCGATCCCGGCCATCCCGACGGCCTGGGCGACGGCCTCCATCTGCCCGTCCACGCTGGGCGCGGTGAAGCCGACCTTGCCGGCACCGTCGTTGTTGATGGCGTTGCCGAGCACCACGGCCCGGATGTGGTCGCCGTCGGCGATCGCGTCGGAGAGCCGCTTGAGCAGCGTCACCCCCACGCCGCTGCCCCACACGGTGCCGTTCGCGGCGGCGTCGAACGGCCGGCACCGCCCGTCGGGGGAGGTGAAGCCGTCCATGCCGAGGTAGCCGGCCTGCGGCAGCTCGATGTTGACGCCGCCGGCCAGGGCCATGTCGCACTCGCCGTTGCGCAGCGCCTCGCACGCCAGGTGGAACGCGACCAGCGAGGTGGAGCAGGCGGTGTGCACGGTCAGGCTCGGCCCCCGCAGGTCCAGCCGGTACGACACGTTCGTCGCCACGTAGTTCGGCGAGTTGCTGGTGGCGATGGAGACGGCGCTGTGCGGGTTGCCGCCGACGCGCTTGTTGCGCAGCACGTTGCGGTTGAGGTACGACGCCGCGCCGGTGCCCGCGTACACGCCGACGGCCCCGTCGTAGCGGGCCGGGTCGTAGCCGGCGTCCTGGAGCGCGGTGTAGCAGGTCTCCAGGAACAGCCGGTGCTGCGGGTCGGTGACCTCGGCCTCCCGGGCGGTCATCCCGAACAGGCCGGCGTCGAACTCGTCGTAGCCGTCGACGAGGGGGGCGCGGCTGACCCAGCCCGGGTCGTCGACCTCCTCGGGCGGCACGCCCCGGGCGAGCTGCTCCTCTCGGGTCAGCTCGGTCACCGACTCCACGCCGTCGACCAGGTTGCGCCAGAACTCGTGCACGTCGGCCGCGCCGGGCAGCCGGGCGGCCAGCCCGACGATCGCGATCGGCTCGATGCCGTCGTCGGCGGGGTGGTCGGTGTCGATCGCGTTGTCCATCAGGTCGTCCTTCATGCGGTGCCGCCGGGGCGGCGGGGAGGGATACGTCGGGCGCGGCTGCGGCGGGCGGCGGCCCGCAGCGCGGCGCGGGCCAGCTCCGGCCGGTCGGCCGCGCCGTCGAGGTGCGCGGCGAGGGCCCGGACGGTGGGGTGGCGGAACAGGTCGAGCATCGCGATCGACCGGCCGGTGGCGGCGGTCAGCCGGGCGTGCACGGCGGCCAGGGCGAGCGAGTGCCCGCCGATGTCGAAGAAGTTGTCGGTCACGCCGACGCGGTCGCGGCCGAGGACCTCCCGCCAGGCGGCGGCGACCAGCTCCTCGGTGTCGGTGAGCGCGTCCGGCCCCGCCGGCAGCGCCACCGGCCGGGCGGGCTCGGCGGACGCGGCGACGGTCATCGCGCCGAGCCCGGCGGTGCGCACCGTCGGCCGGGGCAGCTCGGCGGCCACCTCCCCGGCCGGGGACCGCGGCGCGGCGGCCAGCGCGCCGACGAGGGCGGCCAGGTCGGCCAGCATCGCCTCGACGCGGTCGGCGTCGAACAGGTCGGGGTTGAACACCACCTCGACGCCGAGCCGGCCCGGCCCGTCCGCACCGGGAAGCGCCCGCTCCACCACGTACACGGTGAGGTCGAACGGGGAGCCCGGCTTGGGCACCGGCACCGGCTCGCCGGCCAGCCCGGCCAGCGCGAGCCGGGGCTCGGCGAAGTTGAGCACGTTGAACAGCACCTGCACCAGCGGGGCGCGGGAGGTGTCCCGGCCCACGCCGAGGGCCTCCACGATCCGCTCCAGCGGTGCGCCGGGGTGGGCGGTGGCGTCGTGCAGCTCGGCGGCGCACCGGTCGACCAGCTCGGCGAAGCTCGCCCCGGCCGTGCGGACCCGCACCGGGACGGTGTCGATGAAGAACCCGACGACGTCGTCGAACGCGGCCAGCCGCCGGTCGGCGACGATCGCCCCGACGACGTGGTCGTCGCCGCCGGTGAGCCGGGTCAGCAGCTCGCCGAACCCGGCCAGCAGCACCGCCGCCACGGTCGTCGAGCGCCGCTCGGCCAACGCCCGCACCGCCCGGTCCGCCTCGGCGGAGAACGCGACGGCGGTCTCCACCCCGGCGTACGTCTGCACGGCGGGGCGGGGCCGGTCGCGGGGCAGCTCCAGCACCGTCGGCGCGCCGGCCAGGTGCGCGGACCACCAGGCGAGGTCGGCGGCGCCCCGGCGGCGGTCCCGCTCGGCCCGCCACACGGCGTAGTCGGCGTACCGGGCCGCCGGGGCGGGCAGCGCCGGGTCGTCGCCCGCCACGGCCCGCGCGTACGCGGTGGCGAGGTCGGCGTAGAACACCGCCTCGGACCAGCCGTCGAACACGGCGTGGTGCCAGGTGACGGCGAGCACGTGCTCGGCCGCGCCGAGCCGGTAGACGGTCACCTGCCAGGGCGGGCCGGTGGCCAGGTCGAACGCGTGGCCCGCCCCGTCGGCGAGCATCCGGGCCAGCTCCGCCTGCGGGTCGTCGCCGCCGGTCAGGTCCACCACGGGCACCGGCACGTCGGTGGGTTCCGCGCAGACCGCGTACGGCACCCCGGCGGTCTGCGGGATGCGCCAGCGCAGCACGTCGTGCCGTCCGGCCACCGCCCGCAGGGCCGCGCCGAGGGCCGGCACGTCCAGCTCGCCGCGCAGCCGGTGGGCCACCGCGATGTTGTACGGCGCGCTGGACGGGGCGAGCTGGTCGACGAACCACAGCCGCCGCTGCGGCGGGGACAGCGTCGGCGGGTTGCCGGTGGTCAGCCTGTCCCCGGCGTCGGGGGCGGCGGCGGTGATCCGCTCCACCAGGCCGGCGAGGGTGCGGCCGGCGAACACGTCCCGGGTGTCCACGGCGCGGCCCAGCTCGGCGCGCAGCGCCGCGACCAGCCGCATCGCGGCGATGGAGTTGCCGCCGGCGGCGAGGAAGTCGGTGTCGGGGCCGGGGGCCGCGCCGAGCAGCCGCGCCCACACCCGGGCCACCGACCGGGTGACCGGGTCGCCGTCGGCCGGGCCGTCGACGTCGCCGGCGGCGGGCGCGGGGCGGGCGGCGGCGGCCAGCGCCCGCAGCGCCGGCCGGTCCAGCTTGCCGGTGGTCGGGCTGACCGGCAGCGCCGCCAGGCGCAGCACCCGGGCGGGGCGCATCGCGGCGGTCAGCCTCGGCTCGGCGTACGCGGCCAGCGCCGCGTCGTCGGGGGCGTCGGCGGGGGTGAGGAACGCGACCAGCTCGGCCCCGGCGGGGGCGTCGACGGCCTCGGCCACGACCCGGTCGACGCCGGGCAGCCCGGCGAGGACCGCCTCGACCTCGCCCAGCTCGATGCGCTGCCCCCTGATCTTCACCTGCCGGTCGGCGCGGCCGAGGTAGACGATCCGCCCGTCGGGGGCCTGGGTGACCAGGTCGCCGGTGCGGTAGAGCCGCTCGCCGGGCAGGCCGGAGAACGGGTCGGGCACGAACCGGTCGGCGGTCAGGCCGGGCCGGTTGAGGTACCCGTCGGCCAGGCCGGGGCCGCCGATCAGCAGCTCGCCGGTCTCGCCGGGCGGCACGGGGCGCAGCTCGGTGTCGACGACGTACGCGCGGTGGTTGGGCACCGGCCGGCCGATCGGCACCGGGTCCGTCTCGGCGGCGGTCAGCTCGGCGGTGACGGCCAGCACGGTGGTTTCGGTGGGGCCGTAGCCGTTGACGAAGCGCCGGCCGGGTGCCCAGCGGGCGGCCAGCTCGGCGGGCACCGCCTCGCCGCCGCAGAGCACGGTGCGCCAGCCGGGCAGCTCGGCCGGGTCCAGCGTGGACAGCACGGTCGGGGTCAGGAATCCCCAGTCGACCTCGTGGGCGGCGATGAACCGGGTGAGCCGCGCCGGGTCGGACCGGTCGTCGGCGTCGACGAGCTGCACCGCGCCGCCGAGCAGCAACGGCACGAACAGGTCGATGACGGCCGCATCGAAGCCGAGCGAGGCGGCGCCGAGGCCGCGCACCGACGCGTTCGCTCCGGTGAGCGCCGCGCAGCCGGTGACGAACTCGACGACGTTGCGATGGCTGACCAGCACGCCCTTGGGCCGGCCGGTGGAGCCGGAGGTGAACAGCACGTACGCGGGGTCGCCGGGTCGGGCCGGGCAGGGGGCCAGCGGCGCGGGGCCGGGCAGCCCGAGCGCCTCGATCCCAGTGGCATCGCCGAACTCGGCCTCGGTGGCGTCGCCGACGACGACGCGCACCCCGGCGTCGGCGGCGATCTCGCGCAGCCGCCGGCGGGGGCCGCCCGGCTCCAGCGGCACGTAGCACGCGCCCGCGAGCAGCACGCCGAGGACGGTGACCACCAGGTCGGGGCGGCGGTGCCCGCACACCCCCACCCGGGTTTGCCGGCCCACGCCGCGCTCGCGCAGCGCGGCGGCGACGCCGGCGGCCCGGCCGACCAGCTCCCGGTAGGTGAGCTGCTCGTCCCACTGGCGCACCGCCACCGCGCCGGGGGTCCGCGCGGCCTGCGCGGCGACCAGGTCGGCCAGCGTCGCGTCGGGCCACGGCAGCGGCTCGCCGTGCGCGGCGCTGATGGACAGGATGTCGGTCACCCGTGTTCCCCCCGGTAGGTGGCTGGATCGGTGATCTGTAGGCGCAGCTCGCTGACGTAGCCGCGCCCGGCGGCGTCGGTCACCCAGGCGTCGGCGGGGGCCGGCAGCAGCTCGCTGACGGTGAGCGTGACGGCCGGGTCGGTGCGGGCGGCGGCGTCGGCCATGGCGCACAGCGACTGGGCGTACAGCGGGCCGGTGAGGTCGACGTAGCAGGGCTTGACCTCGGTGCCGACCTTCACGAAGACCCGCTCGGGCAGGCCGAGGCGGGCCCGCCAGCGGCGCACCGCGAGGTAGCGCGCGGACTCGCCGGTCACCCCGGCCAGGCCGCTGTCGGCGACGGTGGTGCGCCAGGTGCGCCGGGCCACCACCAGCCGGTCGATGGTGATCCGGGGCGTCGTCGGGGCGGGGGCGAGCAGCTTGAAGCTGTCCAGCAGCAGTGCGCCGAGGAGGTTGGCGAACACCTCGACCAGCGGCCAGCGGGCCCCGTCGGGCAGCACCGCCACCAGCCGCCCGGCGACGGACTCGACCCGGACGGCGCTCGCGGCGACCAGGTCGGTGACGTCCGCGCCCCGGGCCGTGTCGATGCCGACCTGCCGGTCGGCGGGGCCCCGCAGGTGCCAGGTGGTGCGGGTGGTCTGCCGGGGGAACCCGGCCGGCGGCAGCAGCCGCAGCCGGGCCGGCCCCAGGTCGGCGTCCATGGCCGCGCGCAGCGCGGCCGGGTCGGGGTGGAACGGGGTGAACACGGCGCTGTCGAACGGCGTGGTCGCCGGGTGCAGCTCGCCCAGGACGAGCTGGAACTCCCCGGCGTTGAGCGCGTCGACGCCGGCCGCGGCGACCTGCACGTCGGGGCTGTGCACGCGGGCGGTGGGCCAGCCCGGCGCGGCGGCGGGGAACAGCGCCTCGGCCCGCCCGGCCAGGTCGGCGCTGCGCAGCCGCAGCTCCGGCTGGTCGGCGGCGACGTCGGCGAGCCCGAACAGCTCGGCCCAGCGGGCGGTGAACCCGGCGCTGGCGACGGCGACGGGGCCGTCCGGGGCGAGGATGAGCCCCTGCGCGAGGGACCACATGTCGGCCAGCCGCACCGGACCGTCGGCGGCCAGCTCGGCGTGCAGCTCGCCGAGGACCCGCTCGCACGCCGCGCCGATCTCGGCGGTCAGCCAGCGGGCGGCCCGCAGCACGATCGCCAGGGGCGCGGCGAGCGCGTCGACGACGGCCGACCCGACGGCGACCTCCAGGTCCCGCGTCGTCTCCTCGTAGACGACCGTGCGGCCCGTGTACATCTGCCCGCCGTGCCGGGTCGCCGACTCCCCGGTGGCGGCGGTGAACTCGGCGTTCAGGGCGGCCAGGGCGGCGGCGAGCCGGTCCGGATCGCCGGCCGCCGACGCCACGGCGTCGCGGGCGGCGACGAGCCGGTCGAGGCCGGCGGCCAGGCCGGCGCGCAGCTCCGGGTCGCCGACGGCGGCGATCCGGGCGGCGAGCACCCGCACCGCCTGCGGGTTGTTGGGCAGGCCGGCGTCCCAGGTCAGCAGGCCCCGCTCGACGAGCCGGTCGAGCAGCAGGTAGCCGTCGTCGGCGCGGCGCAGGCCGGCGTCGCCGTCTTCGCACAGCCGCGCCACGATCTCCCGGGCCGGGGTGCGGCCGTCGCAGCCGGCGAGCAGCCGGGCCTCCACGGCGGTCAGCTCCACCGCCGGGGCCAGCGGCGGGCACAGCCGGCGGCCGTCGAGCCGCAGGTGGGGCGGCAGCACCGGGGCCCACCAGCGGCGCACCGCCGGATCGGCGGCGAGCCGGTCGGCGTACGCGGACAGCGCCCACGCCTCCAGGTGCGCCTGGCGGCGGGCGACCAGCCCCGGACCGGGGGTCAGCCGGGTGTGCGGGGTGTCCGGGTCGAGGGCGCCCCAGCAGACCGGCCCGAAGAAGCCGATCGTCTCGGCCTTGCCGCAGTAGCGCTGCCAGTAGCGCAGCACCGCGATCTCCCGCTTGCGGCGGGGCTTGTTGCGCACGGCCGGGTCGGTGCGCAGCAGCCCGTCGAGGGCGACGAGCATCTCCGGGTTCTGCCAGGTGACCGCCTCCCGCACGGCCGGGTCGGCGCAGATCCCGGCGAGCACGGCGGAGGAGCCGGCCAGGGCGGCGGCCAGCTCCTTGTCGTACGCCTCGGTGGTGACCTCGCCGGCCAGCAGCGCGTCGGCCGCCGCGGCGGCCTCGGGCGCGGCGAGCAGGTCGAGGCCGGCGGCGGGGAAGCCGGCGGTGCGCAGCAGCACGTCCCGCCACACCGACCAGCCGGTGTCGCCCAGTGGCAGCAGGTGGCTCACGGCGCGGCCCGCCGCTGGTCGTCGACGATGTGCAGCCGCAGCTCGCTGAAGTAGCGGCGGCCGGCGGCGTCGGGCACCCACGCGTCGTCGGGGGTCGGCAACATCTCGCTGACGGTCAGCGACACGGCGTCGCCGCCGTCGGTGCGGGCGGCCCGGACCATCGCGGCGAACATGGCGGCGTAGGCGGGGCTGCCCAGGTCGACGAAGCAGGGCTTGGTCTCGGTGCCGAGCTTGACGTAGACCAGCTCGGGCAGGCCGAGGTCGCGCCGCCAGCGGCGCACGGCGAGGAACCGGTCCCGTTCGGCGGTGACGTCGGCCAGGCCGCTCTCGGCCACCGTGGTACGCCACGTCTGCCGGGCCACCACCAGCCGGTCCAGGGTGATCCGGGGCGTGTACGGGGCGGCGGCGACCAGCTTGAACCCGTCGACGGCGTGGGCGCTGAGCAGCCCGGCGAACACCTCGGTCAGCGGCCAGCTCGCCCCGTCGCGGGCGGTGACGACGAGCCGGCCGTCCTCGTCGGCGACGGTGAGGTCGACGGTGGGCAGCACCCGGTCGGGGTCGACGCCCGGGGCGGGCAGGAACGCGAGCTGCCGGTCGGTGGGGCCGGTCAGCGCCTCGGCGGTGCGGCTGGTGCGCCGGGGCCAGTCGGCGGGGAACAGCAGCCGGATCCGGTGCTCGCCGAGGTCGGCGGCGAGCGCCGCGCGCAGCCGCGCCACGTCCGGGTGCGACGGGGTGAACACCTGGCAGTCGAACGACGGCCACGCGGCGTGCAGCTCGCCGAGCACGGCGGTGTAGTCGCCCCGCGCGAGGGCGTCGGCGTCGGCGGCGCAGAGCTGGAGGTCGGGGCTGTGCAGCCGGCCGCTGGTCCAGTCGCTGGGGCGGTCGGGGAACACCTCGGCGACCCGGTCGGCCAGGTCGGCGACGGCCAACCGCACCTCGGTCGCGCCGTCGGGCAGGTCGGCGAGGCCGAACAGGCCCGCCCAGCGGGCGGCGAACTCGGCGGCGACGGCGTCGACGGGCCGCTCGCCGGTGCCCCAGAACAGGCCCTGCACGAGGAACCACAGGTCGGCCAGGCTGACGGGGGCGTCGCCGGCGTCGGCGCGCAGCTCCTCGTAGAGGTCGCGGAACGTCGCCCCGTACGCCTGCTCCAGCTCGCCGGCCAGCCACCGGGCGGCCCGCAGCAGCACGGCGAGCGGGGCGGCGAGGTCGGCCAGCAGCGGCGCGCCGAAGCTCACGTCGAGGTCGCGGGCGGTGTCCTCGTAGCAGAGGGTGCGCCCGGCGTACATCTGGCCGGCGCGGCGGCGGGCCGGCTGGCCGGTCAGCTCGGTGAACGTGGCGTCGAGCCGGTCGAGGGCGGCGCGCAGCCGGTCGGGGTCGCCGGCGGCGTCGGCCACCTCGTCGCGGGCGGCTTGCAGCCGGTCGAGGCCGGCGCGGGCCGCGAGCCGGGCCGGCTCGTCGCCGATGGCGTCGATGCGGGCCGCGAGGGCCGCCTCGGCGTCGGGGGCGACGGGCAGGTTGGCGTCCCAGGTGATCAGCTCCCGCTCGACGAGGCGGTCGAGCAGGGCGTACCCGTCGTCGGGGCGGCGCAGCCCGATCGCCGGGTCGGCGACCAGGTCGCGGGCGCTGCGGTGGCCGTCGGCGGCGGCGAGCAGGGCCGCCTCGACGGGGGTGAGGGTCACCGGCGGACGGCCGGGGCGCAGCACCGACCGGTCGCGCAGGCTCAGGTGCGGCTGGAGCAGCGGCGGCCACCACTGCCGCACGGCCAGGTCCGCGCCGACGCGGTCGGCGTACGCGGACAGCGCCCACGACTCGAACCACACCCAGCGCCGCCGGGTCAGGGCCGGGCCGGGGCGCACCCGGGCGGTGTCGGCCTGCCCCGGGTCGAGGGTGACCCAGCAGCTCGGGCCGAAGAAGCCGACGGTCTCGTTCTTGCCGCAGTAGCGCTGCCAGTACTTCAGCAGGGCCCGCTCGCGGTCGCGGCGGCGCACGTTGCGGGGCGCGTCGGCGTCGGCGCGGGCCAGCCCGTCGAGGGCGAGCAGGGCGGTGCGGTTCTGCCAGGTGACGGCCTCGCGCAGCAGCGGGTCGGCGGCCAGCTCGTTGAGCCGGCCGGCGGTGGTGGTGAGCGCCTCGGCGAACTCCTTGTCGAACCGTTCCGCGCCCTCGCCGGTGGCGAGCAGGTCGTCGGCCGCGGCGGCGGCCTGCGGCGCGGAGAGCGCGGTGAGCCCGTCGGCGGGAAACCCGGTGGTACGCAGGATCGCGTCGCGCCACACCGACCAGCCGGTGTCGCCCAGCGGCACCCGGTGCGCGTCGGCCTCGCCGGCCCCGTCCCTGGTCGGGGCGGCGGCCTGCTCCGCCGGGCCGTCCGGGGCCGGCACGGTCCCGTGTGCGCCGGCGACCCGGACGGCGGCGGCGCCCCGCAGGGCGTCGGTGAGGTCGCCGCGGATCGCGGCGACCAGCTCGGGCAGGCGGTCGTGCAGGAAGAAGTGCCCGCCGTCGATCTCGTGCAGGGTGAACCCGGCGGCGGTGTGCCGCGCCCAGGCGGCGCTCTGCGCGTGGCTGACGGCCCGGTCGGCCCGGCCCGAGAACGCGACGACCGGCACCGGCAGCGGCTCGCCCGGCACGTAGCGGTAGCTGTCGACCCGGCCGAAGTCGGCGCGCAGCAGCGGCAGCAGCAGCTCCACCAGCTCGGGATGGGCCAGCACCTCCGGCGGCAGCCCGCCGCCGTCGCCGAGGCGGCGCAGCAGCTCCTCGTCGTCCACGGCGGACAGGCCGTCGAACAGGCTCGCGTCGTCGACGTGCGGGGCGCGCGCCCCGCCGACGTAGAGCCGCAGCGGCAGCGGCCCGCCGGTGCGGGCCAGCTCGCGGACCACCTCGAAGCCGACCCGCCCGCCCATCGAGTGCCCGTAGATCGCGTACGGGCGGTCGGCCCGCCCGGCGATCGCGGCGGCGACGTCGGCGACGGTGAAGCGCGGGTCCTCGCTGATCCGGTTCTCCCGGCCGGGAAGCTGCACGGGCAGCACCTCGACGTCCGCGCCGAAGGCCCCCTGCCAGTGGCGGAACGCGCTGGCCCCGGCCCCGGCGTAGGGCAGGCAGAACAACCGCACCGGCGCCTGGGGACGGCTTCCGGCGGAGACGAACCAGTTCACCGCACGCCTTTCTGAGGGGGGTCGATCCAGTGCCGCTGACGTTGGAAGGGATAGGTGGGCAGCCCGGTGCGCCGCACGCCGCCCTCGGGGTGCAGGGCCGCCCAGTCGACGTCGCGGCCGGCGACCCAGTCGAGGGCCAGCTCCCGCAGCTCGCCGTCGGGCCCGGCGACCCGGGCGTCGGCGTCGGGCAGGCCGGCCGGGCCGGCGGCGTCGGGCAGCCCGTCCAGGCCGACGGAGTCGAGCAGCTCGTCCAGGCCGGCGAGGGCGGCGGCGAGGTCGGTGGCGACGACCGCCGCCCGGCAGCCGAACTCCCGGCGGCCCAGCGCGAGGGTGGCGGCGACCTCGGCCAGCGCCGGGGACGCCCCGGCCAGGTGCTGCCGCAGCCGACGCAGCGCCGCCCGCAGCGCCACGGGGGTACGCGCCGACACCGGCAGCAGGTGCGCGACCGCGTCCGGGGCGGCGTCCCGCGCGGCGGCTCCCGGGACGGCGGCGTCCCGGGCCTCGACCGGCTCGACCGGGGGCGGCTGCTCGACGACGACGTGGGCGTTGGTGCCGCCGAGCCCGAACGAGCTGACCCCGGCCACCCGGCGGGCCACCTGCGGCCAGTCCCGGGCCTTCGTCGGCACGTAGAACGGGCCGCCCGCCAGGTCGATCTCGGGGTGCGGGCGGGTGAAGTGCAGGTTCGGCGGGATGACACCGTGCTGGACGGCGAGCACCGCCTTGATCAGGCCGGCGATGCCGGCGGCGGCGTCGAGGTGCCCGATGTTGGTCTTCACCGAGCCGAGGGCGCAGCTCTCGGCGGGCGCGGCGCCCCCGTACACCTCGTGCAGGGCGGCGACCTCCAGGGCGTCGCCGAGCGGCGTGCCGCTGCCGTGCGCCTCGATGAGGCGTACCTCGCCGGGGGCGACCTCGGCGGCGGCGAGCGCGCCGGCCACGGCGGCGGCCTGCCCCGACGGGCCGGGGACGGCGTAGCCGGCGCGGTCCGCGCCGTCGTTGGTGACCGCCCAGCCGGGCAGCACCGCGTAGATCCGGTCCCCGTCGGCCTGCGCGTCGGCGAGCCGGCGCAGCGCGACGACGCCGACGCCGGAGCCGAAGCCGGAGCCGTTGGCGGCCTCGTCGAAGGCGCGGCACCGGCCGTCCGGGGAGGCCATCCCGCCGGGGGTGTGCCGGTAGCGGGGCCAGGTCACGTTGACCCCGCCGGCCAGCGCGATGTCGCACTGGTAGTCGGCGAGGCTCTGGGCCGCGACGCAGACCGCGACCAGCGAGCTGGAGCAGGCGCTCTGCACGGCCAGGGCCGGCCCGGTCAGCCCGAGACGGTAGGCGACCTGGCCGGGCAGGTGGTCGGTGAACTGCCGGCCGACCAGCCGGGCCTCCCAGTCGTCGGGGTCGACGTCGCCGACCACCGCCGGGTTGTCCATGAGGTGGAACAGGAAGTAGCGGTTGGCGGAGGTCGCGGCGTAGACGCCGACCAGGCCGGGGAACCGGGACGGGTCGTGCCCGGCGTCCTCCAGGGCCTCCCACGCCGTCTCCAGGAACAGCCGGTGCTGCGGGTCGGTGCGGGCGGCCTCCTGCGCGCCGAAGGCGAAGAAGTCGGCGTCGAAGTCGGCCACGTCGTCGAACCGGCCGGCGGCCCGCACGTGCCGGGGGTCGGCGAGCAGCCGGGGGCCGATGCCCAACGCGGCCAGCTCGGCGTCGGTGTGCTCGTGGATGGCGTCGACGCCGGCGCAGAGGTTCCACCAGAAGGTCGCCGGGTCGGGCGCGCCCGGGAAGCGGCCGGCGAGCCCGACGACGACGATCTCGTCGCCGGTGTACTCGCGGGCGGCCGTGGCGGGCGCGGCCGGCGCCGGCCCGACGGGCGCGCGGTCGGGCGCGGCCGGCGCGTCGACCAGGCGGGCCTGCGCCTCGATCGTCGGGTTCTCGAACAGCCGCAGCAGGGGCAGCCGCACCCCGAACCGGGCGGCGAGCCGCTGCTGCACCACGCCGAGCAGCAGCGACTGGCCGCCGACGTCGAAGAAGCCGGCGGTGCGGGCGATCGTCTCGCGGCCCAGCACGGCGCACCAGACGTCGTGCACGGCCCGCTCGGTGGCGGTGGCCGGCGCCTGGCCGGCGGCGTCCTTTGCGACGGTGGCTTCGGCGGCCGGTTCGGGTAGCGCCCGCTCGTCGATCTTGCCGGTGACGGTGAGCGGGAACTCGTCGACCACGACGACGGCCCGGGGCAGGGCGTACTCCGGCAGCCGCCGGGCGAGGGCGGCGCGCAGGGCCGCCGGGTCGAGGACCCCGCCGGCCGGGCGGGCGTACGCGAGCAGCTCGCCGCCGCGGGCGATCGCCCGGACCGCGCCGACCCCCGGGCAGGCGGCGAGCACGGCCTCGATCTCGGTCAGCTCGACCCGGAAGCCGCGCACCTTGACCTGCCGGTCGAGCCGGCCGAGACAGACGAGGTCGCCGCCGGCCAGCCGCGCCCCGAGGTCCCCGGTCCGGTACGACCACACCCCGTCGCCGTCGCGGCTGAACCGGTCGTCGGCGCGGTCGAGGTAGCCGGGCGCGACGTGCCGGCCCCGCACGACGATCTCCCCGGTGGCGTCGCCCCGGGCAGCCTTGGTGGCTCCGACGGGGGCTGCGCCGCTGGGGTCGGCGTCGGTGTCGGTTTCGGGGTCGGCGTCGGTGTCGGTTTCGGGGTCGGCCAGGTGCAGCTCGTAGCCGGGCAGCGCGGTGCCGATCGGCAGCGGGCCGGTGGCGGCCGGGTCGGCCTCGGCCAGCGGCAACGCGTAGCGGGCGGCGAACGTCATCTCGGTCGCGCCGTACCCGTTGACCAGCACGCAGCCCGGGGCGAACCGGTCCCGGCCCTGGGCGGCGTCGGCGTGGGTGGCCTGCTCGCCGCCGAGCAGCACCGCCCGGACGCTGGTCAGCCGCCGGTCGCCGAGGGCGTCGAGCAGGAACCGGTAGACGGTCGGGGTGGAGTGGTAGACGGTGACCCGGTGCTTCCCGAGCTGCTCGACGGCGTGGGCCAGCCCGTGCCGGCGCAGGTCGACGGGGACGACGGCGGCACCGGTGAGCAGCGCCGGGTACAGGTCGGGGATGGCCGCGTCGAAGCTGAACGAGGCGAGCAGGCTGAGCCGGTCGTCGGGGCCGATGCCGAGGGTGGCGATCTGGTTGTCGACGACGTGGGCGAGGTTGCGGTGGGTCTGCCCGACGGCCTTCGGCAGCCCGGTCGAGCCGGAGGTGAACAGCACGTAGGCCAGGGCGTCGGGGTCGACCGGCACGGGGCGCAGCGGGGCGGGGGCCACCGCGTCGGTGGTCAGCACGACGCTGGCCGGCACGACGCTGTCTGACACGCCGCTGGCCGACACGGCGGTGCCGGGCCCGTCGGCCTGTTCCCGGTGGTCGGGGCCGGGCTCGCGCTCGGTCCCGGGTCGGCCGGTCGGTTCCCGGTGGTCTGCGGCGAGCCGGTCGGCCAGGTCCCGGTGCTCGGGGGCGGTCAGCACGGCGCGCACCCGCGCGGCGGCGAGCATGTGGCGCAGCCGGTCGACGGGGAAGCCCGGGTCCAGCGGCACGTACGCGGCCCCGGCGGCGAGCGTGCCGAGGATGGCGGCGACGGTGGGCGCGCCGTGCGGGGTCAGCAGGGCGACCCGGTCGCCGGGGCGGATCCCGGCGGCGGCGAGCAGCGCGGCGTGACCGCCCGCCGAGGCGGCGAGCGCCGAGTAGCTCACCGGCTGGCCGTCGCCGAGCAGGGCCGGCCGGTCGGCGAAAACCGCCGAACGGTCAGCGAAACGATGGACGATGTTGTATGTTTCCATGTCAGTGGGCGCGGGTCGTCGCACCACCGACGGGCGCGCAGCATCCAAGCATCGTGATCACGATCCCCCCCAGGACTTCACAATGGATGCAGCATAGGACTCGATGCCCGGCCGGCAAGATCATCGATCAGAGTCGGACCGAACAGCCGACGGACGCGACCCGGGACGGCCGGCAAGATTCACCCGATCATCCCCCTAGCGCGCACATGAGTTTCAACCTAGAGGCATACCCGCAAGTAATCTTGCGGCCAAAGCACCTGATGACCGGCGTTTTTCCACTGAGGCCGGACCTTAACGGCAGCTCAGGAAGGGCAATTGGCGCGGGCGGGGCACCGGCCATCGTACGCCGCGAAGGCAATCCCGACCGCCCCGCACGCACCCCTGTCGGCCGCCCCGCACGCGCTCCACGCGCCCCGCGCGGCGGGCCGGTCACCCACGCCCGCGCGTTCGGTGAGGAAGGACGCCGCCGTCCCCCCGGCGCAAGTCGTCCCGCCCGGCGACCTCCGCGTGGTTGCGACGCCCCCCCACGGCGCAACGAGACCTCGGCGCTGAACGCTGGCCGCCTCCGCGACACGACACGCCGACGCGACTCCACCGCGACCGGCCACCGAACGCCCCACCCCGCGCCACCGGACGACCCGCGCCGCCAGGGCTGGCCCGCGTGCGCCCAGCCCGACGGGGCCGGGGCCGCCCGAGCGCCCGCGCACCCCCACCACCACGCGTCACGAGGCACCCGAACACGACCAAGAGATCTTGGTACGAAACGGCCCCCCGAGGGGCCGAAAACTACCAAGATCTGTCGATGCTCCACCGCGATGTCGCGATATCGGCCGTGGCGACGTCGTCGGCCGTCAGGTCACGTCGCGGTCGGCTCGCGCACGGGCTCAGGCGGGGCCAGGCGGGGCCGGGCGGGTCAGCCGACGGGGCCGATCCGCTTGGCGAGACCCACGAACCCGGCCCAGGCGTCCGGCATGAAGGCCAGCGTCCCGCCGGCGCGGTCCTTCGTGTCCCGGACAAGAACGACACCAGGCAGGTTGTCAGCGACCTCGACGCACGCACCGCCGTTGTTGCCGCTCCTCGTGCTCTTGCGCCACCGAGCCTGGCTCACGTCCATGAGGCCGCCGCTTTCCTGATGAGTGCTAGGGATTGCGCCCGCGGCAGGGCATCACCACAGATACGAGCCCACCGCCGATCCAGCGTAGCAAGGTCAGTTGCCTGTTCGAGGATCTGCGCGTGGGCCTGACCATCCACATGGAGGAGCCGCGCGCCGCCGTCCAACTCGGCGAGGATGAACGGCCCGCCGAGCCCGGCGTACATCCCCACGTCGGCAGGAACGACATGGACCTGGACGAACGGCAGCGTCGCGCAGGTCGCCAGGTGTTCGCATTGGTCGCGCATCATGGACCGGTCCCCGCCAGCCGTGCGCCTGAGCACCATCTCATCGATGACCGCGACCAGCAGCATGGGCGGGTCGCGGCGCAGGACCGCCTGTCGAGCCAGACGAGCGGCGACGAGTCGGTCGACCTCGCCACTGGACAACGCCTCACCCGCGAGGGTGGCTCGCGCATACGCCTCGGTCTGAAGTAGGCCCGGGATCCAGGCCAGCTCGAACCATCGCAGCGAGAGCGCCTCGCGCTCTACGTCTGCCCACCGCCGGAACCACGTCGGCTCGCGCCGCTTGCCGACCTCCGGCCACAACTCCGAGACTTCTCGCCCGAGCAGGGCGGCAACCTTCGCCCGGTGGCGGGACTGCGGGATATGTCCAGGATTTGCCCACCGCCCTGCCGTCTTCGGATCCACCTCAACCTGAGCTGCAAGGGCTTCGGCAGTCAGACCGGCAGTCGCCATCGCCTCGATAACCGCGTGGTTCATCCGGCTTCCCTTTCTGAATTGTCCCGCGCACCTCAAATCCATCCTGCTACAGGGTGTGTTCGTCTCACAACCCTCAGCAAGCTGGTGTCTGGGCGGCGCGGGTCGGTCGACAGATGTCTCGGCCCGTGTTCGCCGAGGGGGCCGTCCCGGTCCTTCCGCACCAGCCGGACGGCCCCCTCTCCACTGCTCCACTGCCGACACGCACCGAGGGAGAGCCATGCCCCACCGACGAGCACGTGATCTCCGGGCGCCCTTCCGCCCGGACGGCGACGCCGAGGTGTCGCGTACCCCGATCGGGGGCCGACGGAGAGACGGGGGCCGCTGGTGAGGCCGGCGCTCGCGCTGCAACGGCACTGCGCGGCCGGGCCCACCTGGCGGTGCGCGGCCGACGGCGAGCCGTTCCCCTGCTCCGCGTGGCGGAGCCTGCCCCTGGACGACCACCTGCGCGGCGCGCTGCTGGCGGGCTTCACGCTCTTTCTGCGCCTGGCGATCCGCGACCTGCGGGGCCGGCCGGAGGGCCCGACGCCGCCGCAGATCGTGCGGCGGTTCCTGTGGTTCCTGCCGTTGACCGACGAGGAGGCGCGGGCGACCGCGCTGCGGTACCGCTGATGTCGGGCGGCCCGCACCTGCCGATGCGTCCCCTCTGGTTGTGCCGCCGCTGCGGGGCCCCGTGGCCGTGCGGCCCGGCGCGGCTGTCACTGCTCGTCGAGTACCGGGGCGACCGCACCGCCCTGCTGTTCTACCTGGCGCTGCTCATGCAGGAGGCGACGGCCCACCTGACGGCGCTGAATCCGGCGAGCCCGCCCGGCGACCTGACCAACCGCTTCCTGTCCTGGGTACGCGCGCCGCGACCGCCCTCGTGAGCGCCCCGTCTCGGGCCGGTTCCGGGTGAAGGGGACCGGCCCGAGGCGGGGCTCGGCGCTGCCCGCCAGGACAATTGTCACCGCGCACCGGGTACCGGCGGTTCTGCCAGCGCCGGCCTGGCCGTTCGTAGCGTGCTGGGCATGGCTGACCTCGTTCTGTCCCGCACACTCAGATTCGGCGCCCTGATCCTGGCCGCGGTGCTCGCGGCGCAGGCCGCCCCGGCGCAGGCCGCCCCGGCGTCGCCGGCGAGCGCCGGGCCGGTCGTCCGGACCGACAGCGGACTCGTCCGCGGGGTGACCGGCACCGGCTTCCGGACGTTCCACGGCGTGCCGTACGCGGCGCCCCCGACGGGCGAGGGTCGCTGGCGGGCCCCGCAGCCCGTGCCCGCCTGGTCCGGGGTCCGCGACGCGACCGCGACGCCCGAGAGGTGCGCGCAGAACATGGTCGGCGGCCCGCCGGCCGGGGTCGAGGACTGCCTCTACCTGAACGTCACCGCGCCCACCACGCCGGGCCCGCACCCGGTCCTGGTCTTCGTGCACGGCGGCAGCTTCCAGAACGGATCGGGCGTCGACTACGACCCGGCCCGGCTCGCCAGCCGGGGCGGCCTGGTCGTGGTGACCATCAACTACCGGCTCGGGGTGTTCGGCTATCTGGGGCTACCCGGGCTGGCCGGGTCCGGCACCTTCGGGCTTGCGGACCAGCAGGCCGCGCTGCGCTGGGTGCGACGCAACGCGGCCGCGTTCGGCGGGGATCCGGGCAACGTCACCCTCGACGGCGAATCGGCGGGTGCGGCAAGCGTCTGCGCGCAGCTCACCTCGCCGTCCGCTCGCGGCCTGTTCGACAAGGCGATCATGGAGTCCGGGTCGTGCCTGACCGACTGGCCGGACGCGCTGTTCCTTCCGGGGACCGAGGCCGGGGGGCAGTTCAGTCCCCGCGCGACGGTCGAACGGGCCGGTTCGGCTCTCGCCACCACGCTCGGCTGCCCGGCTGACCAGGCGCTCACCTGCCTGCGCGGCCAGGACCCGGCCGCGCTGCTCGCAGCGACGACCGGGACCGGCGTCGAGGCGCTCACCACCCCGGCTTACGGGACGGCGCTGCTGCCGGACTCGCCGGCGGCAGCGTTGCGGGCCGGGAAGGCGCTACGGGTTCCGGCGCTGGTCGGCAACAACCGCCACGAGCACCGGGCGTTCATCGGATTCATGGAAGTCACGCGGGGGGCCTACACCGCGGCCGACTACGAGGCGATGCTGGGGGCGGCGTTCGGCGACCAGGCCGCCCGGGTGGCCGCGCGCTATCCGGCCGAGGCGTACCCGACGCCGGGCCTGGCGTGGGCGGCCGTGGCGACCGACCGGATCTGGGCCTGCCCGACCCGCACCGTCCACCGACTGCTCGCCCGCCACGCGCCGACTTACGCGTACGAGTTCGCCGAGGAGCACGGGCCGGCGCTGACCGTGGACTACCCCTGGGGCGCCGCGCACGGATACGAACTTCCGTACCTCTTCGACGTCGCCAACTTCCTGACGGTCGGCACGGTACAGCCCGAACTGGCCGCCGACATGATCGATTCATGGGCGCGCTTCGCGGCCACCGGGCGGGCGCCATGGCCTGCCGTACGCCCGACCGAGGCGGCACCCTATGCCCGGGTGTTCGCGGTCGGCCGAGGCGGCAGTGTCGACCTGGCCGCCGAGCACCAGTGCGCGTTCTGGGACACGATCGCCACGGAGGCCTCGGCGGGTGGTCGATCCGGCCCGGGTGCCACGCCCACGCCCGTCGGCCACCGGTCCGCCCACCCGCGCTCGACCCTGCGCCCCTGACCGCCGCTACGGTGTCCGTCATGTCCGGTGCTGCGGTCGACGCGACGAGTCCGGTCGACCGCAGCACGCGACGCCGTGGGTTCGTCCTCGTGGCTGCCCACACGCTGTGGCTGTGGCTGCTGCTGCCGCCGGCCGCCGCGATCGCGCGGGGGCAGGTCCGGCCCGCGCCGGTGGCGGCGGCCGGGCTGGTCGTCTTCGCGCTGCTCTATCTCGTGCTGGTGGCGGTGCCGGTGGCCGGCCTGGCCGTCCGGCCGGCTCTGCACCACGCCGGGCTGGTCCTGCTCGCGCTGCTCGGGGTCGCGCTCGCCGCGACGTATGCCGGTGCCCCGCAGGGGTGGCTGGCCCTGCTGATGTACGTCTGCTCCGCGGGCGCCGTGGGGCTGATCCGGGCGAACCGGGCCTTCGCCTGGGTCGGCGGCAGCGTCGCCGCCGTGCTGGTGATCGGGGCCACGCGACGGTTGCCCGCTGACGACACCGCCAGGATCGCGCTGATCACCCTGCTCGCGGGTGCCATGACGCTGGCGTTCGCCCGGGTGGCCCGCCTGGTGGACGAGTTGCGCCGCACCCAGCGGGAACTGGCCCGCGCGGTGGTGGAACGGGAGCGGCTCCGGTTCGCCAAGGACCTGCACGACCTGCTCGGTCACACGCTGTCGCTGATGGTGGTGAAAGCCGAGGTGGCCCGCCGGCTCGCCTCGGCGGACCCGCACCGGGCCGCGGCGGAGGCGGCCGACATCGAGCGGATCGGCCGCACCGCGCTCACCGAGGTACGCGAGGCGGTCACCGGCTACCGGGAGCACAGCTTCGGCAGGGAACTGGACAACGCCCGGACCGTCCTGGCCGACGTCGGCATCACCGTCACCGTGCGAGGAGATGTCCATCGACTCGACGTCGAGGTCGACGACGCGTTCGGCTGGGTGCTCCGGGAGGGAGCGACGAACGTGCTGCGGCACAGCCGGGCCTCGCGATGCGACATCGGGGTCGACATCGACGCCGACGGGGCGGTGCTGACCATCCGGGACAACGGGGTGGGCGGTCGACCGGACCTTGGCAACGGCCTGCGTGGCCTCGCCGAACGGCTCTCACAGGTGGGCGGGACGTTGCAGGTCGGCCCGGCTCCCGGCGGCGGTCTGCTGCTCACCGGCCGGGTTCCCGCGCACCCGAGGGCGACGGGGACCGGATGATCCGGCTGCTGCTCGCGGAGGACCAGGGAATGATGCGTGGCGCGCTGGCCCTGCTGTTGAACCTCGAACCCGACATCGAGGTGGTGGCCCAGGTCGGAACCGTCGCCGAGGCGATGGAGGCGGCCCGCGACGTTCGTCCGGACGTGGCGCTGCTGGACATCGAGATGCCCGACGGCAGCGGCCTGGACACCGCGGCGATGCTGCGGGAACAGGTGCCCGACTGCCGGGTGCTGATCCTCACCACGTTCGGCCGGCCCGGCTATCTCCGACAGGCGATGGAAGCCGGCGCGGCGGGGTTCCTGGTCAAGGACGGCCCTGTCGAGCAGCTCGCGGTGGCCGTCCGGCGGGTGCTGGCCGGTCATCGGGTGATCGATCCGGCGCTCGCCGCGGCGGCGCTGGCGGCCGGCCCGAACCCGCTCACCTGCCGGGAGCGGCACGTGCTGACCGCCGCCGCAGACGGCGCCACGATCGCCGACATCGCCGCGCGCCTGCACCTGTCCGAGAGCACCGTCCGCAACTACCTGTCGGCCGCCATCGGCAAGACCGGCACCCGCAATCGGATCGAGGCGGCCCGCAGCGCCAGGGCCAACGGCTGGATCTGAGGCCCGGCCGGGCAGGGCGGTCAGCGCGGGGCGGGTGGCATCGGCTTGGTGCACAGCACGTCGGGCATCGGCAGGTAGCCGAGCGCCTGCCAGAATCGCAGCCCGGCCTCGTTGTCCGGCATTACCAGCAGGTTCACCCTCGGGCAGCCCAGCGCCGTGAAGCGCCGCTCCAGTTCGTCCACCATCCGGCTGGCGATGCCCCGACGCCGGTGTGCGGGGTGGACGGCGAGCCGGAGAAACCAGCCGCGTCGTCCGTCGTAGGCGCCCAGCACCACCGCCACCACGTCGCCGTGCGCCTCACCGACCAGGAACAGCTCGGGGTCCCGGGTGAGCTTGGCTTGCAGCTCGGGCCGGGGCACGACGTCGCGGCCGGCCGCGGTCCACACCGCCGCGACGGCGTCGTAGTCGTTCCAGCGGAACTGCCGGATGCGCAGCACGGCGTGTCTCCTCTCCCCGGTCATGCCTCTGAATAACGACGTCGACGGCAGGCCGTGCTGGTGGGAGCATCACCGGGTGGTACCACTGCGGATCATCAGGGGCGATGCGACCAGCCCACAGGCCAGGGGGCCGAAGATCATCGCCCACGTGTGCAACGACATCGGCGGGTGGGGCAAGGGCTTCGTCCTGGCCGTCTCCCGCCGGTGGCCGGAGCCCGAACGCGCCTACCGGCAGTGGCACCGCGAGCGCTCCGGCAACGACTTCGGCCTCGGCGCGACCCAGCTGGTCCAGGTCCGGCCCGACACGTGGGTGGCCAACATGGTCGCCCAGCGCGGCGTCCGCACCGGCAGCAACGGCCCCCCGATCCGGTACGACGCCGTCGAGCGCTGCCTCGACGCCGTCGCCGCGCACGCCACGCGGCTCTCCGCCAGCGTGCACCTGCCGCGCATCGGCTGCGGCCTGGCCGGCGGCCGGTGGGAGCGCATGGAGCCGCTCGTCGTCGCGGCCCTGTGCGACCGCGACGTCACCACCGCCGTCTACGACCACGACTGAGCGGTGGCCGCCGGTTCGGACATGTCAGGGACCGCAGCCATAATGCCCCCGTGTCGCATGCTGATCTCACGTGGTCCGCCTGGTCGGGCCTGTCCGACGAGGCCGCCGCCCGCACCGCCGCCGCCATCGCCCGCAGCACCGGAACGCGCCTCACCGGCGTCGGGCCGCACGCGTACGCGGGCCGGGGCGGCCGGGTCGCGTTCTTCGACCGCGACGGCGTCAGCTTCGCCCTCGTGCCGGGCGGCACCGCGCAGCTCGGCCACGACCCGGGCCGCTTCGTCCCCGACGCCCGGCTGCGCGCCGACTTCGCCGAGGCCAGCACGGAGTGGGCCCTCACCGAGCCGCTCGACCGTTTCCTGGCAGAGATGACCTCGCCGCCGCGTCGCGTGTCCCTGCCGGCCCGCCTCGTCGCGGTCCGCTCCGTGGAGGCCGACGCGCTGCTGCCCACCGACGACGAGGACGACCCCGAGGACGGCGACGAGGACGACGGCCACGCGTGGCTGATGGCCGGGCTCGACCGCCTCGGCCTGCGACCGCCGACTCCCGACGAGTGGGAGTACGCCTGCGGGGCCGGGGCCACCACCCTGTTCCGGTGGGGCGACGGCTATCCCGAGGGCCTGCCCTACGGCACGGTGCCGCTCATCCAGGAGCCGAACCTGTTCGGCCTGGTCATCGGCGACGACCCGTACCGCGCCGAGTTCACCACCGATCCGGCGGTCCTGTGCGGCGGCGACGGCGGCGCGTCGCTCTGCGGCGGCTACGGCAGCTTCCTGAGCTGGATCGTCCTCGCCACCGCCTACCGGGAGCGGGAGCTGGCGGGGACGGTGCACGACGGCGGGCTGCTCGGCGAGACGCCGCTGCGCCCCGTCGCGCCGATCCCCTGAGCCGGGTGCCGCTGGCCGGGGCACGCCGGCCGCCGGTCACCGCAGCACGGATGACCCGACGCCCTACGATCCATCGGGTACGGCCATCGCCCGTTCCCAGGCTCGGGGAAGGAACCGTGGACTCGTCCCTTGCGATCCTCATCGGCGGCACGGCGGTCTTCGCCGGCGGCGTCGGCTACCTGGTGGCCCGTCGGGACGCCGGCCGGCGGCGCGCCGGCCTGGCCGCCGTCGGGGCGGCCGGCGGCGTCGCCGCGGGCTTCCTCCTCATGCTGTACCTCGCGACAGTCGCCGTTCCCGCCACGGTGGGTCTCGTCGCGTTCCTCGCCGGCCTGGTCGCCTACCTGGCGTTCCGGCGCGACCTCGGCCGGCGGCGGGCCGCGCTGGCGGCGGCCGGCGCGGCGGCCTTCGTCGCCGCGGGTTTCCTGTTCGTGGTCTACCTCGCGGTGATCGCCTTCGTCGTCGCCGTCGGCGTCTACCTCCTGGCCCGGGACCGGCTGCGGATCAGCCAGGCGGTGATCCTGACGGGCACCACACTCGGCGGGCTGCTGGCCGCGTCCGCCCTCGTCTTCTGGGTCAGCCTGAGCTACGTGATGTGACCCGGAAGACGAGGGCGCACTGTCGCCGCGCCCCGGCCGCCCCCAGATCGAGGTGGCGGCCCACAGCGGCTGGGTCAGCCGGCGCAGCACCCGCCCGCGCCGGAGTCCACGGTGGCCAGTGGCAGCGCGGTGAGCAGCCCGCCGTGCAGGCCGGTGGCGAGCCCCCGGGCCGCCGGCTCCGGGGCGGGCCCGCAGCAGCCCTCGCCGTCGACGGAGTCGGCCGGGTCGCTGCTGCACACCCCGGTCTCGGGCAGTTCCAGCCGCACGTCGCGGGCCGCCGCCCAGTCCCCGGCGAGGGCGGCGACGACCGAGCGGACCTGCTCGTAGCCGGTGGCCATGAGGAACGTCGGCGCGCGGCCGTAGCTCTTCATGCCGACCGCGTAGTAGCCGGGCTCGGGGTGGCTCAGCTCGTCGACGCCGTGCGGCGGGACGGTGCCGCAGGAGTGCGCGTTGGGGTCGATGAGTGGGGCGAGGGCCCGGGTCGCGCCGAGCACCGGGTCGAGGTCGAGGCGCAGCTCGGCGGCGATGCCGTGGTCGGGGCGGAAGCCGGTGGCGGCGACGATCCGGTCGACGGTCACGGTCTCCTGCCCGCCGTCGGGGTGGCGCACGGTGACGGTGACCCGGTCGCCGGCCGGGTCGAGGGCGTGCACGGAGAAGCCGGTGAGCAGCCGGATCCGGCCCGCCTCGACGTGGGCGCGCAGCCGGGAGCCGAGGGCGCCCCGGGCGGGCAGCGCGTCGGCGTCGCCGCCGCCGTAGGCGCGGGTCGGCGAGGCCGCGCGGATCGCCCAGGTCACCTGCGTGCCGGGCGCGTCGGCGGCCAGCTCGGCGAGGGAGAGCAGGGTGTTGGCGGCGGAGTGGCCGGCGCCGACGACGAGGGTGTGCCGGCCGGCGAACCGCTCGCGGTCCGCGCCGAGCACGTCCGGCAGGGCACGTTCCAGGTACGCTCCGGCGGCCGCCTCGCCCCGGGCCGGCAGGCCGGAGGCCCCGAGCACGTTCGGGGTGCCCCAGGTGCCGGAGGCGTCGATCACCGCGCGGGCCAGCAGCTCCTCGCCGTCGGCGAGCCGGACGAGGAACGGGGCGTGCTCGCGGCCGGCGGTGCGCAGCCGATCCAGGCCGAGCCGCCCGATCGCCGTCACCCGGGCGCGCAGCCGCACCTGCGGTGCGATCTGCGGCAGCTCCGCGAGGGGCCGCAGGTACGCGTCGACCAGCTCGCCGCCGGTGGGCAGCGCGTCGGGGTCCGGTGCCGCCCAGCCGCTGTCGGCGAGCAGCCGGCGGGCGGCGTCGTCGATGTCGTAGCGCCAGGGCGAGAAGGCGCGCACGTGCCCCCACCGACGCACGGCCGCGCCGACGCTGTCCCCCGCCTCCAGGACGGTGCAGGGCAGGCCGCGCTCGTGCAGGTGCGCGGCGGCGGCGAGGCCGACGGGGCCGGCGCCGATCACCACGACGGGCAGGTCGTCGAGGACGGTCATGTAGGGCTCCTCAGGGTAGGTGTCGGATCAGCAGGGGTGATCAGCCGACGTCAGCCGACGACGGCGCTGCGGCGTTCGAGCAGCACCACGTCGCGCCAGCGGCCGTGGTGCCGGCCGACCCGTTCCCGCACGCCGATCACCCGGAAGCCGGCCCGCGCGTGCAGGGCGAGGCTGGCGGCGTTCTCCGGGAAGACCCCGGACTGGATGGTCCAGATCCCGGCGGCCTCGGTGCTGGTGATCAGCGCGTCGAGCAGCAGCCGGGCGATCCCTCTCCCCCGGGCCGCCGGGTCGACGTAGACGGAGTGCTCGACGACGCCGGCGTAGACGGGGCGGGTCGAGGTGGGCGACACGGCGACCCAGCCGAGCACGGCGTCGGCGGCGTCGACGGCGACGAGGCGGTGGGCGGGCAGCCGGGCCGCGTCGAACGCCGCCCAGGTGGGGGCGACGGTCTCGAAGCTGGCGTCGCCGCCCTCGAGGCCGGCCTGGTAGATGGTGAGAACCCGCTCGGCGTCGGCGGCGACCATGGCGCGGATCAGCAACTCGGCCTCCCTGTCTCGACATCCGTCGAAGCAGAGGCTTGCACGCTGATTAGACACCTGTCAACCTAGAGACATGTCGAAACAAGCGCCGGACCTGACCGCCGTGCCCTGCTGCGCGCCGCTGACGCAGCGCCGGTTGCCGACCGCGACGGCGGCGGCGCTCGCCCCGGCGTTCAAGGCGCTCGGCGACCCGGTGCGGCTGCAACTGCTGTCGATGATCGCCTCCGCCGAGGGCGGCGAGATCTGCGTCTGCGAGCTCACCCCCGCCTTCGACCTGACCGGGCCGACGATCTCGCACCACCTCAGGGTGCTGCGCGAGGCGGGCCTGGTCGACGCCGAGCGGCGCGGCACCTGGGTCTGGTACCGGGCCCGGCCGGCGATGCTGGGCCAGCTCGCGACGCTGCTCGCCGTCGCGCCGCCCGCCCGCGCCGCCAGGACCGCAGAGGCCACCGGGACCGTCGGGACTGCCGAGACCGGCGAAGCCGCCAGGACCGTCGAAGCCACCGAGGTCGCTCCGGCCGCCGGGGCGGCCCGGGAGTGCGCGTGAGCACCGTCCACGCCGACACCGCCGACACCGCGGTGGTCGCCCGGCTGTCCCGCCTCGACCGGCTCCTGCCCGTCTGGATCGGCCTGGCCATGGCCGTCGGCCTGCTGCTCGGCCGGGCCGTGCCGGGCCTGGCCGGGGCGCTCGACGCGGTGCAGCTCGGCGGCATCTCGCTGCCGATCGCCCTCGGCCTGCTGGTCATGATGTACCCGGTGCTGGCCAAGGTCCGCTACGACCGCCTCGACACGGTCACCGGCGACCGCCGGCTCCTCGTCTCCTCGCTGGCGCTCAACTGGGTCGTCGGCCCCGCGCTGATGTTCGCCCTCGCCTGGATCTTCCTGGCCGACCAGCCCGCGTACCGCACCGGGCTGATCATCGTCGGCCTCGCCCGCTGCATCGCCATGGTGATCATCTGGAACGACCTCGCCTGCGGCGACCGGGAGGCCGCCGCCGTGCTGGTCGCCCTGAACTCGGTGTTCCAGGTGCTCGCCTTCGGGCTGCTCGGCTGGTTCTACCTGGCCGTGCTCCCCGGCTGGCTCGGCCTGCCCGGTGCCGGGCTGGCGGTCTCGGGCTGGGACATCGCCCGCAACGTGCTCGTCTTCCTCGGCGTGCCGTTGCTCGCCGGCTGGCTCACCCGCCGCCTCGGCGAACGCGCCCGGGGCCGCGAGTGGTACGAGTCGCGCCTGCTGCCCCGGATCGGCCCCGCCGCCCTGTACGGGCTGCTGTTCACCATCGTCGTGCTCTTCGCGTTGCAGGGCGACGCGATCACCGGCCGCCCGCTCGACGTGGCCCGCATCGCGGTGCCGCTGCTGGTCTACTTCGCGCTCATGTGGGCCGGGGCGTACCTGCTCGGCCGGGCGGTCGGCCTCGGCTACGCCCGCACCACCACCCTCGCCTTCACCGCCGCCGGCAACAACTTCGAGCTGGCCATCGCCGTGGCCATCGGCACCTTCGGCGTCGCCTCCGGCCAGGCCCTCGCCGGGGTCGTCGGCCCGCTGATCGAGGTGCCCGTCCTCGTCGGCCTGGTCTACGTCTCGCTGTGGCTGCGCCGGCACTTCACCCACTGACCCCACCACACCCCAGCACCCCGGAGGAAACCACCGTGACCGACAAGCCCAGCGTCCTGTTCGTCTGCGTGCACAACGCGGGCCGCTCCCAGATGGCCGCCGGCTGGCTGCGCCACCTCGCGGGCGACGCCGTCGAGGTCCGCTCCGCCGGCTCCGCCCCCGCCGACACGGTCAACCCGGCCGCCGTCGAGGCCATGGCCGAAGTGGGCATCGACATCACCGACCAGCGGCCCAAACTCCTGGAGTACGCCACCGCCGAGTCCTCCGACGTGATCGTCAGCATGGGCTGCGGCGACGCCTGCCCCGTCTTCCCCGGCAAGCGCTACGAGGACTGGAAGCTCGACGACCCGGCCGGGCAGGGGGTCGAGGCCGTCCGGCCCATCCGCGACGAGATCCGCTCCCGGGTGGCGGCGCTGCTGCGCGAGCTGTCCCCCGCCCGCTGACGGGCCACCCGCCGGGACCTCCGGCCCGTGGAGTACGGGCAGGAGGTCCCCGCGTTCGCCGGGCCGGCCGGCCCTGCCCAGCACCACCCGCCCGTCCCTACCGTCGGGGTGGAACGAGGGAGGTCGCCATGCGGGCGTGGCAGGTGCGGGACGTGATGACGACGGACGTCGCGGCGGTACGCGAGGGCACGGCGTACCGGGAGATCGTCGACGTGCTCACCGGCTGGCGCGTCACCGCGGCGCCGGTGGTGGACGGCGCGCGGCGGGTCCTCGGGGTGGTCTCCGAGGCGGACCTGCTGCACAAGGTGGAGCTGCTCGGGCAGCCGCACGAGCGGCGGGTGTTCGTCGGCCGCCGGCACCGCGAGGCGCAGGTCAAGGCCGGGGCGACGCTCGCCGCCGACCTGATGAGCGCCCCGGCGGTCACCGTCGGGCCGGACGCGTCCTGCGTCGAGGCGGCGCGGCTCATGACCCAGCGGCACGTCAAGCGGCTGCCGGTGGTCGACGACCTGGGCCGGCTGGTGGGCATCGTGACCCGGGGCGACCTGCTCCGGGTGCACCTGCGCCCCGACGGCGACATCCGCGCCGACGTGGTGGGCGAGGTGCTACGCCGGACGCTGGGCGTGCGCGACGACGTCGTCGACGTCACCGTGCACGGCGGCGTGGTCACCCTCACCGGCCAGCTCGAACGCCGCTCCACGGTGCGCCTGGCGCTGCGGCTGTCCGCGCAGGTCAGCGGGGTCGTCGAGGTGGTCGACGCGCTCGGGTGGGCCGTCGACGACATCCCGCTGTCCGGGCTGCGGGTGGGCGGTGGCACCCCGGCGGGCGTGGCCTGAGCCCGGCCGCGGGTCCGCCCGGCTCGCCTGGACGGACCCGCGGCCGCCGTCGCGGACCGCAGGTGGTCAGGGCTCGGCGAGGACGTCGAGCAGCAGCGCGGCGGTCCAGCCGAACGCGGGCGAGCCGAGCCCGGCCCCGGTGTCGGGGTGGAAGTATTCGTGGCAGCCGGCGGTCGCGACGAGGTCGATCATCGAGTCGCGCAGCCCGGCGGCCAGGTCGAACCGGTGGTGGGCGCGCAGCCCCCGCCACAGCAGCCAGTTGAGGTTCTGCCAGCTCGGGCCCCGCCAGTAGCGCAGCGGCTCGAAGTCGGGCGCGGTGCGGTCGTGGCTGGGCAGCGGCCGGTCCATCCGGGCCGCCAGCCCGAACCGGGGCGAGCATGCCTCGGCGAGCAGCGCCGCGACCGGCCGGGCGGGCAGGCCGGGCAGCGCCAGGGGCATGAGGCCGAGCGCGGTGCGGGCCGGGACGAGCCGGCCGGTGCGCAGGTCCCGGGGGTGGAAGGTGCCGCCGACCGGGTCGTACAACCGGTCCACCAGGGCGGCGGTGATGCGGGCCGCGCGCTCGCGGTGCGGGCCCGGGTCGGCCCCGGTCTCGCGGGCGATGGCGGCGAGCGCGTGCTCGGCGAGCCCCAGCGCCGTGTTCACCAGCGGGCACTCCACCAGGAACGGGTGCCGCCCGCCGAGCCCGTCGTCGCGGTATCCGCCCGCGCGGTAGGCGTCGACCAGCGCGACGTAACGCGCGTAGTCCAGGTCCGTGGGGCGGTGCGCGGCGTCGGCGTGGTCGGTGTCGTGCCGCTGGTACGCCCGCATGACCGCCACGTCGGCGGGCACCGCGGCCAGCGGCGGGTCCCAGGCGGGGCTGTTGTCCAGCCCGGACTCCCACGGGTGCACGATGCTGGCGAGCCCGGCCCCACCGACGTCGCGCCGGCCGGTGAGGTAGCGCTGCCAGGCGACCAGCCGGGGATAGAGCCAGGCCAGCTCGGCCCGGCTGCGCTCCGACGGCGCCCGGCGGTGCACCAGCCACGCGGCGAGGGCGTGCACGGGCGGCTGGACGATGCCGGAGGTGGCCACGGCGGGCGCGCCGGCCACCCGCGCCGAGTCCCAGAAGGCGGGCCCCGGGAAGTAGGACCCGGCCCGCAGGGCGGGGTTGAACACGATGTGCGGCACCCGCCCGTCGGCCCACTGGGCGGCGAACAGGGTGCGCAGCTCCCGCCAGGCCCGGTCGGGGCGCACGTGGGACAGGCCGACCGCGATGAACGCCGAGTCCCAGCTCCACTGGTGCGGGTAGAGGGTGCGCGACGGGACGGTGTGGTCGTGCTCCCAGTTGCCGTCGAGGGTGGCCACGGCCAGCCGCCACAGCGCCCCCGCGTCGCGGGCGCGGGCCGGCGCGCCGCCGTCGGCGGCGGTGCCGGTGCTCACGCGGCTGCCCGCGGGGGGCCGGCGAGCAGCCGCACGGCGACCGCCGGGCGCAGCGCCGGTGCCGGTGCCGGTGCCGGTGCCGGTGCCGGTGCCGGTGCGCCGCGCAGTCGGCCGGCGAGTGAGACCACCCAGTTGATCATGACCCACTCCCGGTAGCGCCGAGTTCCAGCATAGAGCAGAAAATCGGCATATGTCTTGTTATTGATCAATCTACACCTCTGCTGCGGGGCCGGACGGGCTGGCCACGGGGGCGTCGGGCCGGGTCGGCTAGCGTGGGGCGATGGCTAACCCGACCCGCTGGGTGACCGACACCGGCCCCGAACACTCGCAGTGGTATGTCGACCGGTTCCGCCGGCTGGCGGCCGAGGGCGCGGACCTGGCCGGCGAGGCCCGGCTGCTGGACGCGATGGTGCCGCCGCGCGCCCGCGTGCTCGACGCCGGCTGCGGTACCGGCCGGGTGGGCGCGGCGCTGCACGCCCGGGGCCACCTGGTCGTGGGCGTCGACGCCGACCCGGTGCTGGTCGAGGCGGCCCGGGCGGACCACCCCGGCCCCCGCTGGCTCGTCGGCGACCTGGCCGAGCTGGACCTCGCGGCGGCCGGGGAGCCCGAGCCGTTCGACGCCGCCGTGCTGGCCGGCAACGTGATGGCGTTCGTCGCCCAGGGCACCGAGCGGCAGGTGCTCGGCCGGGTCGCCGCGCACGTGCGCCCCGACGGGGCGGTGGTGGTCGGCTTCGGCACCGACCGGGGCTACCGGCTCACCGACTTCGACGCCGACGCGGTCGCCGTCGGCCTCCGGCCGGAGCACCGCTTCGCCACCTGGGACCTGCGGCCGTGGCGCGACGACGCCGACTTCGCCGTCACCGTGCTGCGCCGCCCCGCCTGACCGGGGTGCCGCCAGCCTGGGCGGCGGGGAGGTGAGCGGGGAACCCTTCTCTACCGTAGGCGTTAACAGGGGGCCCTTCCTTACTCGCCGGCCGAGCGGGCCGCCGCCGGGTCGAGCGGGCTGCCGGCCGGCACGAGACTCACCAGGCCGGCGGGCAGCCGGACGGGACGCACGTCCCGGTAGCCGAGCATGCCGAGCACGGCGGGGTCGGCCAGCACGTACCGGCGGCCGAGGTCGGTGACCACGCAGAGCGCGCCGCCGGTGGCCCCCGGGGCGGCGACCGACTCCACCACCGCGCCGTGCCCGGGCTCGACCACGACGTGATCGGCGACCGCCGGCCCGCCCGCCGCCTGCGGGCTGTCCGACAGGTCGGGCAGGGTGACGCCCAGCCGCACGTCGCCCACCCCCGCGTCGTCGCCGGCCCCCGCGTCGTCGCCCACCCGGACGCAGAGCGCCCCCGGGTCCGCCGCGGCGAGCCGGGGCGGGGCCGGCGGCGGGGCGGCGGGCCCGGTCGGCACCAGGTCCGGCAGCTTGGGCAGGGCGGCGAACCGGCCGAGGGTCATCGCCTCCGGCTCGCCCTGGCCGGTGCGGGCCAGCAGCAGGGTGGCCTGCAACTCGGTGACGCCGGCGAGGCCGCCGGTGAGGGCCACGGCGTACTGGCGGCCGCCGCCGGAGTTGCGGACGAGGAAGACGTCGCCGACCGCTGCGCCGGGCACCCGGGGCGAGGGTTGGCCGAGGCCGGGCAGGTCGGGCGGGGCGAGGTCGGCCCCGGCCGGGATGCTGTTGATCAGGGCGGGCGCGGCCGGCACCGCCCGCTGCCGGGTGGCGGCGAGCGCGGCGAGCACCCGGCCGGCGTCGCGCAGCAGGTAGCGGCGGGCGTGCCAGACCAGGTGCAGCCCGCCGTCCGGGTGGCGCAGCAGGATCGCGTCGTCGCCCAGGGCCTGACCGCCGGTGGCGGCCGTGCCGATCAGCACGGCCGACCGGGGGGCGGCGGGCTCGGCCCCGGCGGCGGCGCGTTCGGCCGCCGGGGCGGCCGAGCAGACCGTCCACCCGGCGGTGGACAGCCGGGCCCGGTCGGGCAGCGAGTCGGGCGCGTCGGGGATCCCCAGCGGCAGCCCGCGCGGCACGCCCTCGATCGAGCGGCGGGACACCAGCACGGTCTTCGCCCGCTCGGCGCCGATGATCAGCAGGGCGGAGGCATAGTTGAGCACCGGGTGCAGCTTCTGCTCGCGGTAGACGAACCGGGCGCCGGACTCCTTCTCCACGATCACCGCGCCGGCGTCGCGCCACCTGGTGCCGCCGCCGGCGAACAGGCCGTAGAGGGCGAAGCCGCCGAGGGCGATCGCCGCGACCAGGACACTGGCCAGCCCGGCCCCGGCCAGCCGCCGAAACGGCGACCGCGCCGGGTCGGTCTCCCGCATCACCAGGGCGGCGACCGCCCGCTGCACGGTGAACTGGTACGAGTGAAGCTGGTCCTGCCGCGACGGCATGCGGTCCCCTCCGACGGGTCGGTCGGGGCACAGGATAGACGCTGCGTCGACACCCCGGAGACCCTCCGCCACCGGGTGCCGGCCGCGCGGGAAGATCGTCTGGCGGGCCGCGAAACGGTGGTCGCCTCGTACCCCCCGGGGTACCCTTCTCCGCGGAGGTGACGCAAGGTGAAGCTGCGACCGGAGATGACCGCCGACGCCCTGACCCGCCTGAAGCGGGCCCGGGGCCAGCTCAACGCCGTGATCGACATGATCGAGTCGGGGGAGGACTGCCGCGCCACGCTGACCCAGCTCGCCGCGGTCTCCAAGGCCCTCGACCGGGCCGGCTACAAGCTGATCGCGTCCGGGATGCGGCACTGCAACGCCGCCCGCGACCGGGGCGAGGACCCGGAGATGACCGAGGAGGAGCTGGAGAAGCTCTTCCTGGCCCTGTCCTGACTCCCCCGCCGGCCCTGCCCTGATCCCCCGCGCCCGGCGGGCCGACCCCGGGCGCGGGTCAGGCGCGGGCGGGGTGACGGCTGCCGGTGTCGTACTCCCAGCCCTCGCGCCAGGCGAACCCGTCCGTGATCAACTCCTCCAGCGGCACGCCGTCGAGCAGGTGGTCCAGCGCCCACCGCGTCGCGACGTGCCCGATCACCAGGATCCGACGCTCGTGCCAGCGCAGCGGGACGTCGTCGAGGAAGCGCCCGGCCCGCAGCACGGCCTGCCGCCAGCTCTCGCCGCCCGGGTAGGGCGAGTCGAGGTGGCGGGCCCGGCCCTGGTGCAGCTCCGCGGCGGACGTGCCGTTGCGGTCGCCGTAGTCGCACTCGCGCAGCCGCCAGTCGTGCAGGATCGGGATGCCGACGCCGCCGAAGGCCACCTCGGCGGTCTCCACCGCCCGGCGCAGGTCCGAGGTGAAGACGGCCGCGATGCCGTCGGCCCGTCTGCGCTCGCCCAGCTCGGCGGCCAACGCCCGGCCGCGCGCGGACAGCCGCCCCGGCAGCCAGCCGGTCGCCACCCCCCGGTCGTTGTCCTCACTCCAGGAATGGGTCTCGAAGACGATCCGCGTCGACATGGATCAAGGCTAGGGGCCCGACAGCGGCAGAGGTTGCCGTCAAGTGACAGCCATGTGAGCGAAACCGACCCCCGGCCGGCGGAATAAACGTTCCCTATCTTTCCCTGTTCGGGATACGCTAGGGAGCGATGAGTGAGGAAATGTACTCGGTCGAGCAGGTCGCCGACCTCCTCGGCCTGCACGTGCGCACCGTGCGCGGTTACATCCGCGCCGGCCGGCTGCGGGCGACCCGGATCGGCAAGCAGTACCGGATCGCCCGCGCCGACCTCGACGCGCTCACCGGCCGCCCGCCGACCCCGGCGGCCGGGAGCGCCGCGCTGGAGGTGTCGAGCATCGTGCAGGTCGACGGCGTCGACCGGGCCACGGCCGACCGGCTCGGCACGGTCGTGCTGGCTGGGGCGAACAACGGCTACGACCTCGCGCGCCCGCTGCGGGTGCAGGTGGTCCACGACGCGGAACGGAACCGGATGAAGATCGTGATCCTGGGCGGCGCCGCCGCCACGGCCGACCTGCTGCGCCTGCTCGACGCCGTGCTCGACGCCAACAGCGGCCTGCTCGGCCGCGAGGAAGGGAAGGTGGGAGATGCCTGACGAGGTGCGGGAGCTGGCCGGGGTGCCGGTGCTGGTGTGCGACCCCGACGGCCCGCTGGTCGCCACCGAGCAGGACGCGCTCGACCTGATCGGCGCGGCCTTCCTCGGCGCGCAGGTGGTGGCCGTGCCCGCGAACCGGCTGCCCGAGGGGTTCTTCTCGCTCGGCACCCGGTTCGCCGGCGACGTCATGCAGAAGTTCGTCAACTACCGCCTGCGCCTGGCCGTCATCGGCGACATCTCCGAGCGGCTGGCGCGCAGCCCGGCGCTGCGCGCCCTGGTGCACGAGTCCAACCGGGCCGACCACGTGTGGTTCCTGCCCGACCTCGACGCGCTCGACGCCCGGCTGCGCGCCGCCTCCTGAGCGGTCCCGGCCCGCCCCGGGCCGCCCGGCGCGGGCGCGCCGCGTACCGGATGGCGGTTGTTGCGGCGGCCGGGCCCGCGCGGGCGGTAACATCCGCTCGGACCCGGCCGAAGTGAGGAACCGCGTGGGCGTGCGATTCGAGGAACTGGCCTGGCGGGAGACCCCGATCGGCGAGATCAGCCTGCGCCGTCGGCACGACCCCGCGCTGGACCGCGAGGTCTACGAGGTCAAGCTCGACGACGAGTTCCTGATGTCCAGCCTCTTCCCCGTCGCGGAGATCGAGCTGGCCCGGCTCGGGCTGGCCCCGCTGCGCGGCACGGGGCTCGACGTCGTGGTGGGCGGCCTCGGCCTCGGCTACACGGCCCGCACCGCCCTGGAGGACCCCCGGGTGGCCTCGCTGCTGGTGGTGGAGGCGATCGAGGACGTCATCGACTGGCACCGGCGCGGGCTGCTGCCGTTCGCGGCGGGGCTGGCCGACGACCCGCGCACCCGGTTCGTCCGGGCGGACTTCTTCGCGGCCGTGGCCGACGGGGCGGGCTTCGACCCGGACTCGCCCGGCCGCCGGTTCGACGCCATCCTGCTCGACGTGGACCACTCGCCCCGGCACGTGCTGCACCCGAGCCACGCCCCGTTCTACACCGACGAGGGCCTGCGCCGCCTCGCCGGCCTGCTGCACCCCGACGGGGTCTTCGCGCTCTGGTCCAACGACCCGCCGGACCCGGACTTCCAGCGGGTGCTCACCGGGGTGTTCCCGACCTCCCTGGCCCACGTCGTCCGCTTCCCCAACCCGTTGCAGGGCCGGGAGTCGGCCAACACCGTCTACGTCGCCCGTCGCTAGCCCGCCCGGCCGACGCTAGCCCGACCGGCCGACGCCGGCCGACGCGGTCCGGTCCGGCGGCGGGCGGACGGGCAGGCACCGGGCGGGCCCGGCCCGCCGGGCGGGGCGTCGGCGAGAGTCGGCGGGCGCGGTCCCGGCGGGCATGGTCCCGGCCGAACCGGGAAAGGCGTCTGGGCCGCTCGCGCGGCGGACGCCCCGGTGGGCCGGGGCGTCCGGGGCGTCCGACCGACGGGGCCCTCCGGTCAACGGGAGGTGGACATGCGCGCCATGCTCTGGGTCGTCGGCGTCGTCGCCGGCGCGCTCGTCCTGCTGGGGCTGCTGCTCGAAGCGGTCCGCTGGCTGGTGATCATCGGGGTGATCGCGCTGCTCGCGGTGATCGTGTTCGCGTTCGTCAAGGGCCGCCAGACGGTGCAGCACCGGCACTCGGCGCGCCGCTGAGCACGATCAGCGCCGACGGCGGGCCCTGACGACGACGTCGTGCAGGGTCACCGGGTGGCCGCCGGGGCCGGTCACGGTCCGGCGCGACTCCTGCGCGGTCACGATCTCCCACCCGGCCGGGTCGAGACGCGCGGTGATGTCGGCGGCGGTCACGGACGCCGCGGCGGGCGGCCCGGTCTCGCCCGCCCCGGGGCCGCCGCCGTGCCCGTGACCGGGGCCACCGCCGGGCCCGTGATCGTGGCCGTGGCCCGCCGTGGCGTGCCGGCCGTGGTGCTGGAGGTGGCCGACGATGAACAGGGTGCCGCCGGGGGCGACCCAGGACGCGACGCGCTCGTAGAAGTCCAACTGCGGCATCGCGGGATGCGCGTAGTGCGTGGTCACCAGGTCGTACCGGACGGGCGGCTGCCAGGTGGACAGGTCCGCCTCGACCCAGCGCACCCTGCCGGCCACGCCGGCGGCGGCCCGGCCGGCCGCGCGCGCCAGCGCCCCGGCGGCGACGTCGGCCGCGGTGACCCGCCAGCCGCGGGCGGCCAGCCAGATCGCCTCGGCCCCCGCCCCGCACCCCGCCTCCAGGGCCGTCCCAGGCGTCAGGCCGTCGACCTCCCGCACCAGATGCGGGTTGGCCCCGGCGGCCGCCATGGCCGGGGCCCGGTCGCCCTGCCAGATCTGCTCCCAGTACCCCTTGTCGAACGCGTGCGTCATCGGGCCCCGCCCTCCGCACGAGGCGCCCGGGTCGCGGTCACGGCGGCACCCGGCCGGGCCGCGCCGCCTCCCGCCGCGACCGCGCCGCGACCGGCGCTCGTCTCATCTGCCACTGGCTGACCTCCCGTCGAGAGCCCGGCTGCCTTCGGCACCCGGCCCGTCGAGCATGCGGAGTACGCCGATGCGGTGACAAAGATCCTTGCCGAATGGCAAAACGCCCGCGGCGTCGGACGCCCGGAGCAGCGCGCCGGCAGCCCGCGCCCGGACCGGCCGGGTTCGGGAGGCCGCGTCGGCGCCGGCCGCTCAGGCCGACGAGGTCGCCAGGGCGTCCTGCCGCTCCTGCGGCGCGGCGGCCGGCGGGGTGGCGGCGGGGGGCTCGGTCGCCCGGTTGGGCAGCGAGAGCCGGATGACCTTCCACCAGGCGGAGACGACCTGCTTCGGCAGCGCCCCGGTGGTGTACGTCAGCCCGTACCTGGCGAACAGCGCCCGCACCTCGGGGGCCACCTCCTGGTAGCGGCAGCTCGGCAGGTCCGGGAAGAGGTGGTGCTCGATCTGGAACGACAGGTTGCCGGTCATGATGTGCAGCAGCCGGCTGCCGCTGATGTTGGCCGAGCCGAGCATCTGCCGCAGGTACCACTCCCCCCGGGTCTCCCCCTCGATGGAGGTCTTCTCGAAGGTCTCCACCCCCTCCGGGAAGTGCCCGCACATGATCACGGAGTGGCTCCACAGGTTGCGGATCAGGTTCGCGGTGAACGTGGCCGCGAGGGTGCTGAGGAACGACGGCCCCGACAGCAGCGGGTGGATGACGTAGTCCTTGAGGAACTGGCGGCGGATCTTGCGGCCGACCGCCCGGGCGCGGGCCCGGAACTCGGGGGCCTTGTGCCGGCCCTTGCGCAGGTTGTGGCCCAGCTCCAGGTCGTACGCGGCGATGCCGTACTCGAAGAAGCAGGCGTTGACCAGGTTCCACAGCGGCTGGCCGAGGTGGACGGGGTGCCAGGGCTGGTCCTCGTCGACGCGCATGATGCCGTACCCGAGGTCGTTGTCCTTGCCGAGCACGTTGGTGTACGTGTGGTGCAGCTGGTTGTGCGAGTGCTTCCACTGCTCGGCGGGGGAGACGTGGTCCCACTCCCAGGTCGTCGAGTGGATCTTCGGGTCGCGCATGAAGTCGTACTGGCCGTGCAGGACGTTGTGGCCGATCTCCATGTTCTCCAGGATCTTGGCCACGGCGAGGCCGAGGGTGCCGACGACCCAGGCCGGCGGGAACAGCGAGAACAGCAGCACCGCCCGGCTGCCCAGCTCCAGCCGGCGCTGGGTGGAGATCACCTTGCGGATGTAGGCCGCGTCGGCCGCACCGCGGCTGGCGAGCACCCGGTCGCGGATGGCGTCGAGCTCCCGGCCCAGCTCCTCGATGTCGGCGGCGGTGAGGTGGGCGATCGGGTTGTGGGCCTTCTTCTGGATGGCGGTCACGTCCGGTTCTCCTGTCAGAGGTCGATGTCGCAGGTACCGGCCGCCGCCGACACGCAGGTCTGGATGAGCACGCCGTCGCCGGGGACGGCGGTGGTGATCTCCCCGTTGCGCAGGTCCCGGACCGCGCCCTGGCGCAGCGGCACCACGCAGCCGAAGCAGATGCCCATCCGGCACCCGGACGGCATGAGCACCCCCGCGTCCTCCCCCGCGTCGAGCAGGGGGGTGCCGCCGTCGGCGGCGACGGTGACCCCGGCGCGGGTGAAGGTGACGTCGCCACCCGTGCCCGGGGAGATCACCGTGGGCCGGAACCGCTCGGTGTGCAGCCGGTCGGCCGCCCCGTGGGCGGCCCAGTGGGTCTCGACCGCGTCGAGCAGGCCCACCGGGCCGCATGCCCAGGTCTGCCGGTCGAGGTGGTCGGGCACCAGGTCGGCCAGTTCGGCCACGCCGAGCACGCCGTCGGTGTCGGTGTGCCGCTCGACGAGGCGGATCGCGCCCCGCGCGGCGAGCCCGCGCAGCTCGGCGGCGAAGATCACGTCGTCGGCGGTGGGCGCGGAGTGCACCAGCACGACGTCCGCCGAGACGGGCACGCCGCCGCGCAGCATCCCCATGACCGGGGTGATGCCGCTGCCGGCGGTGAGGAAGAGGACCCGCTGCGGCGCGGTCGCGGGCGCGACGAAGTCGCCCTGGGCCTGGTCGAGCTGGACCAGGGTGCCGGGCCGGACCCGGCGGACCAGGTGGTTGCTGACCCGGCCGTCCGGGATCGCCTTCACGGTGACCGAGATCAGGCCGTCGCGGCGGCCGGGGGCGGAGGTCAGCGAGTAGGCCCGCCACTGGCGGACCCCGTCGACGTCCACGCCGAGGCGGACGTACTGCCCGGGGGTGTGCCCGCGCCAGCCCCGGCCGGGCCGGATGGTCACCGTCGCCGCGTCCCGCGTCTCCGGTCGGACGTCGAGGATCCGCCCGCGCAGGGCCGCGCCGGAGCGCAGCGGGGCGACCAGGTCGAGGTAGTCGTCGGGCAGCAGCGGCGTGGTGACCGTCTCGGCGAGCCGGAACAGCCTGTCCCGGACGCTGCGGCGGCCGGACGGACGCGGGACGGTGGTGGTCATAGGACCAGGGTGGCGGACACGATCGCATAACATCTTGGCCAAGAAAGATGAAAGCCCTGCAGGGTTTTGTTCCGGGAGAACAAGATGTCGGATGAGTCCGGGACCGGTCGCCGCGCGGCCCACCTCGCGCTGGACGCGCCGACGGCCGCCCGGCTGCTCGCCGTGCTGCCGGCGGTCGCCGAGCGCACGGTCACCGCGATCACGGCCGAGGTCCCGGCCTACTCGGGCACCCTCACCGGGCAGATGCGAGCCAAGATCGAAAACGCGGTGCGCATCGCGTTGGGCACCTTCCTCCAGCTCGTCGGCCGTCCCCAGGCCGCAGCCGACCCGAGCACCCCGCTGGCGCCCGCGCTGGAGGCGGCGTACGCCCTCGGCAGCGGCGAGGCCCGCTCCGGCCGCAGCATGGACGCGCTGCTGGCGGCGTACCGGGTGGGGGCGCGGGTGGCCTGGCGGGAGGTCTCCACCACCACCGTGCGCGCCGGGCTCGCGGCGACGACGGTCGCCGAGTTCGCCGAGCTGATGTTCGCCTACATCGACGAGCTCTCCGCCGCCAGCGTGGCGGGGCACGCCGACGAGCTGGCCAGCGTGGGCCGGGCCCGGCAGCGCTACCTGGAGCGGCTGGCCCAGCAGCTGCTGGCCGGCGAGGCCGAGGACGTGCTGCGCCGCAGCGCCGCGCGGGCGGACTGGCCCCCGCCGCAGACGCTGACCGTCGTGCTGCTGCCCCGCAGCGGCCTCCGCACGGTGCTGACCGCGCTGAGCCCGCAGACGCTGGAGAGCGGGGAGGACGTGCCCGGGACGGAACCGGCCGAGGAGCTGGCCGTGCTGCTGGTGCCCGACGTCCACGGCGGCCGGCGGCGGCAGCTGGCCCGCATGCTGCGCGGGCACCGGGCGGTGCTGGGCCCGGCCCGGCCGTGGCACCGGGTGGCCGGGTCGTACGAGCGGGCCGCCCGCGCGCTGTCGCTCGGGCTGCCGCGCGACGACGCCGATGCGCCCCTGGACACCGAGCGGCACCTGGCGCGGCTGCTGCTCAGCACGGACCCGGAGGCCCTGGCCGACCTGCGCGCGCAGGTGCTGGAGCCCTTCGCCGCGCTGCCGCCGGCCACCGCCCACCGGCTCGCCGAGACGCTGCGGGCCTGGCTGCTGCACCAGGGCCGCCGCGACGACGTGGCGGCGGCCCTGTTCGTGCACCCGCAGACCGTGCGCTACCGGATGGCGCAGGTGCGGGAGCTGTACGGCGACCGGCTGCTCGACCCGCAGACCGTGCTGGACCTGACGCTCGCCCTGGCGGTGCTGCCGCCCGAGGAGGGCGGCTGAACGGGTTCGCGCGTCACCGCTAGCGCACCGGACGCGGCGGGCTCGACGCGCGGAGGATGAGCGCGACCGCCTCCCGGGCGGAGGTGGCCCGCGCGGGCGGACCGACCAGGTGGTCGAGGGCCCTACGCCAGGACTGCGCCACCAACAGGTGACCGGCGTCCGGCACGACCTCCAGCCGGGCGTCGGGCAGCGCGTCGCGCCACCAGCGGCCGTGCTCGGGGCCGGCGAGGGCGTCCCCGGCCCCGTAGAGCAGCAGGGTGTCCGCCCGCACCTGGTCGGGCGTGAAGCCCCAGGGGCGCAGCGAGTAGCCGGCGACGTCGTCCGCGAGGCCCCGCGTGCCCTGGGCGAACGCCTCGGCCAGCAGGTCGCCGATCCGCGCCGCCGTGGCCGGGTCGGCCAACGCGGCCTCGTCGGCCCGGTTCGCGCCGAGCAGCCGCGCCGCGGCCGGGTCCCGAGGGTCGGCGGGCACCAGGGGGGTCAGCGCGGCGTCCAGCGCGGCGCGGACGTCGGCGACGGGCCGGTCGCGCAGCGCCGCGAGCATGTCCCGCTGCCCGGGGTCGAGCCAGGGCACCTCCTCGTCGGGGGCGGGGGTGGCCAGCACGGCCACCCGGCGCACCAGGTCGGGCCGGCGGGCCGCGAGGGCCAGCGCGACCCGTCCACCGGCCGACCAGCCGGCGACGGCGACCCGCCCGAGGCCGCGCTGGTCGATCAGCTCGGCGAGGTCGTCGGCGGCGGCCGGCACGTCGGACCAGCCGGTGGCCGGCTCGGAGCCGCCGTAACCGGGCCGGTCCGGGGCGAGGAGGGTCACCCCGGCGAGGCGCGTGGCCGCGGGATCGGGGTCGAAGGCCCCGGAGCCCGGGGCCGGGTGACAGAACACCACCACCCGACGGCCGGTGTCCGCACCGGAGCGGTGCACCGCCATCCGGCGGCCGTCCCTGAGCGTGATCATCTCCCCGGTGCTGGACATGCGGCCGATTCTGACAGCGACGGGCCGGGCCGAAGACGGTACCGCGGGAGGTCACCCGATCGGGTGACCGGCGGCGGGGCCGGCCCGGCGCACGGCGGTGCCCAGGGCGGCGACCGCGACCGTGACCCCGCCGGCACCGGCCACGACGAAGGTCACCGGCGCGCCGTGGCGCTGGGCCAGCCAGGTGAACGCCGCCGCGCCGATCCCACCGAGGGAGAAGTGGATCGTCCAGAACGCGGCGGTGACCCGGCCGAGCAGGTGCTCCGGCGTCACCTCCTGGCGCAGCGACAGCGAGCAGATGCCGCCGACGCCGAGGCAGCCGAAGTAGACGGCCACCAGCGCGCCGACCTCGGCGGGCCGGCGGGTCGACGCGAGGGCCGCGACCGCGCCGCCGGTGGCCGCCGTCGCGCCGATCCAGCACGCCCCGAACCCGAACCGCCGGCGCAGCCGCGCGACGACCAGCGAACCGGTGACCGTGCCCGCGGCGCCGGCGGCGAGCACCAGGCCGACCGTCCCGTCGGGCTGGTGCAGGCCGTGCTTGAGGTGGTAGACGACCACGTCGTCCATGCCGTAGGTGAACAGCAGGAAGACGGTCAGCAGCGCGGTCAGCGGGCGCAGCACCCGGTGACGCCACAGGAACCGCGCCCCGGCGAGGAACTCCGTCCACGGCCCGGCGCGGCCCGCCGCGCCGGCGGGGGCGGCGCTGCGCGCGGGAAGCCGGACCAGCGTCAGCAGCGCCCCGGAGACGCCGAAGCTGGCGGCGTCGACGGCGAGCGCGCCCGCCGGGCCCCACCAGCCGGACACGGCACCGGCCAACGCGGGGCCGGCGACCGCCGCGAGCGCGGTGCCGGCGTACAGCCGGCCGTTCGCCCGGGTCAGCTCCGGGCCGGCGACCAGGCCGCGCACCGCCGTGACGGCGGCGACCTGGAACACCATGCCGATCGCCGCGGCGAGCGGCAGCAGCACGAACAGCGGCCAGATCGGCGGGGTCGGGGCCAGCCACCACACCAGCGGGGCCGCCGCGAGCAGCAGCATCCGCGCCACGTCCGCGCCGACCAGCAGCGCCCGCCGGTCGAAGCGGTCCACGACGACGCCGGCGAACAGGCCGGCGACCACCGAGGCCACGCCGGACGCGCCGGTGAGCAGGCCGGCGGTGGCGATCGAACCGGTCGCGTCGAGCACCAGCAGCGGCACGGCGAGCTGGGAGAACGAGTCGCCGAGCACGGAGAGGACCTGGGCCGCCCAGAGCGCGCGGAAGCCCCGGCCGCGCCCGTGCGGCGCGGGCGCGACGGGCGTCGACGTGGTCACGCTCACCGGGCAGAGGGTAGCCCACCGCAGCGGGCCGCGCGGGGCACGGGAATCGCGGCGAAATCCATTCACGAATGCTTCGGCCGCCGCCTCTTTCGCGTTTCGCGGCCGAGTCGTCTTTCTTACAATGGTCAATTCCGCGCCCCACCGTCGAAAGACTCTGCGAATACCATGCACAGGTGAGGGAGAATCACGGCCGTCAGCCGTGGGTGGTGCGCATCCGTGGTGGCAACGGCGTGATCCTCGGCAGCGGGACGCTGCTGGGCGACCGGCACGTCCTCACCTGCGCCCACGTCGTCGACCGCGCGGTCGGCCGCGCGACGGCGGGGGCCACCCCGCCCGCCGACCGGGTCCAGGTCGAACTGGTGCGCCTGCCCCGGCTGTCCGCCCGGTCCGCCGGGGTCGTGACCGGCGGCTGGGTGCCGGCGGGCAAGGAGGGCCAGGGCGACATCGCCCTGCTCGAACTCTCCGACCCGGTCCCCGGCCGCCCGGGCGCCGAGCTGCGGCGGCTGCCCCTGTGGGAGAAACACGTCTACGCGTTCGGGTTCCCGAAGGAGTTCCGCGACGGCGAGACCGTCCACGCCGTCCTGCACGGGGGGACGGGCCCGGCCAACGAGTGGATGCAGATGGACCCGAGCCCGGCGAGCCCCGGCCTCCGGGTGCGCAGCGGGTTCAGCGGCGCGGCGGCGGTCGACAACGAGACCGGCTACGTGGTGGGCATGGTGGTCTCCTACTACAGCGGCCCCGCCTCCGGCCGGTCGTTCATGATCCCCGTGGAGACCCTGCTCCACCATCTGCCCCTGCTCCAGACGTGGGTGGTCGGCGACTCCTCCGTCGACCGGGAGTTGACGTCGGTGGGCGGCGGCCGGGAGGACGGCGAGGTCGCCCGGCGCACGGCCGACTTCTTCGCCCGCCGCTTCGCGCAAAACGTCCTGGTGGTCGTCACCGGCCCGCCCACGTCGGCGTCCTCGGCCACCGTGCGCCGGGCCGTGGTGCTGGCCAACCGGCAACTCCGGCCGTCGTCGGTCGATCCGGCCGCCGCCGAACGGGACCCGTCGCTGCCGCCGCTGGGCAGCATCGACCTGGCGCTGGACGCCGCCGGCAAGCCACCACGGGAGCTGGCCGCCCGGATCCTGGGCTTCGTCGGCAGCACCGGGCCCCCGGCGGGCGACCTGCTCGGCGACGCGGCGCCCCGGTCGCTGCTGATCGACGGCGTGGACGAGTCGAGCGACCCCGAGGCGCTGGTCGACGACGTGGTCGGCCCGATCGTCGACCGCGCCGCCGACCGCGACCTGCGGATCCTGGTGGGCTTCCGCAGCCCCGCGGTCGGCCTGCGGCTCGCGCTGCTGGCCCGCCGGATCACCGGGCTGCACGATGCCGAGCACCTGGCCCGCGAGCACCGCCGCCGGCTCGAGGCGCGCGTGCGCGGGCTGCCACCGGAGAAGCCGCGGGCCACCCTGCTGCGGATCCGGCTCACCGCGCTGCGGGCCGCGGCCCGGGAGCCCGACCCCGGCCCGTTGCTGGAGCACCTGGCCGCCATGGAGCAGGGCACCGACCGGGCCCTGCACGAGGCGACGGCGCTGCGGCGCGAGCTGACCGCGCGGGCCGCCGAGCACCAGCAGCTGCGGGGGCTGCTGGACGCGCACCGGGCCCGCGCCGTCGCCGGCGGGCTGACCGAGCACCGGGGCATCGGGCGGTCCTACCGGCAGGCCCACGACCTGCTCTGGGCCGGCCCCTGCGACCTCACCGAGGCCGCCGACGCCGTGCACGCCTACGCCGAGGCGGTCCGGGGCGCCCTCGACGACCGGCGGGAAGGGGCGACGTCCTGATGCGCTGTGCGCGTACCCCGGGTTGTCCGGGCGTCGTCGACGCCGACGGCTTCTGCGAGGTCTGCGGCCTCGCGCCCCGGCCGGCACGGGCCACGAGGCCGACGGCCGGGGCGCCGGTCGGGACCGAGACCTGGCCGGTGGCGGGGCTGGTGTCCCTGCCGGTGCGCGACTTCACCGGCCACCGGCGCACCACGGCCGGCCTGACGGTGCCCGAGCACGAGCGGTTCTGCGCCAACCCCGTGTGCCGGCGGGAGGTCGGCCGGGGCGGGGCCGAGCGGCTCGACCACGGCTACTGCCCGCACTGCGGCACGCCCTTCGCGTTCGTCTCCGCCCTCGCGCCCGGCGACCTGGTGGCCGGGCAGTACGAAGTGGTCGGCTACCTGGCCCGGGGCGGCCTCGGGCAGGTCTACCTCGCCGAGGACGTGCACCTCGACCGCAAGCCCATGGCCCTGAAGCGGCTGATCAGCAAGACCGAGCCCGACGCCCTGGCGATCGAGGTATCCGAGCGGCAGTTCCTGACCACCCTGGACCACCCGAACATCGTCCGGATCTTCAACTTCGTCAGCGCGCCGGACCGGCTCTTCGGCGGGCAGACCAGCTACATCGTGATGGAATACCTGGAGGGGATGCCGCTGCACGAGCTCTGGCAGGCGGCGGTCGACCCGACCCGGCCGGCGGTCACGCTGCCCCTGGTGGAGATCCTCGCCTACGGTCACGAGATCCTGACCGCGCTGGACCACCTGCACGGCAAGGGGCTGCTCTACACCGACCTGCACCCGGGCAACGTCATCCGCACCGCCGACCGGGTCAAGCTGATCGACCTCGGCGGGGTGCGCCGGGCCGACGACCGGCACAGCCCGAAGGTGCGCACCGAGACCTACGGGGTGAGCCCGACCGAGCTGGCGGCGCACGGGTTCACGGTGCGCTCGGACCTCTACGCGGTCGGGGTCATGCTGCGGGAGCTGAGCCGTCCCCCGCTCGACTCCCCCGGCCGCGACACCGCCCTCGGTGCGGAGTCGTTCGGGCGGCTGGTCACCCGGGCCGCCCACCCCGAGTGGCGTCGCCGCTTCGCGTCCGCGTCGGAGATGTCCGAGCAGCTCAAGGGCGTGCTGCGGGAGCTGCTGCCGGCGCCCCCGGCCGACCGCGCCCAGGAGCCCTCCACCGTGTTCGCCCCCACGGCGGCGCTGCTCGACGCGGGGCTCGGCGCGGTGCCGGCGCTGGCGGCCTGGACGGACCCGGCCGCCGCCGAGGCGCCGCACCACGGCCGCCCGGCGCCGCCCTCGGTGGCCACCGGCCTGCCGGTGCCCCGCCCCGCGGCCGGCGACCCGGCCACCGCCGCCCTGCACCTGATCGGCGCGCTCGACCCCGGCAGCCTGCTGGCCCGGCTCGCGGCGTTCGAGACGGCCTCGGTCGAGGTCGAGCTGTCGCGCTGCCGGGCGCACCTGGAGCTGGCCGGGCCGGGGCCGGCCCAGGAGGCCCTGGAGATCGCGGCCGGGCTGCTGCGGGAGGACGCGGCCGCCGACTGGCGGCTGGTCTGGCACCACGGCCTGCTGGCGCTCGCCCGGTCCGACGTGGCCGAGGCCGGCGACCGGTTCGACCGGGCGTACGCGGAGCTGCCGGGCGAGGTGGCCCCGAAGCTGGCGCTCGGCTACTGCGCGGAGCAGCGGGGCGACGCCGGCGAGGCGACCCGCTACTACCGGGCGGTGTGGCGTCGGGACCGGTCGGCCGCCAGCGCCGCGTTCGGGCTGGCCCGGCTGCGGCTGGCCGACGGCGACCGGGAGGCGGCGGTGCAGTTCCTCGACGGCGTCCCCCGCGTCTCCCGGCACTACGACGCCGCCCAGGTCGCGGCCGTGCGGGTGCTGGCCACCCGGCTCGGCGACGACCCGCCCGGCGCGGAGCACCTCAACGAGGCGGTGCGCCGCCTCGACCGCCTGCGGCTGGACGGGGGCGCCCGGCACGGCGAGGCGCGCGACCGGATGACGGCGGTGCTCCGGCAGGCCGCCCTGGACCGGGTCCTCGCGCACGGCGCCGCCGGCCTGGCCGCCGGCGGGACGCTGGGCGACGCGCCGGCGGAGCGGTCCCTGCGGCGGCTGCTGGAGCGGTCCCTGCGGGACCTGGCCCGGCAGGCGCGCACGGCCAACGACCACGGTGTCCTCGTCGACCGGGCGAACGCGGTCCGGCCGCTGACCTTCCTGCGAGCACGGTGAGGAGCGACCCGGTGTCCAGCGCGCTCGACTTCGACCTGCGGATCGACCACGACCGGTTCCTGTCCACGAGGGACCGCCAGCTGCACGCGATCCTCACCGTCACCGCGCGGGCCGGCGCGGGCGACGCCCCGCCCGAGGTCGACGGCTCCGGCTACGCGGAGGTGGTCGTCGTCGACTGCTCCGGGTCCATGGCGCACCCGCCGACGAAGCTCGGCGCGGCCCGGCGGGCCACCGCCGCAGCCGTCGAGATGCTGCCGGACGGGGTCCGCTTCGCCGTCGTGGAGGGCACCCACGAGGCCCGGATGGTCTACCCCGCCCACCGGGGCCTGGCCGTCGCCGCACCGGCCACCCGGGACGCGGCCCGGCGCGAGCTGGGCCGGCTCGCCGCGGCCGGCGGCACGGCGATCGGCGCCTGGCTGGAGCTGGCCCGGGAGCTGCTGGCCGGGCACCCGGAGGCGATCCGGCACGCCCTGCTGCTCACCGACGGGCGCAACGAGCACGAGACGCCGCAGCGGCTGGCGGAGGTGCTGGCGGCCTGCGCGGGGCAGTTCGTCTGCGACGCCCGGGGCGTCGGCGACGCCTGGGAGCCCCGCGAGCTGACCCGCGTCGCCGAGGCGCTGCACGGCACCGCCGACGCGGTCCGCCGGCCCGAGGAGCTGGAGGCCGACTTCCGGGCGACCATGCGGGCCACGATGGCCAAGCGGGTGGCCCGGGCCGGCCTGCGGATCGCCGTGGTGCCGCCGGCGCGGGTGCTGTCCTGCCGGCAGGTGCATCCCACGATCATGGAGCTGCCCGTGACGCCGCTCGACGACCGCTCCGTGACCTGCCCGACCGGCTCCTGGGGGGTGGAGGCCCGGGAATACCACCTGTGCCTCGAGGTGGACCCGGCGGGCCGGCCGACGGGCGAGGACCTGCGGGTCGCCCGCGTCGACCTGCTGCTGGACGACGTGCCGGCCGCCGGGCCGGTGAACCTCCTGGCGCACTGGACGGAGGACCTGGCCCTGTCCAGCCGGATCGACCCGCGGGTCGCCCACTACACCGGGCAGGAGGAGCTGAGCCGGCTCATCGCCGACGGCTGCGACGCGTACGACACGGGCGACCGGGAGACGGCCGCCCGGCTGCTCGGCCGCGCGGTCGCGCTGGCCACCGCCGCCGGCGACGCGTTCCACCTGGAACAGTTGCGGCTGCTCGTCGAGGACGTCGACGCCGCCCCGGTGCGGCTGCGCGACGACCTGCCCCGGCTCGACGTGATCAGCGTGGCCGTGCGGTCGTCGGTCACGGTGCCCGGCCCGGCCCCCCGGCCGGCGTCGGGGCCCGGGCCGGCCGCCGACGCCCCGCCCCGGGTCTGCCCGGCCGGCCACCGCTCGCCGCCGGGCGCCCGGTTCTGCCAGCGGTGCCGCCACGAGTTCACCGACCCCGCCGACGCCGGCCCGGTGCCGGCGTGAGCGGCACGGCGCTGACCAGCACCACCCGGCGGACGCTGCTGCGGCTGCTGTGGGCGCTGCTCGCCGCGAACGCGGTCGCGCTGGCCGGCTGCCTCGCGGCCTTCCTCGGGGTGCAGCGCACCACGGAGGCCGCCTACGACCGTTCCGTGCCGGCGATCCTCGCCGTGTACGACACCCAGGTCGCTTTGCGGGAGGCCCACGGCGCGGCGGTGGCCAGCTTCGCCGCCGGCACCCGGCTGCTCGCCGGCCCGGGCGAGGACTACCAGAACCAGATCGCCCGCGCGGGCCAGCACCTCGCCGAGATCGCGGAGGACAACGCCGCCGGTGACGACGGCAGCCGCGACATCCAGGTCGTCGAGGCGTCGCTGGTCACCTACGCCGGCCTGATCGAGCGGGCCCACGCGCACTTCGCCCAGCCCGACGGCAGGGCGCTGGGCACCGCCGCGCTGCGCGACGCGTCGAGCCTGCTGGAGGAGATCCTGCTGCGCCTCGACCGGCTGGAGGAGAAGCAGGACGCGGCGCTGGACCGGCAGGTCGACGGGCCCTGGACGGGCCGGGCGACGATCCTGCTCTGGCTGCTGCCGGTGCTCGCCCTCGGCGCGCTGCTGGTCGCCGCCCAGCTGTTCCTGCGCCGCCGGTTCCGGCGGGCCCTGAACGCGCCGCTGCTGCTGGCCACGCTCGCGGTGCTGGCGCTGGGCGGCACCACGGCGACGAGCCTGCACTCGACCGGCCAGCTCGGCGACGCGCGGGCCGCGACGGACCGGGCCGCCGCCGCCCGGGGGGTCCAGCTGGCGGCACTGGCCGACCGCAACGCCACGCAGTTGGCCGCCCTGCTCCGCACCGCCTGCGCGCCGACGCCGTGCGCGGACACGATCGAGCAGGTCCTCGACCAGCGCGACGGCGATCCGACGCCGGCCGGGGCGGCGAACGAGATCGACGCCGCCGGCAGCACGGCGTGGCGGCACGGCCAGGACGCCACCGGGCTCGCGGCGCGGGCCGCGAACAGCCGCGGCGGCGAGGTCGTCCTGCCCACGGCGGCCCTGCTCGCCGCCGCGCTGGTGGTCGTCGGTTTCCTGCCCCGACTAGAGGAATACAGGTATCGGCAACGATGAGACGCGGTGCGCTCGCCCTGATCCCGGTCCTGCTCGTCGCCGCCAGCCTGGCCGCGTGCGCCGATCCCCCACGGGCGCGCGCCCTGAGCGTCGTCGCGTCCTGGTCGGAGGACGGCGGGGGCGCCACCGACGAGGAGCGGCGGCGCAACAGCGAGGCCTGGCCCTTCCTGGCGGTGCTGGACGCCTTCACGGCGGAGACCGGGATCACGTACACCTACCAGGGCACCCGGGACGTCAGCCAGGTGCTGCGGTCCGGGGTCGACCGGGGCCGGCCGCCCGACGTGGCGGTGCTGCCCCGGCTCAACGACCTGAAGGCGTACGTGCGCAGCGGCGACCTGTTCCCGCTCGACGACGTCGTCCCGGCCGGCGAGGCGGGCCTCGCCCCGCAGTTGCTGCGGCTGCCGCCCCCGGGGGCCGCGACCGCCCGGGTGTACGGGCTCTCCGTCGCCGTGCACGCCAAGAGCCTGATCTGGCACCGCACGAACGCGCCGGGCGGCCCCACGGTGTCGTCGCCGCCGGCGACGTGGGCGGAGCTGGTGGCGCTGACCCGCGCGCTCGACGACCGGGGCGGCGCGCCGTGGTGCCTCGGGATGGGGTCGCAGCCGCAGTCCGGGTGGCCGGGCACCGACTGGATCGAGGACATCCTGCTGCACCGCTCCGGGCAGACCGTCTACCAGCGGTGGGCGGCGGGGCAGCAGGCGTGGACGTCGCCGGAGGTGCGGGGGGCCTGGCAGGCGTGGGGCGCGCTGGTGGGGGCCGGGCGGGGCACGCCCAACCCGTTGCTGGTCAACTTCGACGTGGCGGGGCCGGGCATGTTCGGCTCGCCCCCGACGTGCTTCCTCGACCATCAGGCGTCGTTCATCGTCGGGTCCTACCGGAGGTTCCTCGACGGGCGGCCCGCAGGGTCCGCGCCGGGCCGGCCGACGCCGGAGTTCGACTTCTTCCCCTCCCCGGCGTTCGGCCCGGGGGACCCGCCGGTGCGGGAGGTCTCGGAGGACGTGGTGGGCATGTTCGCCGACTCGCCGCAGGCGCGGGCGCTGATCCGCTTCCTGGCCGGCGAGCGGGCCCGCCAGGTGTGGCGGGAGGCGAGCGGCCACCTGGCGTTCACCCTGAACGCGGCGACCGACGCGGCGGCGTATCCGGACGGCCTGCCGCGCCGCATCGCGCGGACCCTCGCCACCGGCACGCTGTGCCGGGACGCCTCGGACATGATGCCGGCGGCGATGACCGCCGCGTTCCACTCGGCCGTCCTGCAGTACCTGGCCGATCCCGCGCTGCTGGACAGCCTGTTGAAGGAGTTGGATAGCGTGCGGGACCGGACGCCGCCGCAGGAGTGGCTGGGGCTGCCGTGTCTCAGCCCGCCGGGGTAGCCATCGAGAAGGGACAGTGGATGAGCGAGGTGGTCGAGTTCGACCTCGACGGCGGGGGGACCGTGCTCGTGGCCGTGGACGAGACGCCGGGGATCGCCCCGGCGTCCGCCGCCGACGAGGTGCTCCGCCGGGCCGGCGTGAGCTTCAACAGGGCGATCGGCCAGGCGCGGGACGCCGCGTCGGCCGCGCTCACCGAGTTCCGGTCCATGGTGGACCGGCCGGACGAGGTGGAGATCAGCTTCGGGATCCAGCTGACGGCCGACGCGGGGGCGCTGATCGCCCGCACCGGCGTGCAGGGGCAACTCCAGGTGACGGTGCGCTGGCACCGGGAGCCGGGCGTCTGACGACGCCGTCGGGGGTGGCCGGCCCTGCCGGCGCCCGCACCCCGCCCTGACCTGCTCGTACGCGACGACATCGGGCCGCCCGGCGAACCGCCGGGCGGCCCTTCGTGTGCGCGGACCCCGCCCTCGCCACGCTGCGTGAGCGCGCCGGGACCGGGCGAACGGGGTCGGCGCTGGGCTTGCGCGGGCTACTAAACCGGTCTAGCGTCCCTCTCCAACGGGGGTCGTTTGTTGCATCGGTGTGAACCGAACGTTGCCGGACCAGGGCCGAGAGGATGCCGCGCGTGGGACCGAGCCGACCGACCATCACCGACGTCGCGAAGGCGGCCGGGGTGTCCAAGGGCGCGGTGTCCTTCGCCCTCAACGGGCGTCCCGGGGTGGCCGAGGAGACCCGGGCCCGCATCCTGGCCGTGGCCGCGTCGCTGGGCTGGACCCCGAGCCACCGGGCCCGGGCCCTGTCCGCGTCGCGGGCGTTCAGCGTCGGCATGGTGATCGCCCGGCCGCCCGAGCTGCTCGGGGCCGACCCGTTCTACCCGTCGTTCATCGCCGGCGTGGAGCGGACCCTGTCCGACCGGGGGCAGTCCCTGGTACTCCAGGTGGTGCCGGACCTGTCCGCGGAGGAGGCCAGCTACCGCCGGCTCGCCACGGCCGAACGGGTCGACGGGGTGTTCGTGCTCGACCTGCGGCTCGGCGACCCGCGGATCGCCCTGCTGGCCGAGCTGGGGCTGCCGGCGGTCACCATCGGCCGGCCGGACGTGCCCAGCAACCACCCCGCGCTGCTGGTCGACGACCGGCCCGGGGTCACGGCGGCCGTGACCCACCTGGCGGGGCTCGGGCACCGCCGCATCGCCCACGTCTCGGGGCCGCTGCACTTCCTGCACGGCGCCGTGCGCCGCCAGGCGTGGGAGCAGGCCCTCGCCGACGCCGGCCTGACCCCCGGCCCGTGCGTCGAGTCGGACTTCTCGGCGGCCGGCGGCGCGCAGGCCACCCGCGCGCTGCTCGCCACCGACGACCCGCCCACCGCGATCGTCTACGGCAACGACCTGATGGCGATCGCCGGCCTCTCGGTCGCCGTCCAGCTCGGCATCAAGGTGCCCGACGAGCTGTCGATCACCGGCTTCGACGACACGGAGCTCGCCGGCTACGTCACCCCCACCCTCACCACCGTCCGCACCGACCCCTTCGGCTGGGGCCGGGCCGCCGCCGACGCCCTGCTCGACCTCATCGACGGCCGGCCCGGCGCGGACCTCCCCACCCCACCCGCGCCACTGGTCGTGCGCGGATCGACGGCGCCACCACCCACCCCACGTCCCTGACCCGAGCCCGCCACACCCGACCACAGCACCGCCACACCCGACCACAGCACCCGCAGCACCGCCGCACCCGCACCGCCGACGGCCACCGGCCCGGCGGGCGGACGAACCTGACCCCGTCCCGGATCGGAGAAGACATGAGACGGACCCTTCCCGCCGCCCTGCTGACCGTCGCCCTGGCCGCCACCGCCGGCTGCGGCGGCTCCGGCGGCGGCGACGCCGGCAAGGCCAACGCCGCCCGCGGCCCGATCACCGTCTGGCTGTCCAACAACGCCGAGGAGGTCGCCTGGGGCAAGGCGATGGTGCAGGCGTGGAACGCCCAGCACGCCGACCAGACGATCACCGCCCAGGAGATTCCGGCGGGCACCAGCTCCGAGGAGGTCATCGGGGCGGCCATCACCGCCGGCAACGCCCCGTGCCTGATCTTCAACACCGCCCCCGCCGCCGTGCCGCAGTTCCAGAAGCAGGGCGGCCTCGTCGCGCTCGACTCCTTCGCCGACGCCACCGACTACATCACCGCGCGCACGGGCGCGACGGCCGAGCAGTACAAGTCGCCGGACGGCAGGTTCTACCAGCTCCCGTGGAAGTCGAACCCGGTGATGATCTTCTACAACAAGAAGGTCTTCGCCAGGGCCGGACTCGACCCCGAGAAGCCGCAGCTGGCCACGTACGACCAGTTCCTCGCCGCCGCCCGGAAGATCAAGTCCTCCGGCGCCGCGCCGGCCGCCATCTACCCCGCGCCGACAAGCGAGTTCTTCCAGTCCTGGTTCGACTTCTACCCGCTGTTCGCCGCCGAGACCGGGGGCAGGCAGCTCCTCGACGGCGGCAAGCCGCAGTTCGCCTCCCCCGAGGGGCAGCGGGTCGCCGAGTTCTGGAAGACCCTCTACGCCGAGGGCCTGGCCCCCAAGGAGAAGTACAACGGCGACTCCTTCGCCGACGGCAAGGCCGCCATGGCCATCGTCGGCCCGTGGGCCATCTCGGTCTACCGGGACAAGGTCTCCTGGGGCGCCGTGCCGGTGCCCACCTCCACCGGCGTCCCCGCCGACCAGGTGCGGACGTTCAGCGACGCCAAGAACGTCGCCATGTACTCGGCCTGCCAGAACCGGGCCACCGCCTGGGACGTGCTGAAGTTCGCCACCAGCAAGGAACAGGACGGCGCGCTGCTCACCGCCACCGGCCAGATGCCGCTGCGCGCCGACCTGCCGGCCGCCTACCCCGACCACTTCGCGAAGAACCCGGCCTACCAGGGCTTCGCCCAGCAGGCCGCGCGCACCGTCGAGGTGCCCAACGTGCCCAACTCGGTGGCCATCTGGCAGGCGTTCCGCGACGCGTACACCGAGTCGGTGATCTTCGGCAAGAAGCCGGTGCCCGACGCCCTCTCCGCCGCCGCGGAGAAGGCCGAGCAGCTCGCCGCCTCCTGATGGCCGCCGCCCACGCCGCAGCCGCCGCCACGGCCGGGCCGGTGGCCGGCGGCGACGGCGCCGGACGCCGCGCCCCGCGCGGCCGGGTGACGGCGGTGTTCGGCCGCCACCCGGTGGGCCTGCTCCTGGCCGCGCCGTACGCCGTGTTCGTCGCCGCGGTCTTCGCCTACCCGCTCGGGTTCGCCGTCTGGATGAGCTTCCACGACTACTTCTTCGCCGCCCCCGGCGCGGTGGTGGACCGGCCCTTCGTCGGGCTCGACAACTACCGCGCGGTGCTGACCGACCCGCAGGTGCGCCAGGCGTTCGGCAACATCGGCGTCTTCCTCGTCATCAACGTGCCGCTCACCGCCGGGCTGGCGCTGCTGCTGGCGGTGGCGCTGAACAGGGTGGTGCGGGCGCGGACGTTCCTGCGGGTCGCCTTCTACGTCCCGTACGTCACCGCGAGCGTCGCCGTCGTCGGGGTGTGGCTGTTCCTGTTCAACTCCGACGGGCTGGTCAACCGGGTGCTGGGGCCGCTGGCGCCCGACCCGTCCTGGCTGGTCAACGAGGGCCTTGCGATGCCGGTGATCGCCGTGTTCGTGGCCTGGAAGCAGCTCGGCTTCTTCATCCTGCTCTACCTCGCCGCGCTGCAGAACGTGCCGAAGGAGCTCTACGAGTCGGCGGCCGTCGACGGCGCGTCGGCGTGGGCCCGGTTCCGGTCGGTGACCGTGCCGGCGGTGCGCCCGGCGACCGCCCTGGTGGTCATCCTGGCCACCATCACCGGCGCGAACCTGTTCACCGAGCCGTACCTGCTCACCGGCGGCGGCGGCCCGAACGGGTCGTCGGCGTCACCGGTGCTGGTCATGTACCAGCGCGGCATCCAGCAGGGCCAGCCCGACGTGGCCGCCGCCATCGGCGTGCTGCTGGTGATCGGCGTGCTGGTGGTCTCGGCGATCAACCGGCGGCTGCTGGAGAGGGACTGACATGCCACGCACACCCAAGAGGCGACCCGTCACCGCGCTGCGCGCCGTGGCGCTGTTCGGCGGCGCGCTGGTCTTCCTGTTCCCCTTCTACTACATGTTCGTCGGCTCGTTGCAGGCCGAGCCGGACACCTCCCCGGCCGGGGCGTTCCCCACCTCGGGGCTGACCCTGGACAACTACCGGGACATCAACGCCCGGGTCGACCTGCTCGGCTCCCTGGTCAACTCGGGGATCTTCACCGGCGGGGTGATCGCCTGCACGGTCGTCTTCGGCATCCTCGCCGGCTACGCGCTGGCCCGGCTGCGCTTCCGCGGCCGGGGCACGCTGTTCGCGCTCGTGCTGCTGGTGCAGGTGATCCCGTTCCAGCTCCTGCTGATCCCGCTGTACGTGCTGATCGTGCGCGGCTACGGGCTGGCCGACTCGTACCTCGGGATGATCCTGCCGTTCGCGGTCAACACCACGGCCGTGTTCGTGTTCCGGCAGTTCTTCCTGCAACTGCCCGACGAGCTGTTCGCCGCCGCCCGCGTCGACGGCGCGGGCGAGCTGCGGGTGCTCTGGTCGGTGGCGCTGCCGCTGGTGCGCCCGGCGCTGCTGACCGTCGTCCTGCTGACGTTCATCGGCCCGTGGAACGAGTTCCTGTGGCCGTTCCTGGTGACCAAGCAGGCGGACATGCAACCGCTGGCGGTCTCGCTGGCCAACTACATCAGCAACGTGGCGGCCCGCGCCGCCAACCCGTACGGGGCGGTGCTGGCCGGGGCGTGCGTCCTGGCCGCCCCGGCGGTCGGCCTGTTCCTGGCCTTCCAGAAGCACTTCGTCTCCACCGACATCGGTTCCGGCGTGAAAGGTTGACGATGACTGTCTCCACCACCGTCCCCTACACCCTGACCAGGGTCGGCGTCGTGATGACGCCCGAGCCCGGCCAGCCGTTGGAGGCCGAGGGGGTGTTGAACCCGGCCAGCGGCCGCACCCCCGACGGGCGGCTGCACCTGCTGCCCCGCCTCGTGGCCGAGGGCAACGTGTCCCGGGTCGGCCTCGCCGAGGTCGAGCTGCGCGACGGCGTGCCGGCCGGGGTCCGCCGCGCGGGCGTCGTCCTGGCCCCCGACGAGGGCTGGGAGCGGGGCACGAACAACGCCGGGGTCGAGGACCCCCGCACGACCTGGGTGCCGGACCTCGGCAGGCACCTGATGACGTACGTCGCGTACGGGCCGCTGGGCCCGCGCCTGGCCCTGGCGGTGTCGGAGGACCTGCGGCACTGGCGGCGGCTCGGGCCGGTGCAGTTCGGCTACCAGCCCGACCTGGACACCGACCTGAACATGTTCCCGAACAAGGACGCCGTGTTCTTCCCCGAGCCGGTGCCCGGCCCGGACGGGCGGGACTGCTTCGCGATGCTGCACCGGCCGATGTGGGACCTGGGCTGGTTCCGCCCCGGGGAGGGGGTGCACCTGCCGGCCGGCGTCACCGACGAGCGGCCCGGCATCTGGATCTCCTACGTGCCGGTCGACGAGGTGCGCGCCGACGTCGGGGCGCTCGTGCGGCTGCGCGGGCACCGCTGCGTGGCCCTGTCGGAGTTCCCCTACGAGGAGCTGAAGATCGGCGCGGGCCCGCCGCCGCTGCGGGTGCCCGAGGGCTGGCTGCTGATCCACCACGGGGTCACCGGCGAGATCCCCGAGGGCTTCGACCCCACCACCCAGCGCGTCGAGTACGCCGCCGGGGCGATGCTGCTCGACCCGGCCGACCCGGCCCGGGTGCTGGCCCGCACCGCCGAGCCGATCCTCGTGCCGGAGCTGGCCGAGGAGCGCAGCGGCACCGTGCCGAACGTGGTCTTCCCGACCGCCATCGAGGAGGTCGACGGCGTCCGCTACGTCTTCTACGGCATGGCCGACTCCCGCATCGGCGTGGCCCGGCTGGACCGGCTGCCGTGACGACACCCCTGCCCCGACCGCGCCGAGGAGCCACCGTGAAGCGCCGCACCCTGATGCTGGGCGGGCTCGCCCTGACCACTCCCCTGTTCGCCGGCTCCCCCGCCGGGGCCGCCCCGGCCGCCGGGCCGTCCACCGCCTCGGGCCCGGCCGGCGGGCCGCTGACGAACCTGGCGCACCTGGACTTCCTGCGCCAGGCCGTCGCCCCGCCCGCCCAGGACGGGCACACCACCTACCGGCTCGCCGAGTCCCCCGAGGTCGGCATGCTGTGGACGTACGCGGAGCCGGGGCCGGACGGTGACCTGCGCCGCGTCGGCGGCGGCGCGTACGACGCGGCCACCGACACCTGGGGGCAGGGCGCGTACAACGCCGACGACGTGTCCCGGGCCGCCGTGGTCTACCTGCGGCACTGGGCGCAGACCGGGGCGACCGGCAGCCGGGACGCCTCCCGGGAGCTGCTGCGCGGCCTGACCTACCTGCAGACGACGACCGGGCCGCACGCCGGCAACGTGGTGCTGTGGGCGCAGCCCGACGGCACGCTCAACCCGAGCGCCGAGCCGGTGGAGCTGCCGGACCCGTCCGACAGCGGCCCGTCGTACTGGCTGGCCCGCACGGTGTGGGCGCTCGGCGAGGGGTACGCGGCCTGGCGCGCCGCCGACGCCGGGTTCGCCGGTTTCCTGCGCGAGCGCCTCGACCTGGCCGTCGGGGCGCTGGAACGGCAGGTGCTGTCCCGGTACGGCACGTTCCAGACCGTCGACGGCGAGCGCGCCCCCGCGTGGCTGATCGCCGACGGGGCCGACGCCACCGCCGAGGCGGTCCTCGGGCTGGCCGCGTACGTGCGGGCCGGTGGCCCGGCGGCGGCCCGGCGGGCGCTGCGCCGCTTCGCCGAGGGCATCGCCGCCCTGGCCGGTGGCGACGCCCGGCACTGGCCGTTCGGGGCGGTGCGCCCGTGGGCGCTGTCGCGGTCGATGTGGCACGGCTGGGGCTCGCAGATGCCGGCGGCGCTGGCCGCCGCCGGCAGGGCGCTCGGCGACCGGCGGCTGCTCGACCCGGCGGTGGCCGACTCCGCCACGTTCACCCCGTGGCTGCTCACCTCCGGCGGCCCGGACAACGGGCGGATCCCCACGCCGGTGGACCGCAGCCAGATCGCCTACGGCGTGGACTCCCGCCTACAGTCGCTGCTCGCCGTCGCCGACGCCACCGGGCGCGGCGGCTTCGACCAGCTCGCCGGGGTGGTCGCCGCCTGGTACTTCGGCGCGAACGCGGCCGGCGTGCCGGCGTACGACCCGGCGACGGGGCGCACGATCGACGGCATCTCCGGCGACGGGGCGGTCAACCGCAACTCCGGGGCCGAGTCGACGATCCACGGCCTGCTCAGCATGCTCGCCCTGGACGCCCGGCCGCAGGTGGCGGAGGCGGCCCGGCAGGGCCGGATCGTGGAGCGGGTCGGCACCCGGGTGGTCGAGGCGGAGCAGGGCACGCGCGAGGGCGGGGCCGCCGTGGTCACCCCGGCCTCGTCGTGGACCGGGGAGTCGTCGATCAGCGGCGGCAGCCTCGTGCGGATGCCCGCCGGGTCGGCCGTGCGCTGGGAGCTGCCGCCGTCGGCCCAGCCGGAGCTGGTGCTGCCGGTGGTCGACCTGACCCCGGGCGCGTCGGCGGTCACCCGCTGGGCGGGCGTGGCCGGCGACGGCCGGGAGCTGCCGCTGGGCCAGGTGCGGCACGGGCGGGCCGGCGCGCAGGGCGCCTCCCCCGCGCCGGGGGTGCTGCTGCCGGTGACCCCGTCCGGGCCGGGCGAGCTGCCACCGGGGGCGACGGCGCTGGTGGCCACGGCCGCCGGGGACGGCGCGGTGGTCGACGCGGTCATGCTGGAGCCGCTGCTGTCCCGCCTCGTCGTCGCCGGGGACGGCCACGCCACGGCGGTGCTGCGCAGCGCCGCCCGCACGCCGCACACGGCCACGGCCACCCTGCCCGGCGCGGGGCGGGCCGTCGTCGAGGCGTACGACTCGGCGGGGGTGCGCCGGTCGCGGACGGTGGTGTCCGGCGCGGCCGTGCCGGCGGCGGTGCTGCCCGGCGGCTTCACCGTCGTGCGCCGCTGACCGTCGGCGCCGCTGACCCGTCGCGGCGCTGCTGATCGTGGCGCGGGGCCGGCCCGGACGTCGTCGGCCGGGCCGGCCCCCGCACGCGGGTCAGACCGTGACGACGCGGTTGTCCACGATGGAGTCGAACGTCGACTCGGGCGCGATGAGGCCCCACTTCACCATCCACCGGTAGGTGCGCGCGAACTCGGCCTCCGGGTAGGGCTCGGGGTCGACGTAGCGCAGCCGGCCGAGCCGGAAGTCCGCCGGCTCCAGCTTCACCAGGTCCTCGGGGACCTCGGCGACGAAGTGGTGCAGGTACGGCCGGACGTCCTCGTTGATCTTCTTGACGGCCCGGCGGACGGCCCGGTCGACGGCGGCGAAGGTCTCCGGGTCGACGTCGGCGCTGGCGATCTCCGAGCCGACGTAGAACGCCTCGGTGACCAGCACGTAGCCGAGCTTCTCGGCGGCGGTGGTCCACGGCTCCATCAGGGCCACGGCGTCGACCTCGCCGTCGCGCAGCTTGCGGAACCGCTCGGCCGGCCCGCCGGCGTGCACCACCTTGATCTCGTCCTGATCGAGGAAGCCTTCGAGGGACTGGATGGCCAGGTAGTGCGAGCCGTGGTGGAAGTTGACGCCGACGGTCCGGTTGGCCAGGCCCTGCGGGTGCTTGATGTCGGAGTCGGGCCGCACGAAGATCGCCTGGCTGGCCACGGAGGCGCGCTTGGCGATGATCTGCCCGCCGCGGGTGCTGTCGTGGGAGCGGCGGATCTGCCCCCACTCGCAGGCCCGGTAGAGGGAGACGTCGCCGCTCTCGAACGGCGTGGAGATGCCGCCGAACGAGCTGACCAGCTCGTGCTCCTCGATCGGCTTGAGCACCGCGTCGTAGGAGCCGGGGGCGACCAGCTCCAGGTCGATGCCCTCCTCGGCGAAGTAGCCGTGTTCCAGGCCGACGAGGTACGGCAGGGTGAAGATGGCGCCGCTGCGGACGCTCCTGACCTTCTTGAGTGTCACCGGGGTGGTCCCTTCTGCTTCGTTGTTGTGCGTTAGCTGGCGGTTGTCGCGGTCGGTGGTGCCGTCGGCGCGTCCTCGATCCCCACCACCTCCTCTCCCGCCGTCGGGCCGGGTGGCGGCCGGAACAGCCGCCACGTCGCGTACGCGCAGTACGCGGCGGTCGCCGCCACCAGCGCGTACGCGGCGCGCAGGGCGGTGGTGAAGTCGTCGCCGGCCTCGGCGGCGACCCGGGCGATGTCGTCGGTCGGCTGGCCGGTCAGGGCCAGCACCGAGACCACCACCGCGCCGAGGACGGCGACGCCGAGGTTGGTGCCGATCTGCCGGGAGGCGCTGGTGATGGCGCTGGCCACCCCGGCCCGGTCGCGGGGCAGGCTGTTCACGGCCGTGTTGGTGGCCGGCGGGTTGACCAGGCCCATGCCTGCCCCGAGCAGGAGGTAGCCGACGAGCAGCGGGGCCAGGCCCGCGTCGGCGGTGACGGTCAGGGCGAGCAGGGTCATCGACGCCACGATCGACAGGTGCCCGACGGTGGCGGGCAGCCGGCCGCCGTGCCGGCCGACGATCCGGCCGGAGACGTTGGCGAGCACGAGCGTGCCGAGGGTGGTGGGCAGGGTGAGCAGGCCGGTGGCCAGCGGGCTGAACCCGCGCACCTGTTGCAGGTAGAACGTGTTGACGAAGGTGAACCCGCCCAGCGCCAGGTAGGCCACGACCGCGGTGAGCACCGCGCCGCGCAGCGCGGGGATCGCCAGGTGGCGCGGGTCGAGCACCGGGTCGGGGCGGCGGCGGGCGGCCGGCACGTAGCCGACGGCGGCGGCCACCGCCACGGCCACGGCGACCAGGACGGGCCCGCTCAGCCAGCCCCGGCTCGGGCCGTCGATCAGCGCGAACGTGAAGCCGACCAGCACCAGGGCAGCCAGGGTGTTGCCCAGCCCGTCGAGGCGGCGGGGCGGGCCGTCGACGACGCCCGGCGGCAGCAGCCGGGTGCCCGCGTAGAGCACCGCCGCGCCGGCCACGCCGACGGCGAAGAGGCTGCGCCAGCCGGCGGCCTGCACCAGCACCCCGCCGACGAGGGGCCCGCAGGCGGCGGAGACCCCGGCCGTCGCGCTCCAGGTGCCCAGCGCCCGGCCGCGCCGCAGCGCGTCGGGGAACAGGTTGGCGATGAGGGCGAGGGCGGGCGGGGCCATCAGCGCGCCCCCGACGCCCTGCACGCCCCGGGCGGCGATCAGGGCGGGCGCGTGCGGGGCCACCCCGCACAGCAGCGACCCCGCGACGAACACCAGCAGCCCGACCCGGAACATCCGCCGCCGCCCGTACCGGTCGGCGACCGCGCCGCACAGCAGGGTGAGGCTGGCCCGCACCAGCGCGTTGCTGGTCGCCACCCACTGGAGCTCGACCGTGCTCAGCCGCAGGTCGCGCTGCACCGACGGCAGGGCCAGGTTGAGCGCCGCGCCGTCGAGGACGCCGAGGAACAGCGTCCCGCAGCACACCAGCAGGGCGGCGCGGCTGCGCCAGGTGAGGGTCATCGCCGGCTCAGAGCTTCTCGTACACCGGCTTGTCGGCCCGCTTCTTCAGCACGCCGACCTCGATGGCCAGGTCGATCTGCTTCTCCAGGTTGGCGAAGACGGTGTCGTCCCACCCGTCGGCGTAGACGGGGGCGAGCCGGCCGGGCAGCAGCTCGATGGCCTGCTTCTCCTCGGCGGGGACGCCGTAGTCGGCGTGGTACCTGCCGATCAGCGTCGGGTCCTGCTTGATCAGCCGCCAGGCCTCCAGGGTGAAGTCGACGTACGCCTTCGCGGTCTCCCGGTTGGCGGCCAGCCAGTCGCGGCGCACGGCGGTGCCGTTGAGGAACAGCGGGCTGCTGTCGCCGGTCCCCTTCTGCCACAGCTCGCCGACGGAGGCGAGCTGCCGGTTGCCGGCGCCGACGAGGCGGGTGGCGTTGGGCTCGATCGCGATGATCGCGTCGAGGTCGCCGCGCTCGTACAGCGCGAGGTTGGCGATGGGCTGCCCGGTGAACAGCTTGAACTCCCGGTCGAAGCGGATGCCGTTGACCGCCGAGGCGAGCGCCGCCGCCCGGTAGGTGTCGCTGCTGGGCGGCTGCACGCCGACCTTCCTGCCCCTGAGGTCGGCGATGCTCTGGTACGGGCTGTCGGCCGGGACGATCCAGCGGCCGTGGTTCCACAGCGACGGCCCGACGATGACCACGTCGTGGCCGCTGGTGTTCACCTCGGTCGCGCCCAGCGGGCCGAAGGCGTAGATGTCGAGCACGCCGGTGAGCAACTGCTCCTGCCCCGCGCCGGGGCCGCCACCGGCCCTGCGGTCGAGGCGGAGCCCGTGCTTGGCCTCCAGGCCGAACTGCTCGGCGACGGAGTCGCGGATCGCCCCCGCCGTGCCGGGGCTGCGGGGCTGCACCTTGGCGCTGCGGGTGCCGTCACCGGCGGCGGCCGGCTCGTCGACGCCGCAGGCGGTCAGCAGGGTGGCCGCGCCGGCGCCGCCGGCGAGGAGCCCGGCGGCGCGCAGCAGGGATCGTCGGGTGAGGGGTGTCGTGGACACGGGGGTTCCTTCCAGGTGACTCAGGGGTGCCCCGGCTCGCGGGGTGCGGGCGGCGGGCCGGTGGCCGCGCCGGGGGTGGGGCGGGTTCAGGTGGGGCGGCTCGGGTGAGGGCGGCTCAGGTGAGGGCGGCGACGATGCGGCGGTGCACGTCGAACAGCTCGGGGTCCTCGGGGCTGCGGGGGCGCGGGCGGTCGATGCGGTACTCCTGCACCACCTCGGCGGGGCGTCCACCGAGGACCACCACCCGGTCGGCGAGGAAGGCCGCCTCCAGCGCGTTGTGGGTGACCAGCAGGCCGGTGCGCGGGGCGCGCAGCCAGAGCTGCTGCAACAGCAGCCGCAGGCGGCGGGCGGTCAGCTCGTCCAGCGCGCTGAACGGCTCGTCGAGCAGCAGCACCTCCGGGCGTACGACGAACGCGCGGGCCACGGCGACGCGCTGGCGCTGCCCGCCGGAGAGCACCGACGGGTACGACCGGGCGTAGTCGGTCAGGCCGACGGCGGCGAGGATCGGCGCGACCTCGGCGGGGTCGACGCCGGCCGCGGTCGCGGCGAGCCGCACGTTGGTCTCGACGGAGGTCCAGTCCAGCAGGCGGGGCTGCTGGAACACCATGCCGAGGCGGGGCCGCCCGCCGCCGGTGGAGACGGTGCCCGCGTCGGGGCGTTCCAGACCGGCGATCAGATGCATCAGGGTCGTCTTGCCGGTGCCGGAGCCGCCGACGACGGCGACCAGCTCGTCGGGCGCGAGGGTGAGGGAGAAGTCGCGGAGGATCTGTTGCCGCTCGCCGGTGCGCCGGTCGGTGAACGCCTTGTCGACGCCGTCGAGGCTGATCCGGACGCTCATCGCAGCGCCACCCGCCGCCAGCGCACCGCGCGGCGCTCCAGGGTCTGCAGCAGCCCGTACTCGATGACGGCCATGACCAGGGCGAAGGCGACGGTCCAGGCGAGCACGCCGGCCACGTTGTGCTGCGAGAACTCCAGGTTGAGCTGGTAGCCGACGCCGTCGGCGAGGCCGAAGATCTCGACCAGCACGATGACCTTCCACGCCATCGCGATGCCGAGGCGCGCCCCGGTGAACAGGTCGGGGACGATGGCGGGCAGCCACACGTACCGCAGCCGGGTCAGCGCGTCGAGGCGGTAGACGTGCGCCATCTCGCCCAGCGCCGGGTCGACCGAGCGGACGCCCTGCGCGACGTTGATGGTCAGCGCGGGGGCCGCCGCGAGCGCCACGGTGAGGATGGGGTTGAGCAGGCTCACCCCGAACCAGATGACGCACAGCAGTGCCTTGACCAGGCCGGGGGTGGCCAGTCCGATGAGGACGGCGGGCTCCAGGAAGCGGCGTAGCCACTCGCTGCGGCCCATCGCGATGCCGGCGGCGACGGAGACGACGAACGCCGCCGCGAAGCCCAACGCGACCCGGGTGAGGGTGACGCGGACGTTCTCCCACAGCGCGCCGCTGGCGGCGATGTCGACCAGGTCGCGGGCGACGTCGCCGAGGCCGGGGATCAGCGCGCTGCCGGAGGCGTCGGCCATGAGCTGCCAGCCGGCCGCGAGCAGGCCGACGAGCAGCAGCGCGGGCAGCGGCCGGGTGAGGCGTCCCACGACGTCGGGGGCGGGCGGGCGGCCCGGCGGGGCGGGCGACCGTCCGCCGCCGAGCGCGACCTCCTCGGCGGCGACGGGGTGCGCGACGGTCATCGAGATCCCATCTTTCGGTACGGGGGCCGCGTCGTCCCCGACTGCGGCAGGTCGTTGACCAGCGCGTACGCGCCGGCCTTCGATTTCCTATCCTGCCGGTAGGTTTAGTAGGGTAGCAAGGCGCGTCCCACCCATCGAGATGACGGATGTCGGGTAGCCGACAGTTGACGCGGCGTGACCGCCTGTCGACCGGGCGCCCCGGCGGCGACGGTTCGCCCGGGCGCGGACCTGCGCCCCCTCGCCCGTCCGTAGGGGATCCCCCGAGAAGGGTCCGGGGTGGCCGGCCCGCCGGTCCCGGGTTTTCTCCCCTGGCCGGCCGGGCGGCCCACTGCGAGCGTGGGCCCATGGCTTCGCTCTCCGTACGGCGCTGGCGTCAGCTCGCGCTGTGGCTGCACGTGACGACCTCGGTGGGCTGGATGGCGCAGGCGCTGGCCCTCTGCGTGCTGCTCACCACCAGCCTCACCACGCCCGACCGGGAGGTGGCCGTCGCCGCCACCTCCATGGCGCAGGTGCTCGACGGACGCCTGCTCGCGCCACTGGCCAACGCCTCGGCGTTCACCGGGTTCATGCTCGCCGCCGCGACCCCGTGGGGGTTCTTCCGCTACCGCTGGGTGCTGGTCAAGTTCGTGATCACCCTGGCCCAGCTCCACCTCGGCATCTTCGTCCTCAGCGCGGCGCTGGCCGACTCCGCCGCGGCGGCCGCCACCGGCGGGCGGGGCCCCGCCGTGCCGCTGGCCGTCGGGTCGGCGCTGATGGCCGGCGCCATCGCCTTCCAGGCCTGGGTGTCCGTGGCCAAGCCCTGGTCGACGACCCGCTGGATGCCGGCGGACCGGCGGCAGGCCGCCGGGACCGCGCCGCGCTGGGTCTTCGTGGCCACCGTCGTCGGCGTGGCCGCCGACCTCGCCGTCGCCGCGCTGCTCGGCCACCCGGCGCCGCTGATCTCCCTGATCGTCCTCGGCACGTGGCTGGTGCTGCGGCGACGACAGAACCGCCCCGCCCGGGCCGACCGCCCCGCCGCGACCACCCGGCCGGACGCCACACCGGCGCCGACGCGGGCCGGCGCGGGCCGGAGATAAGAGATCTTGGAAGCAACGGGCCCCTCCGGGGGCCGGAATCTTCCAAGATTCACCCCGGTTCCCGCCTCGACGCCGGCCTACACCGTCGCCAGCAGCATGAGCCCCATGACGACGCCCATCGTGGCGTGGCAGAGGCCCTCGGCCCGCGCCCCGGCCGCCGCCGGCCGGCCGGCGGGCACGTGGTCGCGCCAGGCCGGGGTCAGGCGTACGCCCCGGGCCGCCCACCAGCCCGCGGCGAGCAGCAGGTAACCACCCAGGGCCAGGCTGACCAGCGACGGCCACCAGCCCACCGGCGGGGCCGCGCCGTGCTGGCCGTGCGGCCCGGCGTGGCCGCCCGGCAGGCCGGTCATCCACACCATCGCCGCCGACGCGAGGGCGAAGTAGCCGGTGACCGCCCGCGAGCCGCGTGCCGCCGGGCGGCGGGCCGTCAGCGCCGCGAACCAGAGCCCGGCCGGCACGAACAGGACGGCCCACACCGCCGGCGGCACCCCGAGCGCCCACACCATCGCGGTCATCGCCACCCCCATGAGCAGGTGGACGCCCTCGGCGAGCCGGCCCCGGACGGCCCGGCCCGCCCCCGCCGACGCCAGGCCCACGAACCGGAACCCGTGGTAGGACGTCACGGCCACCAGCGCCAGCGTCATCGGCCATTGCAGCGCCGGGAACACCATGGGCTCGCTCCCCTCGTCCGACCGGTCCCGGGCCCGTGGGCAGGGGGTCAGGGCCGACGCTAGTCGGCGCGGACGCCGGCGTCTGTGCGCGAAGTTGCCCTCTCCGTCGGCACCCGCCGGGCCGGTTCGGGCGCGGCGTCGGCACCGGATCGGACGTAACCGGGCGCGGCGTCGGCACCGGGTCGGGCGCGGCGTCGGGCGGGCCCGGCCGATCTGCGCGAACGGCCGCCGCCGGCCGGGATCGGCCGTAGTCTGGCCCGTGCCGGCCGGCGGCACCCCTGCTCCGACCCGCGGCGGCGCGACGCTGCGGTGACGGGGGACGTGAGGTCGACCATGGAGCTGAGGACCACGCAGGCCGGGCGACAGCAGGACGCCGTCGCGGCGCGGGTGGCCGGCAGGACCCCCGCGCGCGGGGAGCGGATCGAGATCCTGCGCCGCCCCGGCGGGCTGGCCCGCGCCGACGAGCCGGAACGGGTGGCGACCCGCATCGACCGGCTGAGCCGCTACCACCCGGACGTGTGCCCGATCAACCCGGCGGCGATCCGGGCCGGCGACGCCGCCGCGGTGACGGCGGCGGGCGTCACCCTCGAACGCATCATCCAGACCGACGACCTGCTCGGCGTGGCCTACCTCGAAGGCGGGGCCGTCGCCGCCCGCGCGGTGGGCCGGGTCAACATCCGCGACGGGCGGGGCCGGCTCACGGGCTACGGCACCGGCTCGATGGTGACCGCCGAACTGCTGCTGACCAACCACCACGTGCTGCCCGACGCGGACGTCGCCGCGCAGAGCGGCATCGAGTTCGACTACCAGGACGGCCCCGACGGGACCCCGCTGCCGCTGCGGGCGTTCGCCCTGGACCCGGGGCGCTTCTTCCTCGCCGACGCGGAGCTTGACTTCGCGCTGGTGGCGGTCGCGGGGGCACCGGCCGAGCTGGGCCCGTTCGGCTTCAACCGGCTGATCGAGTCCGAGGGCAAGGCCATCGTCGGCGACTTCGTGAGCATCGTGCAGCACCCGTGCGGGGGCAAGAAGCAGGTGGCGCTGCGCGAGAACCGGGTCGTCGACGTGGTCGACAGCTTCCTGCACTACGAGACCGACACCCAGCCCGGCTCGTCGGGCTCGCCCGTGTTCAACGACCAGTGGGAGGTCGTCGCGCTGCACCACGCCAGCACCCCCGCGCCGGGGCACGACGAGCTTGGCGGCATCGTCAACGAGGGGCTGCGCGTCAGCCGGCTGCTGGCCTTCCTGCGGCGGCAGTCCCTGCCCCCGGCGCGGCAGCTCCTGCTGGACGGGCTCTTCGCCACCGGCAGCACCCTGCCCTCGACCGGCCCGGCGGAGCAGCTTCCCGGCCCGGCCGGTCTCGCCCGGCCCGGCCCGGTCGCGCCGTTCGACGGCCACGCGCCCCGCCGCCCGGTCGGCCTCGCGGCGGCCGGGCCGACCGGCCTGGTGGCGGGCCCGCCCGCCGGGCGCGAGGCCGCCGGCGTCGACCCCGGCTACCCGGACCGGGCGGGCTACGACCCGCTCTTCCTCGGCGGGGGCCATCCGGTGCCGCTGCCGGCCCTGGCCGCCGGCCAGGTGCCGCTGGCGGCGGTCAACCGGCAGGCCACCGCCGGGCCCCGGTACGTGCTGCCGTACCACCACTTCAGCGTCGTGCTGCACCGGCTGCGCCGGCTGGCGTTCTTCACCGCCGTCAACATCGACGGCAACTCCAGCGTCCGCCTCCGGCGGGAGCCCGACCGGTGGACGCTCGACCCACGGGTGGCCGCCGACGAGCAGACCGGGGAGGAGGTGTACGCCGCCAACCCGCTCGACCGCGGCCACCTCGTCCGCCGGCTCGACCCCGCCTGGGGCGCGTCGCGCGCCGTCGCCAAGGCCGCCAACGACGACACGTTCCACTTCACCAACTGCTCGCCGCAGCACGAGGACTTCAACCAGAACAAGACGACCTGGGCCGGGTTGGAGGACTACCTGCTGGAGAACGCGGACAACCTCGACCTCAGGGTCAGCGTCTTCACCGGCCCCGTCCTGGCCGACGACGACGACCCGTACCGGGGCGTGCAGCTGCCCCGGCAGTTCTGGAAGGTCGTCGCGATGGTCCGGGCGGACGGCGTCCTCTCCGCCACCGCGTACCTGCTCAGCCAGGCGGACCTGATCGCGGGCCTGGAGCTGGTGCCGGCGGCGTTCTCGTACGGCGCGTACCGGACTTACCAGGTGCCGGTGACCCGCGTCGAGGCCCTCACCCTGCTGTCGTTCGGGGCCCTGCGCGACGCCGACCCCCTCGCCCGGTTGGAGGGGACCGGCGTCCGGGAGATCGACGACCCGCGCCAGATCGTGCTCTGAGCCGCGCGGCCACCGGCGCGGGCCCCGGGACGGCGCGCGGATGTGTACGGTCGGGCGGTGACCGCGTCCCGGAGCATCGCAGACCCGATCAGCGCCGACCTGCCGCACCTCGACCCGACCCGGCCGACCGCGCAGCGGGTGGACCACCTGCTCGGGCGGATGAGCCTGGCGGAGAAGGTCGGCCAGATGATGCAGCTCGACTCCCACGGCGACCTGGCCGACCACATCCTCGGCAAGCACGTCGGGTCCATCCTGCACACCTCCCCCGCGCGGGTGGTCGAGGCGCACGAGCTGACCGCCCGCACCCGGCTGCGCATCCCGCTGCTGGTCGGCGAGGACTGCATCCACGGGCACTCGTTCTTCCCCGGCGCGACGATCTTCCCGACCCAGCTCGGCATGGCCGCCACCTGGTCGCCGGAGCTCGTCGAGCGGGTCGCCCGCGCCACCGCCGTCGAGGTCGCCCCGACAGGCGTGCACTGGACCTTCTCCCCCGTGCTGTGCATCGCGCGGGACCTGCGCTGGGGCCGGGTCGACGAGACGTTCGGCGAGGACCCGTTCCTGATCGGCGAGCTGGCCGCCGCGATGGTGCGCGGCTACCAGGGCGCGGACCTGGCCGACCCGACCGCCGTGCTGGCCACCGCCAAGCACTTCGCCGGCTACTCGGAGACCCAGGGCGGCCGGGACGCCACCGAGGCGGACCTGTCGCGGCGCAAGCTGCGCGCGTGGTTCCTGCCGCCGTTCGAGCGGGTGGCGCGCGAGGGGTGCCGCACCTTCATGCTCGGTTACCAGAGCACCGACGGCGTGCCGATCACCGTCAACGACTGGCTCCTGACCGACGTGCTGCGCGGCGAGTGGGGCTGGCCGGGCATGCTGGTCACCGACTGGGACAACGTGGGCCGGATGGTCTGGGAGCAGCGGGTGCAGCCCGACCACGCGCACGCCGCCGCCGCGGCCGTGCGGGCCGGCAACAACATGATCATGACGACCCCGCAGTTCTTCCAGGGCGCCCAGGAGGCGGTCGCGCGGGGCCTGCTGGTCGAGTCGGACCTCGACGACGCCGTCTCCCGCATCCTGGCCCTGAAGTTCGAGCTGGGCCTGTTCGAGGACCCCCGCCGGCCGGACGTCGCCCGGCAGCGGGCGGTGATCGGCAGCGCGCCGCACGCCGCGCTCAACCTGGAGGTCGCCCGCCGGTCGCTGGTGCTGCTGCGCAACGACGGGGTGCTCCCGCTCGCGGGCGGGTTCACGGCCGACGCCGCCGGGCGCGCCCGGGGCGACGGCGGCCCGCCGCGTACGGTCGCGGTCGTCGGCCCACTCGCCGACGACGCGCAGACCCAGCTCGGCGACTGGGCCGGCTCCTCCGGGCAGGCCGACTGGATGCGCGACGGCCAGCCCCGCGACATGATCACCACGGTCCTCGACGGGCTGCGCGACCACGTGCCCGACGGCTGGGCGGTCACCCACGCGCGCGGCGCCGACATCCTCACCATGGCCCCCGACCCCGAGGGGGCGCTGTTCCCCGACGGCCAGCCCCGCCCGCAGGTCGTCCTGCCCTGCCCGCCGGACGCGGCGCTGATCGCCGAGGCGGTCGCCGCCGCCGAGCGGGCCGACTACGTCGTCGCGGTCGTCGGCGACCGCATCGAGCTGGTCGGCGAGGGGTGCAGCACCGCGACGCTCAACCTGGTCGGCGGGCAGATCGCCCTGCTGGACGCCCTCGCCGCGACCGGCACGCCGATGGTCGTCGTGCTGCTCGCGTCCAAGCCGCTGGTGCTGCCCGACTCGGCGCTCGACGCCGCCGCCCTGCTCTGGGCGGCCAACCCGGGCATGCGGGGCGGCCGGGCGGTCGCCGAGCTGCTGCTCGGCCTCGTCGAGCCCGCCGGGCGGCTGCCCATCTCGTTCGCCCGGCACGTCGGGCAGCAGCCCACCTACTACAACCAGATCCGTGGCCAGCACGGCTCCCGGTACGCCGACCTGACCCAGCGCCCCGCCTTCGCCTTCGGCGACGGCCTGTCCTACACGACCGTCGAGTACGCCGACCTGCGGGTCGCCCCGGGCGAGCTCGCGCCGACGGACACCGTCCGCGCCGAGGTCACCGTCCGCAACACCGGGGCCCGGCCGGTCCTGGAGACCGTCCAGGCGTACGTCAGCGACGACGTCACCTCCGTGAGCTGGGCGGAGCGGGAGCTCAAGGCGTTCCGCCAGGTGGCGCTGGAGCCCGGGCGGAGCGCGACCGTCCGCATCGACGTCCCCGTCGCCGACTGCGCCCTCGTCGACGGCCGGGGCGTGCGGGTGGTCGAGCCGGGCGACTTCACGCTGCTCGTCGGCCCGTCGTCGCGGGAGGAGACGCTGCTGCGGGCCCCGTTCACCGTGCGGGCGGCGGGCTGACCGCCGGGGCGGCTCAGCCGGCGTGCCGCTCGGCGCGGCGCAGCACCTCCGTGGCGGCGCGGACCACCGCCCGGTCCAGCAGCCTGCCGTGGGGGTCGGTCGCCACGCCGGAGCCGTCGCGGGCGGCCCGGTCCAGCGCGTCGACCACCTCCCGGGCGGCGGCCACCTCCGCCGGGCCGGGCGTGAAGACGGCGTTGATGGTGGCGAGCTGGCCGGGGTGGATGGCGCTGCGCGCCCGGAACCCCTGGCGCAGCAGCGTCCGCGTGCCCGCCTCCAGCCGGTCCGGGTCGCGCAGGGTCGTCTCGACGGGGCCGACGGGCGCGACGATCCGCGCCCCGGCGGAGGCGACCACGACCTGCGAGCGGATCGGGGCGAGTTCGGCCCGGTCCGGCCCCGGTTGCAGGCCCAGCTCCCCCGCCAGGTCCGCCTCGCCGAGCCCGAGCCGCAGCACCCTCGGCGCGGCGGCGACCTGCGGGCAGGTGAGGATCCCCCGGGCGGTCTCGATCAGGGCGACGACGGCGAAGGTGGCCCCGGGCAGCCCGAGCCGGCGTTCCGCCCCGGCCAGCGCCCGGTCGACCTCGGCCAGCAGCTCCGGTTCCGCCTTCGGCACCCACACCCCGGCCGCCGCCGCGGAGAGCACCGCGACGTCCGCGTCGACCTGGTCGCTGTTGATCCGTACCCAGGTCTCGGTGGTGGTCGGGGCGGCCAGCGCGGCGGCGACCGCCCGGCGGGCCTCGTCCTTGCGGGCCGGGGTGACGGCGTCCTCCAGGTCGAGCACGAGCGCGTCGGCGCCCCGGCCGGGGGCCTTGCGCAGCAGCTCCTCCCGGTCCCCGGGGACGTAGAGGTAGCTGCGGGCGACGGGGGGCACGGCGCTACCGCCCGGCCCGGGGCACGTAGCGGCCCTGCGGGCTGCCGGTGACCTTGCCGTCGACGAGGACGTGCTCGCCCCGGACGAAGGTGTCGGTGACCCGGGCGGTCAGCTCGAAGCCCTCGAACGGCGTGTACTCCTGGGCGGACTCGGAGTCCGCGGCCCGGACCGTCCAGGTGTGGTCGTCGTCGACCAGGCAGAGGTCGGCGTCGTAGCCCTCGGCGACGGCGCCCTTGCCGGCCAGGCCGAAGCGGCGGGCCGGGTTCCACGAGGTCAGCTCCGCGACCCGCGACAGCGGCAGGCCCCGGCGGCGGCCCTCGGTGAGCAGGCCGGGCAGTAGGTACTCGGCCCCGCCGAAGCCGGACTTGGCGACGAAGACGTCGTCGCGGGGCTCACCGAACTTGACCTCGTCCTTGCAGCAGGCGTGGTCGCTGACCACCCAGTCGACGTGCCCGTCGAGCAGGTGCCCCCAGAGCGCCTCGACGTCGGCGCGGGGACGCAGGGGCGGGTTGACCTTGCCGCCGAGGCCGTGCGCGGTGGTGATGTCGGCCAGCAGGTGCCCGATGGTCACCTCGCGGCGGAAGTCGATGTGCGGGAACGCCTCGGCCATTCGCAGGGCCGCGTCGAGCGCCTTGGCCGAGGACAGGTGCAGCAGGTTGATGGTGGGCAGGCCCGTCTCGTGGGCCAGGTACGAGGCGATGGAGACGGCGAGCCCCTCGGAGTGCGGCGGCCGGGAGGCGTGGTACGCCTCCAGCCCGCGCAGCCGGCCCTCCTGCTCCACCTGCCGGGTGTAGGCGCTCATGATCTCGGCGGTCTCGCAGTGCAGCGACAGGGAGATCTGGTCGGCCAGCTCGGGAAAGCGTTCCCGGGCCGCCTGCACGCCGCGCATCACGAACTCGAAGTGGGCGTAGTCGTAGCGTTCGCCCTCGGGGATCATCAGGAACGAGTTCTGGTCGGCCGAGCGGCCGTGCAGGCCGTGCCCGCCGTAGAACATGAAGATCTTGAAGGAGGTCACCCCGAACCGGTCGACCAGGTCGGGCAGCTCGTCGATGTGCTCGCGCATCATCGGGGCCAGGTGGAAGCCGTAGTCGATGTGGGAGCGGCCGGCGCTGGCGGCGAGCACGTCGGGGAAGAAGTCCTCGTACCGGCCGCCCCGGTTGAGGTAGTACTGCCCGGTGCGCATGTAGGTCAGGGCGGTGGTGACGCCGCCCTGGGCGCTGGCGCGGCTCTCCGAGGCGGTGTCCTCGGCGAGCGGGTGGTAGATGCCCCAGTGCTGGTGGGCGTCGACGACGCCGGGGAAGGCCAGCTTCCCCTGCCCGTCGTGCACGGTCGCGGCGTCGGCCGGGTCGAGGCCCGGCGCGACCCGGGCGACCCTGCCGGCGGTGACGCCGATGTCCACCGTCTCGGTGTCGGACCGGTCGTGCCGGACCAGGCGCACGTTGCGCAGCAGCAGGTCGAAGGTCGTCATGCGCTCACTCCTGTCGGGTGTCGGGTGCCGCCGCGGCGGCGAGCAGACCGGCCAGCCGCCGGACGTCGGGGGCGGTGTCGAGGGCGGCGATCTCCCGCTCGACGGCCCCGGCGACGTCGGCGGGCAGCCGGCCGGCGACGTTGTGCCGGAACTTCAGGGCCAGCTCGGCGGTGGTCAGCGGGCGGGCCGGGCCGCCCCGGTTGGCCAGCACCTCCTCGGTCCACTCCCGGCCGTCGCGGGTGACCACGCGCAGCACGGCCGGGAACTGGTGCGGGAAGATCGCGTCGCAGCGCTCGTCGGGGACCACGTCGACGCGGGCCATCACGGCCCGGCGGGACTCCTCGACGGCGAGGGCGTCGGTGAAGTCGTCCGGGCCGACGCCGAGCACCCCGCCGCCGTGCAGGCCGGCGGCGACCGCGTACGGGCCGCTGAACTGGGCCTCGTAGCCGGTGGTGGGGCGGCGCTTGCGGTCGATGGGCTGCCCGATGGTGCGGATGACCGGGGTGGGCACGCCGAGGGTCACCGACTCCACGTCGGACGGGCGCACGCCGCGGCGGCGCAGCGCCAGCGCCGCGTCGATGGCCGCGTGGGTGAAGTGGTTGGCCGGGTACGGCTTGAAGAAGATGTCCGGCACCGCCCAGTCGACGCCCAGCCCCGCGGTGATCTCCGCCGGGTCGTACTCGCCGCGCAGGAACGCCTCGAAGAAGCCGAACCGGCCCTCCAGGACGGTGGGCGGGCCGGTGACGCCGTGCCGGGCCAGGGCCGCCGCGCTCACCGCCGAGTGCGCCGCCCAGCCGCAGTGGATCCGCTTGACGGTGCCGCCGGTGCGGTTGGCCTCGATCAGCCCGGCCGCCATCGAGGCGGCCACGCCCAACGCGTCGAGGGTGCGCCCGGCGTCCAGCCCGAACAGCCGGGCGGCGGCGACCGCCCCGCCGAGGGTGCCGCAGATGGAGGTGGCGTGCTGGCCGTGCTCGAAGAAGACCGAGTTGCCGGCGGCGCGGTCGTAGCCGGCCATGCCGAGCCGCACGCACACCTCCAGGCCCACCGCGACGGCGGCGACGGTCTCCCGGCCGGACGCGCCGGTGAGCTCGGCGGCGGCGAGCGCGGCCGGCACCACCGACGCGCTCGGGTGCAGCACCGACGGCAGGTGGGTGTCGTCGTAGTCGAGCGAGTGCGCCAGCACCCCGTTGCCGAACGCGGCCAGCGCGGCGGGCACCGGGTCGGCGACCCCGATCGCCCGGGCCTGCCCCCGCCCGCCCTGGTCGCGGACGTACGCCAGGGCGGCCCGGCTGCTCGGCAGGTCGACGGCGGCCACGCAGAGCCCGACGACGTCGAGCACCCGCTGGCGGACGCTGTCGACGACGGCGGCGGGCAGCGCGGCGGCGGGCGTGTCGGCGGCGAACGCGGCCAGGGCCCGCCCGAGGGTCGGCTCAGCCACGGCCCACCACCGCCAGCGGACGCACCGGCGAGCCGGTGGCCCCGTACAGGGGCAGCGGGGCCAGCACGAAGGTGAACTCGTGCACCGCGTCGCGGGCGAGTTCCTCCAGCGCCATCGCCTCGATCAGGTAGACGCCGTGCTCGACCAGGAGGATCCGGTGCGCGGGCAGGCTGCTGTGGCCCTGGCCGGGGCGCAGGCACTCGAAGGCGATGGTGTCGGCCCCGGCGGCGTGCACGCCGTGCGCGGCGAGCCACCGCGCGCCGTCGGCGCCCACGCCGGGCACGCCGGAGTCGTGGCCGACGTAGCGGGTGCGGTCGGGGTCGTCGAAGTGCCGGCCCCAGCCGCTGCGGACGAGCACCACGTCGCCGGGCTCCACGGGGGTGCCCTGCCGGTCGACGGCGGCGTCCAGGTCGGCGGGGGTGATCTCGTAGCCGGCCGGGCAGTCGGGCCGGTCGAGGGCGGCGGGCACGTCGAGCAGGACGCCCCGGCGGACCATCGGCGCGACGGTGTGCACGCCGAGCTCGGTGAACCGCCCGCCGGACTGGGCGGCGGCGGCGTCCGCGCCGCCGTGCAGCAGCCCGTCGTGGGAGACGTGGGCGAGGGCGTCGACGTGCGTGCCGACGTGGGTGCCCATCACCAGCAGGTCGTTGGCCGCCGAGCCGCCGTCGGCGCGGACCATGTCACCGTGCCGGCGCGGCATGGTCAGCCAGAACGGCGGGTGGTTCGGCGACTGGGGCATGCCGATCGAGAGCAGCCGGCCGAGGTCGTAGATCTCGACTCCGGCGCGGACGGCGTCGAGCAGCCGGTCGGCGTGGCGGGCGGTGGTCGTCACGGTTCCTCACGTTTCAGCGGTTCGGCCAGGTCGTCAGGCGACGACGTGGCGGGCTCGGAGATCGGCGATCTCGGCCGGGTCGCAGCCGAGCTCGTCGATCAGCAGGGATTCGGTGTCGGCCCCGAGGGCGCGCCCGGTGAAGCGGATCCGTCCGGGGGTCGCGGACATCCGCCACATCACGTTGTGCATCCGCACCGGCCCGAGGTCGGCGTCGTCGACGGTGGTGAGCATCTCCGTGGCCCGCACGTGCGGGTCCTCGACGATGTCGCGGGCGCTGTAGACGGGGGCGACGGCCGCGCCGGCCTCGGCGAACGCGCGGCTCACCTCGTCGCGGGTGCGCTCGGCGATCCACCCGCCGACGTACGCGTCGAGCTCGTCGGCGTGCCCGGCGCGGCCGGCGCCGGTGCGGAACCAGGGCTCGTCGACGACCTCGGGGTGGCCGACCAGGCGCAGCACCCGCTCGGCGATGGCCTGGGCGCTGGTGGAGACGGCGACCCACGCCCCATCGCTGGTGCGGTAGGTGTTGCGGGGCGCGTTGTTGACCGACCGGTTGCCGTTGCGCTGCTCGACGACGCCGAGCTGGTCGTAGACGGTCGGGCCGGGGCCGACCGCCGTCATGATCGGCTCCAGCAGGCTCAGGTCGACGACCTGCCCCTCGCCGGTGCGGTCGCGGTGGCGCAGCGCCATCAGCACCGCCGACGAGGCGGCGATGCCGCAGATGCTGTCGGCCAGGCCGAACGCGGGCAGGGTGGGCGGGCCGTCGGCCGCGCCGGTGAGGTGGGCGAAGCCGCTCATCGCCTCGGCGAGGGTGCCGAAGCCGGCGCGGGAGGCGTACGGGCCGGTCTGGCCGAAGCCGGTGATCCGGGCGATGACCAGGCCGGGGTTGACCGCGTGCAGCTGCGCCGGGCCGATCCCCCAGCGCTCCAGCGTGCCGGGGCGGAAGTTCTCCACCAGCACGTCGGCCCGGGCGGCCAGGCGCAGCAGCAGCGCCGCGCCCTCCGGGGCGGACAGGCTCAGCCCGACGGTGCGCTTGTTGCGGGAGATCTCCTTCCACCACAGGGGATGGCCGTCCCTGGCCTTGCCGTGCCCGCGCATGCTGTCCCCGGCGGTCGGGTGCTCGATCTTCACGACGTCGGCGCCGAAGTCGCCGAGGATCTGGCAGCACAGCGGCCCGGCGAGGATCGTGGAGGCGTCCAGCACGCGCAGCCCGGCGAGCGGGCCGTCGGCGGGCGTGGGGTGGGCGGTCACGGTGGTCACTCCTCTCCCCCGCCGGCCGGGGCGGCCGGCGGGCGGAACCCGAGTTCGGCGGAGACGTCGGCGGCCGCGGCGGCCACCAGCGCCCCGTGGTCGGCGCAGACCTGCCGGGTGAACCGGTCCTGCGGCCCGCACAGGGAGATGGAGCCGAAGACCTGGCCGGTGCCGTACCGGATGGCGGCGGCGACGCTGCCCGCGCCGTTCTGCCGCTCCCCGATGCTCACCGCGTAGCCCTGCCGGCGGATGTGGGCGAGCTCGGCGCGCAGCACGGCCGGGTCGGTGATGGTCGAGGGGGTGACCCGCTCCAGCGGCTGGGCCAGGTACTCGTCGAGCTCCACGGCGGGCAGCGCCGCGAGGATCGCCTTGGACGACGAGCCGGAGTGCAGCGGGTGGCTGGTGCCCAGGGACACCGACATGCGGACCTCGTGCGGGGAGAGCACCTGGTCGATGTAGACCCGGATCGAGCCCTGCCGCACCGACAGGGTGGCGGTCTCGCCGGTGCGGCGGACCAGCCGGACCAGGTACCGGCGGGCGATCTCCGGGACGTCCAGCGCGCGCAGGGCGGCCAGGCCCACCGCGAGCGCCCCGGCGCCGAGCCGGTAGCGCTTGGTGTCCTCGTCGAAGTCGAGGAACTCGTCGGCGGCCAGCTCCTTCAGGATCCGGTACGCGACCGCCTTCGGCAGCCCCAGCTCGCGGGCGATGGTGGACACCCCGAGGGTCTCCGGCGCCCGGGCGGCGATGATGTTGATGACGTCGAGGGCCCGGCCGAGGCCGGAGCGGACCCGCCGGTCATCGGGTGCGACGAGGGGGGTGGTGGTCATGTCTGTCCTCACTGTGGGCGGACGCGGGCGGAAGGGCAGGGCCGCCGGTCACGGGGGTGTCGCGGGGGTGCCCGGCGGCAATCCTCGCAACTGCCGCTGCCGTTCCACGGCGACGACGAGCGCCACCGAGGCGAGCACGACGACGCCGGCGAGCACCTGCCGGCCGGTGAGCCGCTCGTCGAGCACCACCATGCCCAGCAACACCGCGATCACCGGGTTCACGTAGGCGTACGTGGCCACGAGTTGCAGGGGCGCGCGGCGCAGCAGCCAGGTGTAGACGCTGAACCCGACGACGGTGCAGACCAGCATCAGGTAGGTCCAGGCGACCCAGGAGCGGCCGGTGACCTCGGCCGGGCGCAGCCGGTGCCACTCGCCGGCCGGCCACGCGGCCACCGCCACGGCCGCGCCGCCGGCGAGCATCTGCCAGCCGGTGCCGACCAGGTGGTCGGCCGGGGCGGGCAGCCGCTGGGTCAGCGTCGAGCCGGCCGCCCAGACCATCGTGGACGCCACGATCGTGGCGATGCCGGCCAGGTGCAGGCGCTGGTCCCCGGCGAGCACCAGCAGGGCCAGCCCGGCGAGTCCACCGAGGACCCCGACGACGGCAGCCGGCCGGGGGCGCTGGCCGCCGCCGAGGCGGATCGTCAGCACCCACAGCGGCATCGCGGCGACGAGCAGGGAGGCCAGGCCGGACGACACGTACTGCTGGCCGACGGCGAGCAGCGCGCTGCCCGCCCCGACCATGAGCAGGCCGCCGGCCAGCACGCCGGGCCACCGGTCGCGGGGCAGGCGCACCCGGGCCGGGCCGTTGCGCGCCGCCACCACCGCGAGCACCAGGGCCCCGGCGGCGAGGAACCGGCCGGCGGTGGAGACCATCGGCGGCAGGCTCTCCAGGGCCACCCGGTTGCCCAGATAGGTGGAGCCCCACAGCAGGTAGACCGCGCCGAGCCCGGCGGCGAGCGCGGCCGGTTCCACCGGTGGGCCCACCCCCGCCGGGGCCGCCACCACGGTGGGCTCAGCGCCGGACATGGGACCGGGTCACGGGGTCACCGCCGGGGCGTCGAGGTCGCACTGGGCGGCGACGGCGTCGGCGAACGCCTCCGGCTGCTCGTCGGAGACGAAGTCGGTGCCGCCGGGGATGGTGACCAGCGGGGCGTGCGGCAGGGCGGCCCGGACCACGGGCGTCATCCGGTCGACCAGGTCGTCGGCGCCGTGCAGCAGCACGGTCGGCACGGCGGCCAGGGCGGCGGTGTCCAGCCGGTGGTCGAAGACGGCCCGGTACGCGGTGGCGTAGTCCGGCCCGGTCATCAGGTACTCGGCGACCTGCCGGTCCGCCTCCTCGGGGCTGAGCCGGGGGTAGAGCCCCCAGACCCGGTCCCAGATCACCCGCAGGTGCGACCCGTCGCGGTCCGGCGTGTAGCCGGGGGCGTAGGTCACCTTCTTGCGGGCGCGTTCGGCGTCGTCGTAGAGCGGCAGGCCCTGGAGGATGAGCCGGTGGACCCGGCGCGGGTCCCGCAGGGCGGCCTCCGCGGCGATCACCGCGCCGGTGTGCTGGCCGAGCAGGCGCACCCGGTCCAGGCCGAGGGCGTCGGCGGTCTGCCAGAGGGCGGCGGCGTACTGCGGGATGGTCCACGGCTGCGGCGGCGCGTCGGACATCCCGAAGCCGGGGGTGTCCACGGCGACGACGTGCAGCCCGCGCCGGGCCAGCGGGGCCAGCGCCAGGTCGTAGGTCGCCGACGACAGCGGCGACTGGTGCACGACGAGCAGGGCCGGGCGTCCCGGCGTCCCGGCGTGCCGGTAGTGGACCTGGCCCCAGGGCAGGTCGACGTAGCCGCGCGCGGCGCGGCCCCGGACCCGGGTCACCCGGTCACCGCCAGGGCGGCCATGACCTCGATGACGTGCCTGATGCCGTCGCGGTAGTCGTCGAGGCGGATGTTCTCGTTGGGCCCGTCCACCCCGGAGTCGGCGCGGGACACGCCGACGCCGACGATGGGCCGGGCGGCGAGGGCACCCTGGTTGCCGATCCACTGGGTGTACGGCTCGATCACCGGTTCGGCGCCGTAGGCCCGGCGGGCGGCGTCGGCGACCAGGGCGACGAACGGGTCGCGGTGGTCGGTCATGTTCGGCCGGCTGGTCGCCATCACCTCGATGCCGACGTCGCCGAAGCCGGTGGCGGCGAGATGGTCGCGGACGGCGGCGAGCACCCGCTGCGGGTCCTGGCCGGGCACCAGCCGGATCTCGACCTTCGCGGCGGCGGTGGCGGGGATGCCCAGGGTGACGTCGTCGCGCATGTCGCCGCCGGCGATGCCGGCGACGGTCAGCGTCGGCACGGTGCGGATCGCCACGGCGGCCTGCCGGTCGTCCAGCCCGCCGGTGAAGCCGCGCACGCCGGCCCGCTCGCGCAGGAAGTCACCGTCGAACTCCACCTCGGCGAGCAGGTCGCGTTCGGCGTCGGTGAGCGGGCGCACGTCGTCGGCGAAGCCGGGCACGGTGACCGTGCCGTCGGGGCGCTGCAACTGCGCCAGGGCGGCGGCGAGCCGGGCCGTCGCGGCCGGCAGCAGCGCCGTGTTCTGGCTGGTCAGGTCGCGGGGCAGGGTGCGGACGGTGAGCCGCAGGTAGAGCACGCCCTTCTCGGCGAGCTTGAGCAGCGGCCGGTCCTGCCCGTCGCGCCACGAGTTCTCCCACAGCGCCGCGTCGCTGGCCAGCCGGTCGGCGTGCGCCGCGCAGAACGAGCCGAGGCCGGGGCTGTGCAGCCACTGCTTGCCCTCGAAGATGAACCGGCTGGTGACCGGCGGGGTCAGGCCCGCCAGCCGCCAGGCGGCGACCGCGTGGATGCGCGACATCAACGCGCCCTTGTCGTCGGCGACGCCCCGGGCGTAGAGGCGGCCGTCGTGGATCTCGGCCGCGTACGGCGGGCTGATCCAGTCGGCGTCGTCGCCGGCCGGTTCGACCTCGACGTCGTAGTGGGTGAAGTGCAGCAGCCGACGCCGCCCCGCGCCGGGGATCTCGGCCAGCACGTACGGGTGGGACTGCTCCCACTCGATGATCTCGGCCTGGCCGCCCCAGCGGTGCACGGAGTCGGCGATGAACCGGGCGGTGGCCGCCATCTGGTCGGGCTCCTGCCGGCGGCTGCGGATGCGGCAGAGCTGCTGGAGCTCGGCGACGAACTCGTCGAAGTGGGTGTCCACCGCGGCGAGCGCGGCGGCGGTGTCCGGGTGGGGCATGGGTTTCCTCCGCGGGGCTCAGTGGATGGTGACGCCGCCGTCGACGAAGACGGTCTGGCCGGTGACCATCGCGGCGGCGTCGCTGAGCAGGTAGGCGACGGCGTTGGCGACGTCGTCGGGGTGCGCCATCCGGCCGAGCGGGATGGTGGCCAGCTTCTCGGCGAGGTACGCGGCGTCGCCGCGCACGTCGGTGGTCATGTCGGTGGGGACGATGGTCGGGCCGACGGCGTTGACCCGGATGGCGTCGCGCGCCCACTCCAGGGCCAGCACCCGGGTCAGGTGCAGCACGCCGGCCTTGCTGACGCAGTAGCCGACGGTGTTCAGCACGGCGATCTGCCCGTTGGTCGAGCCGAGGTTCACCACGGCGCCCCGGGCGGCGCGCAACGCCGGGTACGCCGCCTGGCACATCCGGAACGTGCCGGTGAGGTTGACGTCCAGGACCGTGGCGAAGTCCTCCTCGGTCATCGTGGCCGCCGGCCCCCGGCGGACCACGCCGGCGTTGTTGACCAGCAGGTCGAGCCGGCCGTGCCGGTCGAGGACCCCGGCGACCAGCCGCGCGCAGGAGCCCGCCTGGCGGATGTCGACCCGGTGGCGGCTGTGCGGCCCGCCGGGGTCGTCGACGTCGGCCAGGTCGGCGTGGGCGACGACCGCGCCCCGGGCGGCGAGGGTGGCGGCGATCCGCGCGCCGATGCCCCGGGCCGCGCCGGTGACCAGGGCGACCCGGCCGTCGAGGCGGAAGGCGTCGCCGGTGCCGCTCATGCGCCGATCACCTTGGTGTCCTCGGCCCAGAAGGCGAGCCGGCGCTGCAACAGCCGGATGAGGAAGTGCGCCAGCAGGCCCATCACCGACAGCACCACCAGCACGGCGAACATGCCGGCGATGTCGAAGTTGTAGTTGGTCTGCAGCAGCAGGTAGCCCAGGCCCTCCTTCGCGCCGATGAACTCGCCGACGACCGCGCCGAGGATGGCGAAGACGATGCCGATGTCCAGGCCGGCGAAGATGAACGGCAGCGCGCTGGGCAGCCGCACCATCCGGAAGATCTGCGCCCGGCTGGCGCCGAAGACGGTGAGCATCTGGATCCGGTCGGCGTCGGCGGCCCGCAGCCCCTCGATGACGTTGACCAGCATCGGGAAGAACGAGATGACGGCGGCCATGACCACCTTGCTGGTGAGCCCGAAGCCGAACCAGAGCACGAACAGCGGCGCGAGGGCGACCTTCGGCACGGTCTGGAACGCCACGATGTACGGCATCAGGGTCGCCTCGACCACCTTGATCTGGGAGATGAAGGTGCCCAGCAGCACGGCCGCGCCGACGCCGATGGCGAAGCCGAGCAGCGCCTCCTGGCTGGTGACCCAGAAGTGGCCCCAGAACTGCTCGTCGGTGAGCTGCCGGTGCAGCGCCTCGACGATCTGGGACGGGCGGGGCAGCACGTACTCGTCGACGTCCAGCAGCCGGGTGCCGTACTCCCAGGCGAGCACGACCACGACGAAGACGGTGGGGACGAGCCAGAGCTGGGGACGTTCGCGCAGGTCGACCCGGCGTCGCCGGGGGGCCGTCGGCCCGGGGGCCGGGGCGGTGGTCTCCACTACCTCGGTGTCTGCCATGGCGGCACCTCCTCAGTCGATGACGCCGGCGGCGTTGAAGTGGCGGCGGATGCGTTCGACGTAGACGCCCGCCCGGTCCGAGGACATGACGCCCAGGTCGCGGGGCCGGTCCAGGTCGATGGTGAGGATCTCGGCGATCCGGCCGGGGCGGGGGCTGAGCACCACCACCCGGTCGGAGAGGAAGACCGCCTCCGGGATGGAGTGGGTGACCAGCACCGCGGTCTGTCCGCTCTCCCGCCAGATGCGCAGCAGCTCGACGTTCATGTACTCGCGGGTCATCGCGTCGAGCGCGCCGAACGGCTCGTCCATGAGCAGCACGGCGGGATCGTGCACCAGCGCCCGGCAGATGCCGGCACGCTGCTGCATGCCGCCGCTGAGCTCGTGCGGGTACTTCCGCTCGAAGCCGGTCAGGCCCACCATGTCCAGCAGCTCCTGGGCGCGGGCCCGGTGCCGGGCGGGATCCAGCTTCTGGATCTCCGCCGGCACCATGACGTTGTCGAAGATGGTGCGCCAGGGCAGCAGCGTGGGGGCCTGGAACACCATCCCGACCTCGCGGAGGGGGCGGACCACCTCGGTGCCGGCGATCCGCACCGTGCCGGCCGTCTTCGGGCTCAACCCGGCGAGGATCTTGAGCAGGGTGGTCTTGCCGCAACCCGACGGGCCAACGACCGAGATGAACTCGCCCCGGCGTACGGTCAGGTTGATGTCGCGCAGGGCCTGGGTCGGCGCCGACCGGCGCGGCTGGTACTGCTTGTCCAGGCCGGCGACCTCGATCCAGGAGTCCTCCGACACCGTTGCCGGCTGCTGCGTCCGGCGACCCATCGCCTTGATGGCCATCGCATTCCCTTCCGCGTCCGCTGCCGCTACTTGGCGGGGTAGTTGGCGGCCCTGTCGAGCACCGCGGCCTTGTCGAAGTCGTTGGCCCCGGCGAGCAGGCCCGGCTCCCACACGTCGCCGAGCTGCACGTCCCCGGTGATCTGGCCGGCCTCCTTGGTGTACGCCTGGGTCTTGGTCCACTCCTGGTCGCTGATCGCGCCCCAGTCGCCGAACTGCTCGGGCGTGCCCGAGGCCGGGGTGGCCGTCTTGAGCCAGGCGGTGAGGCTGCGGGTGTCGGCCGGCAGCTGGTCGGCGGCCTGCTTGCCGGCGAGGATCTGCGGGAACACCTGGTAGCCGATCCGCATGGCGGCCTCCGGGTTCTTCGCGGAGAACAGCATCGCCTTGTACGCCGCCCGCATGAACCGGGTGTAGACGTCCTTGTTGTCGTCGAGCTTGCGGGCGCCGACGGCGAAGCTCAGCGACCGGATGCCGTCGAAGGCGTCGGGGTTGTCGAGGTACTTCAGCGTGATCCCGGAGTTCTCGATCACCGCGTACGCCTGGGTGTAGAGGGCCAGCATGTCGACCTTGCCGTCGTTGAGCGCGGCGGCGGCCGGCGCGCCGACGCCGACCGGCAGCAGCTCCACGTCCTTGGCGGGGTCGAGGCCGGCGGCGGCGACGAAGGCCCGGGCGTACGGCGCGGAGCCGGAGGCCAGGCTGATCACGCCGATCTTCTTGCCCTTGAGGTCGGCGCCGCCGGTGAGCGTGCTGTCCGGCTTCACCGCCATCACCCACGGCCAGTTCTGCACCAGGCCGCCGATGGCCTTGACCGGCACGTTCTTCTCGACCGCGCCGAGGATGGAACCGCTGTCGGCGGCGGTCAGGTCGGCGCTGCCGGAGGCGACCGCCTGGAGGGCGGCGACGGAGCCGTCGGTGTTGATCGTCTCGACGGTGAGCTTCTCCTCGGCGAAGTAGCCGAGTTCCTTGGCGACCGCGTAGACGGCCACCTCCTCCTTGGGACCGATGACCGCGGAGGCGATGGCGAAGGTCAGCTTCGCCGGCTCCCCCTCCTTGGCGGCCGCGTCGTCGCCGGAGCCCCCACATCCGGCCAGGGCCAGCGCGGCGACCAACACCGCCGGCAGCACACCCCACTTCTGCTTCATATCGACACCTCGTCCTCAGGGTTTTTCGGGTAGGGAAGATCGACCGCGCGGGATCCACGCGGCGGGTGGGACGGTTCGGTGGGGCCGGCCGTGGCACGGCCGGGTGGGCCGGGCGGCCCGGGGAGGGTCAGCGGGACGGGTCCCGCCGCGCCACGGCGGTGGCGAGGTCGTTGTAGACGTGCTGCTCGACGATCAGCCCGTCGCGCAGGACGAACACGTCGGCGTAGCGGATCCCGTCGAACGGCTCGCCGTCGGGCCACTGCCCGTACAGCCGGCCGAGGGAGGTCACCGAGACGCCGTCGGCGGCGGCGACGCCGACCAGGTACCGGTCGCGGTGCTTGCGCACCCACCGGTAGGTGCCCCCCGACGCCGCCGCCAGCTCGGCCAGGGTGGCGAAGCGACGCCCGCCGGGGAAGACGATCAGCGCCCCCGGGGCGAGCAGCCGACCGGCCCGGTCGAGGTCGCGGTCCTCGCAGAGTTGCAGGTAGTGGTCGACCAGCCGGGCGGCGTCCATCAGCCGCTCTTGCCGCTCAGGGCCGCTTCCCACTGGTCGCGCAGCGGGTGCTCGGCCGGGCCCTGCTCGGTGAGGATGCGCATCAGCCGGGTCAGCAGCAGGTCGCGTTCCCGGTCGAGCACGGCCTGCCCGTCGGCGTCGGCGGTGAAGCCGTCGAGGTCGCCGGGACCGAGCACGGCGCGGCGCACGAGCAGCTGCTCCAGCGCCCGCAGCCGCTGCCGGTCGACGTGCAGCTCGGTGGAGAGTTGCAGCACCAGGTCGAGCAGCTTGCCGAGGCGGGGGTCGCCGAAGTAGTCGAACTCGGTGCTCATCACGCCTCCGGCTTCGTCGCGGCCAGCACGGCCCAGGGGAAGTGCCACTCGACCCGGTCGCCCCAGCCCTCGGGGCGTACGCCGGCGCGGCGCTCGTCGAACGGGGTCCAGCTCGCGTCGACCAGGCCCGCCTCGGCGCAGACGGCGAGCAGGTCGGAACCGAACAGCGCGTGGAAGAACGGCTCGTTGTTGCGCTCGGCGTGCTCGTAGACGGTGGCGTCGCGCAGCGGGTCGCCGGTGAGCTGGAACTCCAGGAAGCGCAGCGCGCCCCCGGGCTTGAGCAGGCGGGCCGCCTCGACGATCGTCTCCCGGATCGCCTCGGCGGGCATCTCGTGCAGCACCATCGTGCCGGTGACGACGTCGCAGGAGGCGTCGTCGAGGCCGGTGGCCCGCCCGTCGGCCTGCCGGTAGTCGATGGCCAGCCCCTGCGCCTCGGCCTCGGCGTGCGCCAGGCGCAGCCCGGGCGCGGCCAGGTCGACGCCGACGACCTGCGCCGACGGGTAGCGGCCGACCAGCGGGCGGGTGCTCTTGCCGAACCCGCAGCCGATGTCGACGACCCGGGTGGCCGCCGGCAGGTCCGGCAGCGCGGTCTCGGTGAACAGCCGGTGGAACTTGTAGCCGTCGTTGTCGCGCAGCATGACGATGCGCGCGCCGAACTCGTAGACGTAGGCGGACATGTCGTCGGAGAAGAAGCCGCCCGGCTGGATGTGGATGTCGTAGTCGGTGTACCACGAGGGCAGGTCCAGGTCGGGGTCGAGGGTGAGCGCGCCGAGCGGATGCGCCGGCACCTCGGCGAGCTGGGCGGCCAGCTCGTCGCGGCGGCCCAGGACGGCCTCCCCGGCGGTCTTCCACAGCATCTTCTGCTGCACCCGTTCCAGGTGGCTGAACCACGGGTAGAGCGGCAGGTCGCGCAGGGTCGCGCCGGCGTCGGCGATGGTGGCCGCCGGTTCGCCGGTGGCGGCGTACTCCCGGGTCAGGGCGGGGTAGACGGTGTCCGCCCAGCGCTTGCGCAGGCCGAGGACGAAGTCCACGGCGGAGCGTTCGTCGAGGGTGAGTCGATCCTCGATGTCCAGCATGGGGATCTCCTTGCGTCGCGCCGGCCCGGTGAGGCGGGCGGCTCGGTGAGGGGATGCTCGGGTCGGCGCCGGCGGGGGTCCGCCACCGACGTGGTCAGTAGGCGAGGGCCACCGCGGCGGCGTCGGGGCTGTCGTGGCGGCCGAGGAACGCGCCGGCGTACCGGCCCTCGTAGACCGCCTCCAGCGTGGTGCGGGGTGCGTTGGCGTCACCGACGAGGTGGATCCGGGGTCCGTCGGGTGCCGCGTCCAGGTGGCGGAACAGGGTGTCGTCGGCGGCCGGCGCTCCGGCGTCGACGACGGCGGTGACGTCGTCGACGGGCACGTCGACGCCGGCCAGTGGGCCGGTCAGGGCGATCGTGCCGCCGTCCACCACGCGGGGGGTCCGCAGTGGATGGACGACGACACCGAGTTCGGTGAAGCGCCGCAGCAGCGCCAGTCGGGAGTAGGTGGTGATCCGGGCGGCGAGGCTCGCCGTCGGGGAGACGAGGTGCACCCGGGCGCCCCGCCGGGCCAGCGCCTCGGCGACGGAGGACGCGGCCCAGGTGCCGTCGTCGTCGAGGACGACGTACGTGCCGCCGCCGGCGTCGGGCGCGGCGAGCAGGTCGACCGCCTGCCACAGGTCGAGCACGGGCGGCCCGCCGGGCAGGGCGCGGCGGGCGGGGCGGGAGCCGGTGGCCACCACCACGTCGTCGTAGCCGCCGTCGCGTGCCCCGGCGGCGGTGACCCGGTGGCCGAGGAGGAGCTCGACGCCGGCGGCGCGGGCCTCGGCGGCGAGGTCGCGGGTGAGCAGGCCGAGCCGCTCCCGGCCGGGCACCCGGGCCGCGACGCGGACCTGGCCGCCGAGGTCGTCGGCGGCCTCGGCGAGGGTGACCCGGTGACCGGCGCGGCGGGCGGCGGTGGCGGCGGCCAGGCCGGCCGGTCCGCCGCCGACCACCAGCACCCGACGGGCTGGCACGTGCCGACGCCGGGCCGAGGCCCACTCCCGTTCGACGCCGACCTCGGGGTTGACCACGCAGGTGATCGGCAGGCTGGCCTCGACGCGGGCGATGCAGCCCTGGTTGCAGGCCAGGCAGGAGCGCGTCTCGTGCTGCCGGCCGGCGGCGGCCTTGCGGACCAGGTGCGGGTCGGCGATGTGCGGGCGGGCCAGGCCGACCAGGTCGGCCTCCCCCGCCGCGATCAGCTCGGCCGCCTCGGGCAGGCTGTCGAGCCGGCAGACGGCCAGCACCGGCAGGTCGGGGAACTCCCGGGAGAACCGGGCGGCGTGGTGGCGGAAGGGCGCGTGCCCGAAGCTCATGTCGGCCATCTGGGTGGCCAGCGACCAGCTGCCGTGGTAGGCGGAGTGACTGACGTGGACGTAGGCCAGCGGGTGCTCCGCACGCAGCCGGGTGACGATCTCCACCATCGCGTCGGGGTCGAGCCCGCCGGGGAGGAACTCGTCGGCGCTGATCCGCAGCCCGACCGGCAGGTCGGCGACGGCGGCGTGCACGGCGGCGAGGACCTCGTGGGTCAGCCGCATCCGGTTGGCCAGGCTGCCGCCGTAGTCGTCGGCGCGGCGGTTGGTGTGCGGGGAGAGGAACTGCTGGAGCAGGTGCCCGTGTCCGGCGTGGACCTCCAGCCCGTCGAAGCCGGCCCGCCGCATCCGGCGGGCGGCGGCGGCGAACGCGTCGACGACGGTGGCGAGGTCGCGGCGGCCCATGGCGTGCGGCACGTGCGCCCCGGCGGCCCAGGCCACCGGCGAGGACGACCAGGCGGCGGTGCGGGTGGCGTCGCCGTTGGCCTGCCGGCCGGCGTGCATGACCTGGGCGAAGATCCGCGCGCCGTGGGCGTGCACGGCGTCGGTGACCCGCTGGTACGCCGGGACGCTCGCGTCGGTGAAGGCGCCGAGGCTGATGCTGCGTCCGGCGCTGGTGGGGTGCACCCGGATCGCCTCGGTGATGATCAGCCCGGCGCCGCCGCGGGCCCGCTCGGCGTGGTAGGCGGCGAGCCGGGCCGTGGGCTCGTTGTGCAGGCCGAAGTTGGTGGTGTGGCCCGGGACGAAGACCCGGTTGCGCAGGGTCAGCGAGGCGAGGCGGACCGGCGAGAGGAGCTTCCGCAGCTTCTCGTCCGCCATGCGCGGGCCTCCTGTCTGGACCTACCGACCCCCGACCGCAGACCGTTCGGGTGAACCGTACGCCGTTCGAACAAGAGGAACGCTAGGACCGCCGTTCACCTTCCGTCAATGACTTACCGATCAGTAACATCACTTGAGACCCGGCCTTGACCTGGTGTTTCTCTCAGCCGAACGGGGCGGCAGGCCGAACGCGTCGCACGCCTGCTCGTGCATCCGGACCACCTCCCGCCGGATCTCGGCCCGTTCGCTGATCCGCCGGGCGAACGGGATCCGCACCGGCACCTCGATGCCGTCGACGGCGACGGCGAAGTCCATGCCGTCGGCGTCCAGCCCCGTCGCCCGCGCCCGGGTGGCGTTCGGGCAGCCGCCGAGGGCGCGGCAGATCAGCAGCGAGTCGTCGGCGTGGTCGGCGTTCATGTGCCCGCAGACCGCGCGCACGGTGTCGGCGTCGAACGGCTGCCCGGCATCGTGGGACGCCGGCCGGTGCGGCTGCCCGGTCACGCCACGGCCTCCGTCGCCACGGCCTCCGTCGCCCCGGCGTCGGCGCCGGCGACGGCGTCGGGCACGTGCCGGGCCAGCGCGGCGAAGACCGCCGTGTTGTGCCGGTACGCCAGCAGCACCTCCTCCAGCAGGGCGGCCTCGGCCGCCGGGTCGAGCGGCAGGGCGTCCAGCCGTGCCCGGTAGGCGTCCTTGTACGCCTTCGGCCGGGTGATCCGGTCGAACGCGTAGAAGGCGGCCCCCGCCTGCGCGCTCAGCCCGTACCGCCGGGCGACGGCCCGGCCGATGTGCCGGCCGCCGGAGAGGTCGCCGAGGTAGCGGGTGTAGTGGTGGGCGACGAAGCGCTCCGGGGAGGTGGTGGCGACGGCGCGGATCCGGTCGGCGTAGGCCAGCGTCGCCGCGTGCGGTGCGCTCCGCCGCGCCCAGTCCGGCCCGACCAGGTGGGTCAGGTCCGCCTCCAGCGCGGGCAGCCGGGTCAACGCGTCGTCGACGAACGGCCCGGCGAGCGGGTCGTCGCGCATCGCCTCGGCAGCCGACTCCAACGCCTGGTAGAGGGCGTGGTGCTGCACCACGAGGTCGACGTAGCCGGCGAGGTCCACGTGCCCGGCGACCAGCGCCGTGACGTAGTGCTGGCCCTCGGCGGCGGCGTGGGCGCCCTGGCTGGCGGCCCGCAACCGGGCCGAGAACGGGACGGGTGCTGTGCTCATCTATTCCTCCGGAACGGTGCGGTGGGCCGGGCCCCGACGGCGGGGCACGACCAGCGGCAGGCGGGTACGCGGGTGCGGCACGACCTCGACGTCGTGCCGGTAGACCTCGCTGAGCAGCGGTGCGGTCAGGACGGTGGCCGGCGCGCCGGTGGCCCGGACCCGCCCGTCGGCGAGCAGGGTCATCCGGTCGGCGTACGCCCCGGCCAGGGCGAGGTCGTGCAGCACCACCACGACGGCGTCCCCGGCCTCGGCACGGTCGCGGGCGATCCGCATGACCAGCTCCTGGTGGCGCAGGTCGAGGGCGGCGGTCGGCTCGTCGAGCAGCAGCACACCGGCCCGCTGCGCCAGCGCCCGGGCCAGCGCCGCGCGGGCCTGCTCGCCGCCGGAGAGGGTGGGGAACGGCCGGGCGGCGAACCGGACCACGTCGCAGCGCCGCATGCTCTCGGCGACGACCGCGTCGTCGTGCGCCTGCTCGGGCCGCCCGACCCAGGGCGCGCGCCCCATCCGGACGACGTCGACCACGGCGAACGGGAAGCTCAGCGTGTGCCGCTGGGTCAGCACCGCCCGGCGCATCGCGAGCTCCACGGCCGACCACCCGCCGAGGGGACGGCCGTCGACCTCCACGCTCCCGGTCGTGGCCGGCAGGTCGCCGCTGACGGCGGCCAGCAGGGTCGACTTGCCCGCACCGTTGGGGCCGACCAGGGCGTGCACCTCACCGGCGCGGACGGCGAGGTCGACGCCGTCGAGCACCGGCCGGCCGGCGCGTTCGACCCGCAGCCCGGCGGCCCGGATCCGGACGCTGCCCGGCGTCGCCGGGGCCGGCGGCTGCGCTGCCGCCCGCCGGCCGAGCAGGCGCAACCGGGCCCGCCCGCGCGGGACGGCTGCGCCGCCGGAGGGGGTCGGCGTGCCCCGGCCGGTCACGCCCAGCCCCCCGCGCGGTCCCGCGTGCGCCGCAGCAGCCAGAAGAACGCGGGCCCGCCCACGACCGCGGAGAGCACGCCCAGCGGCAGTTCCTGGTAGTCGACGAGGGTCCGGGCGGCGAGGTCGGCGGCGATGACCACGATCGCGCCGCCGAGCGCGCTGGCCGGCAGCAGCAGCCGGTGCCCGGGGCCGGCGACCATCCGGACCAGGTGCGGCACGACCAGGCCGATGAAGCTGATGATGCCGGTGAAGGCGACCGCCGCCGCGCCGAGCAGGGCGGTGACCACGATCATCCGGACGCGCAGCCGCTCCACGTCGACGCCGAGGTGCCGGGCCGCCGGCTCGCCGAGGGCGAGCAGGTCGAGCCGGCGGGCGTCGGCGAGGGCGGCCACCAGGCCGACCGCGAGGCAGGGTGCGGCCAGCCCGACGGCCGACCAGTTCGCCTGGGCGAGGCTGCCGAGGTTCCAGAACGCGATGGCCTGCACGCCGGACTCGTCGGCGACGAACATCAGCAGCCCGATCGCGGCGCCGGCGACGGCGTTGACGGCGACGCCGGTGAGCACGAGGGTGACCACCTCGGTCCGGCCGCCGGAGCGGGCGAGCGCGTAGACCAGCCAGGTGGTGACGAGCCCGCCGGCGAACGCGGCGGCCGGCACCGTCCAGCCGCCGAGGACGGTGACGCCGGTGACGATCGCCAGGGCCGCTCCGAGGGCCGCGCCCGCGGACACGCCGATGACGCCGGGCTCGGCCAGCGGGTTGCCGAAGACGCCCTGCATCACCGCCCCGGAGCAGCCGAGCGCCGCGCCGACCACGGCGGCGAGCGCCACCCGCGGAAAGCGGACGAGCCACAACGCGCTCTCGCCGTGCGCGGCGGCCGGGCGGGGGCCGACGTCGAGGCCGAGCCGGTGCAGCACCGAGCCGAGCACCTCCGCCGGGGCGATCGCCACCTGCCCCCGGCCGGCGGCGAACAGGGCGGCCAGCAGCAGGCCGGCGGTGAGCCCGGCGAGCAGGAGCGCCCCGCGCCGGGGCCGGCGTCCGCGGGCGCGGCCGGCTGCGGCCTCCACGGTGGCCGGTGGGGTGTCGGTGGCGGTCACGACCGGCCCCGGCAGTGCAGCGCGGCGGCCAGCGCCCGCACGACCCGGCCGGAGCGGGTGCCGAAGGTGAGCAGGACGCCGTCGTCCATGTCGACGATCCGGCGGGCGGCCCCGGCGGGGGTCTGCGCCACCCCGGGGAGCCTGAGCAGGCCGTCGACGCCGCCGACGGACGCCAGCCCGCCGCTCATCACCAGGATCACGTCGGGGGCGGCGTTGATCAGGCCCTCGCTGGTCAGCGGCCGGAACTTCGCCAGGCCGATCGCGGTGCCGGCGTCCACCCCGCCGGCCGCCTCGATCATCGCGTCGGAGCCGGCGCCCCGGCCGCCGATGAGGTAGACCCCGGCGGTGCCGCGCAGGTAGAGGAAGGCGACGCGGGGCGACGCGCCGTCGGGCACGCCGTCGCGGGCGGCGGCGATCTCCCCCCGGACCCGGGCGACGAGCCGCTCGCCGGCCTCGCCGACGCCGAGCGCGGCGGCGATCGCCCGCACGTGCGCGGGCACGGCGTCGAGGGTCTGCTCGGCGGCGACGAGGACGACGGGGATGCCGGCGGCCCGTAGCTGGCGCAGCGTCTCGGGTGGACCGATGCTGTCGTCGGCGAGGATCACGGTGGGGGCGAGGGCGAGCACCGCCTCGGCGGACAGGTCGTGCCCGGCGGGGGTGACCACGGGCAGGCGCGCGGCGGCCGGGAAGGTGGTGGAGGTGTCCCGGCCGACGACGTTGCCGCCGAGTCCGAGGCTGAACACGATCTCGGCGATCGAGCCGTAGAGGTTGACCGGCAGGATCCGCGTCGCGTCGGTGACCGTGGTGGCGACGCCGTCGGCGGAGGCGACGGTGACCGGCAGGGCCGGGGCCGGCGCGGGGTCGAGCGGGGTGACGTCGGTGTCGGGCAGGGCGGCGGTGACCGGGCCGCAGGAGGTGGCCGACGGGGTCGTCCCGCCGGCGGGCGGCGCGCCGGCGCAGCCGGCCAGGGCGCCGGCGAGCAGCAGCAGGACGGCCAGCAGCGCGCGGCCCCGGCCGGGCGACCCGGCCCGCCGGGTCAGGGCGCGCCGGGTCGACGCCCGGCGGGTCACGGGGCGGGTCGACGCCCGGTCGGTCACGGGGCGGCGGGTCGACGCCCGGTGGGTCGCGGGGTGGGTCACGGGGCGGCCCTCCGCCGGCGTCGGCGCAGGCCGGCGAGCAGCGTCAGCCCGAGCAGGGGCAGGGCCAGCGCGGCGAGCCACCAGCCGCCGATTCCGGAGGCGGCGCTGACCCGGGTGACCTGGGCGGCGGGGTCGGTGCCCGCGGCGACGGCACCGCCGGTGCCGGTGGGGACCGGTGCCGCGCTGCCGGCGGGCGCGGCGGTGCCCGGGGCGGCGGCCGTGGCGGCGGGCGGCGCGGTGGTGGTGGTGCGCGCGGTGGGTCCGGCGCCGCCCGGGCCGGCGGCCCCGGTGGTGGCCGGGGCGGCGCTGGACCGGGCCGGGGTGGCCGCCGCGGCGAAGGTGATCGGCACCCGGACGTCCTGGGACCGGTCGGCGGGGCGGGTGTGGTCGGCGCGGGTGGCCACCACGCACCGGCGGACGGTGCAGTCCACGTCGCCGATGCGGGTGCCGACGGTGAGCGTGACCCGGAACGACCCGCCCGTGCCGTAGGGCTTCGCCAGTCCCTCCCCGTAGGACGGTGGGTTGGACGAGATCCAGTGCGAGGCGCCGGTGCTCCCGGTGGTGTCGGCCCCGCCACCGCACGGGCTGGGCGCGACGCCGGCCCCGTTGTCCACGCAGTAGGCGACGTAGATGCCCTTGGTGACGTCGTACCCGGTGCCGGAGACGGTGACGCTCGCGCCCGAGCGGGCGACGCCGCCGCTGGGCGTGACGGTGAGCGCCTGGCCGCCGCTCCCTCGCCCGGTGCCGGCGTGGGCCGGTGCCGCGCCGGCGGCGACACCGAGGGTGATCAGTGCTGCGGTCAGGACGGCGCGACGCAGTGCTCGCATCAGGCTCCCCACATGACGGATCAGGTCGGTTGACACACCGACCGTGACTAAGGTTTGCCTAACCTAAGCGATGGATTCGCAGTTCACAAGGGGTTCTTCGGGTCAAGATCTTCAACCCGTCGCCCCTGTGCCGCAGCAGTTAGGTTTGCCTAACCTCAACCACTGTCCGTATTGGGCGTGAGAAAGGAACAGCATGGTCCGATCCAGAACCGGTGCCGGCCGGTGGCGTTCGCTGCGGTGGGCCGCGGTCGCCCTCCTCGGCGCCTCGGCCGCCCTCGTCGGCGTCACCCCCGCCTCGGCGGCCGGGGCCGACATCAGCACCGGCAGCCTCACCTGGGGCTTCAAGGCGTCGTTCCGCAGCTACGTCAACACCGGCAACGGCAACCCGCCGATCGCGGCGAGCAACGGAGCCAGCATCAACGCCGACGGCACCTTCACCTTCCCGGCGAAGGGCGGCACGTACGACGCCGGCACCGGCGCCATCGACGCCAGGTACGGCGGGACTGTCGTCTTCTCGTACCCGGCGCACATGTTCACCATCACCCTGGCCAACCCGACGGTCGCCGTCTCCGGCGGCACCGCCGCGCTGAAGGCGGACGTCGACCTGGCCACCACCGCCACCGAGCCGGTCTCGGTCCGCCAGGCCACCATCGCCACCATCGCCGTCACCGACGGCAACCCCGGTGGCAGCGGCGGCACGGTGACCGCGACCGGCCTGGCGGCGACGTTGACCGCCGAGGGCGCCAGCGCGTTCAACGGCTTCTACGCCGCCGGCGCCGCGCTCGACCCGCTGTCGTTCACCTTCTCCACGGGTGGCGGCGGCGAGCCGGCCGGCCCGGCGGTCGCCGTCGCCCCGTCCACCGGCGTCGACCCGGCCGGGGCGACGATCACGGTCGAGGGCAGCGGCTTCGACCCCGAGGCCAACGGGGCGGCCGGCATCTACGTCTCCTTCGGTCCGAAGGTCGACGAGCACTGGACGAACGCCGGCGTCCTCCAGGTCACCAAGTGGGTGAGCAAGACGAACGAGCCGACGGAGGCCCGCGACCGGCTCCACGCCGACGGCACGTTCCGCACCACCCTGCCGATCAGCGCGGTCTACACCGACCGCACCGGCGCACAGGTCGACTGCACGCGGGTGCAGTGCTACGTGATCACCTTCGCCGCCCGCGGCTCGGCCGACCGGAGCCAGGACACCTTCACCCCGGTGACGTTCCGCAGCGCCCCGGTCGGCGGCGGAGGCGACGCCGACCAGCAGATCACCGCCACCGTCACCGGCGGCGCGCTGACCCTCGGCGTGGCCGGCTCCACGGTCGCGCTGCCGGCGGTCAGCAACGGGCAGGTCACCAGCGGGGCGCTGAACACCGCCACGGTGGCCGACCTGCGCGGCACCAACGCCGGCTGGAGCCTGGTCGGGCAGGTCTCCGACTTCGCCTCGGCCGGCGGCGGCAGCATCGACGCGGACAACCTCGGCTGGGTGCCGAACGCGTCCGTCGTCACCGACGGCCTCGCCGGCACGCCCGGCGTGGTCACCCCGGGCGCGGCCGCCGCGCCCGGTGCCGGCCTGGGCACGGCGCGCGCGCTGTGCACCTCGGCCAGCGGCGCGAGCAACGGCACCTTCGGCTGCGGCGCCCAGCTCAACCTCGGGATCCCGGCGTCCGCCCCGGCGGGCGACTACACCGCGGTCCTGACGCTCACCCTCTCCTGATCACGGCACCACCGGTGGGGCGGGCTCCGCGCCCGTCCCACCGGCCCGACCACCTGCGGAGCCCGGCATGCCCCTGCCCACCGCCCTGTCCCGGGCGAGCGTCGCGCTCGCCGCCGCGCTGCTCGCGGCGACGGCCCTGCCCGCGCCGGCCGACGCCGCGCCCGCCCCGTCGCCCGGCGTCGACGCCGACGCCGCCGACCGGACCGGCGCGGCCCGCTGGTCCGTGCAGCCGTCCAGCGCGAAGGGACCCACCGGGCGCAACTACTTCATCTACGACCTGGCCCCGGGCAGCACCCTGACCGACCACGTCGGCATCACCAACCTCGGCGACCGCCCGCTCACCTTCGACGTGTACGGCACCGACGCCTACACCTCCGCCGACGGGGCGTTCGCCCTGCTGCCGGCCGATCAGCCCGCCACCGACGTGGGCTCGTGGATCCGGTTCGAACGGCGGGCCTGGACGGTCCCGCCCGGCAAACGGGTCGACATCCCGTTCCGCCTCGCCGTGCCGGCCGACGCCACCCCGGGCGACCACACGGGCGGGGTGATCGGCTCGGTCGCCCGCGCCCGGACCACCGCCGACGGGCAGCGGGTCCTGGTCGACCAGCGCCTCGCCGCCCGGGTCCACCTGCGGGTCGACGGCCCGGTGCGCCCCGCCGTCACCGTCGAGTCGGTCGACGTCTCCTACGCCAACCCGGTCGACCCGTTCGCCGGCGGCGACCTCGTGGTCCGCTACCGGGTACGCAACACCGGCAACGTCCGGGTCACCGGCAGCGGCGCGGTGACCGTCGCCGGGCCGTTCGGCTGGGAGCAGGCCCGCACCTCCCCCACCGACCTGCCGGAGCTGCTGCCCGGCGGCACCGTCACCGTCACCGAGCGGATCACCGGCGTGCCCCCGCTGCTGCGGCTGACCGCCGAGGTCGACCTCGCGGCGGCCACCACGGACACCGCGCTGCCGCCGGTGCTGCGCTCCGCCGGGGTGTGGGCCCCGCCGTGGGTGCCGCTGGCGCTACTCGCGGTCGCGGGCGGCTGGGGCGGGCTGCGGTGGTGGCGTCGCCGCGCCCCCGGCGACGGCGGGCGGACCACGGCGGACGATGCGCGGCCCACCGTGGACGGCGGACCGGCCACGGTGGACGCCGGGCCGGCGACGGCATGACCGCCCGGACCCGCGCCGGCGCCCCGCTGGCCGCAGCCGTGGCCCTGGCCCTGGCGCTGGCACCCACCGCGGCCGGGGCGGCCGAGGGCGGGCCCGGCGTCACCGTGCCCGCCGGGCCGCTGCGGGTCGGGCAGCGGGTGCTGGTCGACCTCGACGGCTGGCCCGCCGGCACGGCGCAGGCCGAGGTGTGCGGCAACGCCGCCCGGCGCGGGGCGCTGGACTGCGCGACGGGCGACGCCACGCACGCCCAGGTGCCGCCGTCCGGTCGCGCCCGGCTGCCGGTGCTGCTGGCCGCCCCGCCGGTGGCGTGCCCCTGCGTGCTGCGCGTCCGGACGCCGACCGGCACGGCCGCCGCCACCGCCGCCCTGCCGCTGGCCGGGGTGGACGCGCCGCCCGCCGCGCCGGGCGTCCCGGCCGCGCTGACCCTGGAGTCGGTGCGCGCCGACGACCGGTCCGGGCCACGCGGCTGGTTCGGCCTGCCGGGCGAGCTGGCGCTGGGGTTCACCCTGCGCAACCCCGGCACCGAGGACGTGACCGACCCGCCGTTCACGCTGCTGGTCGGGCCCCCGGGGCGAGCCCGGACCATCGTGGCCGCCCCGGCGGTCGGCACCGTCGCCGCCGGGGCGACCCGCGACTACCGGGTCACGGTGCCCACGGGCGCGGCCCCGTACGGCCGGTACGAGATCGACGGTCGGATCGAGGTGCCCGGCCGCCCGGTCGCGTTCACGGTGGAGGCCGCCCGGCGGCCCTGGGGCCTGCCGGTGGCCGCGGCGGTCCTCACGGCGGCGCTGCTGCTCGCCCGACGGGGCCGTCGGGCACCGGCCCGGTGACCCGTTTCCGCAGCTCGGAGGTCGTGCCGACCGCGCCGCTCGCCGCTTGCCTACGCGGTCGGGAGGTGACCGGCCGCCCGCCCGGCGCGGCGCCGCGGCCCCGTTGACGGCCGACGCCGCCGCGCACTACGTTCGAGATGGGCACACCCGTCCGCATTCCGAACGCCGGCGCGGACGCCACGACGGCACAGAAGGCGGGAGGCCGATGGCGAAGATCGTCTCGCTGGCCGACGGGATCGCGGAGCTGGTGCACGACGGGGACGTGGTGGCCCTGGAGGGGTTCACCCACCTCATCCCGTTCGCCGCCGGTCACGAGATCATCCGGCAGGGGCGGCGCGGCCTGACCCTGGTGCGGATGACCCCGGACGTCATCTACGACCAGCTCATCGGGGCCGGCTGCGCCAGCCGCCTCGTCTTCTCCTGGGGCGGCAACCCGGGGGTGGGCTCGCTGCACCGCTTCCGCGACGCCGTGCAGCACTCCTGGCCCGCGCCCCTGGAGCTGGAGGAGCACAGCCATGCGGGAATGGCCAACCGCTACGTCGCGGGCGCCTCCGGCCTGCCGTTCGCCGTCCTGCGCGGCTACACCGGCACCGACCTGCCCCGGCACACCGCCACCGTCCGCACCGTCGACTGCCCGTTCACCGGCGAGACGCTCACCGCGCTGCCCGCGCTGCGCCCCGACGTGACCGTGGTGCACGCCCAGCGCGCCGACCGGGCCGGCAACGTGCAGCTGTGGGGCATCACCGGCGTGCAGAAGGAGGCCGTGCTGGCCGCGCGCCGGTCCCTGGTCACCGTCGAGGAGCTCGTCGACGAGCTGACGCCGGTGCCGGGGCAGGTCGTCCTGCCCGGCTGGGCGGTCACGGCGGTGGCCCGGGTGCCCGGGGGCGCGCACCCGTCGTACACCCAGGGTTACTCGGTCCGCGACAACGACTTCTACCGCGACTGGGACGCGATCAGCCGGGACCGCGACGCCTTCCGGGCCTGGATCGCCCGGCACGTGCTGGCGACGGAGGTGCCGGCGTGAGCGCGGCGGACTGGTCGGCCGACGAGATGATGACGGTCGCCGCCGCCCGGCAGCTACGCGACGGCACCGTCTGCTTCGTCGGCATCGGCCTGCCCAGCACCGCCGCGAACCTGGCCCGCGTCACCCACGCCCCCGGCCTCGTGCTGGTCTACGAGTCGGGCTGCCTCGGCGCGAAGCCCGACCGGCTGCCGCTGTCCATCGGCGACGGCGTCCTCGCCGACACCGCCGACGCGGTCGTCTCCGTGCCGGAGGTGTTCAACTACTGGCTCCAGCCCGGCCGCATCGACGTCGGGTTCCTCGGCGCGGCCCAGCTCGACCGCCACGGCAACCTCAACACCACGGTCATCGGCGGCTCCTACGCCGAACCGTCGGTCCGCCTGCCCGGCGCCGGCGGCGCACCGGAGATCGCCGCGTCCTGCGGCGAGGTGGTCGTCATCGTCCGGCAGAGCAGGCGCACGTTCACCGACCGCGTCGACTTCGTCACCTCGGTCGGCTACGGCGCGGGGCCGGACGACCGGGCCCGGCTCGGGCTGCGCGGCGGCGGCCCCCGCACGGTGATCACCGACCTCGGCGTCCTCGAACCCGACCCGGCCACCCGCGAGCTGACCCTCACCCGGCTGCACCCCGGCGTCACCGTCGCGCAGGCCCGGGCGGCAACCGGCTGGCCGCTCGCCGTCGCCGACGGGCTGACCACCAACGAGCCGCCCACCCCCGCCGAGCTCGCCGCGCTGCGGGCCCTGCGGGCCACGTCGAGGGCGACGACCTGACCCGTGACGTGCACATTCGCGCCGCCGTCCGCACCCCCGTCGGCCGCCACGGCGACGGCCGGCCGGCGGCGCGTAGGCGGGACGGGACGACCGGCCCCCGCCGGCGCGGCCGCGCGAGGCGCGGGGGCACCGGTGCCTGCCGTGGCGGGCGGCGCGGCTACGCTGGCCACCGACGGTGACCGGGCGCTCAGGCCACCCCGGGAGACCTGCGGCAGGAGACCGAGTGACCGACGCGGCGCGATCCGGGGAGTTCGTCCAGTCGCTGGAGCGCGGCCTGGCCGTGATCCGCGCGTTCGACGCCGAGCACCCCCGGCTCACCCTGAGCGAGGTGGCGCGGGCCACCGGGCTGACCCGGGCCGCCGCCCGGCGCTTCCTGCTCACCCTGGTCGAGCTGGGCTACGTGCACACCGACGGCCGGCTGTTCTCGCTGCGCCCGCGCGTGCTCGACCTCGGCTACGCCTACCTGTCGGGCCTGAGCCTGCCGGAGGTCGCCCGGCCGCACCTGGAGGCGCTGGCCGCGCAGGTGCGCGAGTCCTGCTCGGTGTCGGTCCTCGACGGCGGCGAGGTGGTCTACGTCGCCCGCGTCGCCACCAGGCGGATCATGACGGTGGGGATCAGCGTCGGCAGCCGGTTCCCCGCGTACGCGACGTCGATGGGGCGGGTGCTGCTCGCCGCGCAGCCCGCCGACTGGCTGGACGACTACCTCGCCACGGCGCGGCTGCGGCCGTTGACCCGGCACACCGTCACCGACCCGGCCCGGCTGCGCGCCGCCCTGACCACGATCGCCGCGCAGGGCTACGCGATCGTCGACCAGGAGCTGGAGGAGGGGCTGCGCTCGCTGGCCGCGCCGATCCGCGCGGACAACGGGTCGGTGGTCGCCGCGATCAACGTCTCCGCGCACGCCAGCCGCGGCTCGTTCGAGACGATCCGCACGGAGCTGCTGCCGCCCCTGCTGGCCACCGCGCAGCGCGTCGAGGAGGACCTGGCGGCCGGTCCGGGCCGGTGAACCGGCGCCGGACCGGCCCGCCACCGCGTCGGCGGCGGATGGTCCGGCTCAGCGCGCCGGCACCGCGGGCAGGCGGCCCGGGCCTAGGTGCCGGGCGTACGCGCCGGTGGTGAAGAACGCCGGCAGGTCCTCGCCGAACGCGGTGTCCTCGACGACGCGGGCGGCCCGCTCGGCGCGCTCCCGGTCGGCGGCCCCGCGCCCCGTCACCAGCTCGGCCAGCTCCTGCGCGAGGATGCTCCGGACCAGCTCGTCGGTGACGCAGCCGCCGTCGGCCAGCGGGGTGCCGTGGTGCAGCCACTGCCACACCTGGCAGCGGGCGATCTCGGCGGTCGCCGCGTCCTCCATCAGGTTCCACAGGGCGACCGCCCCGGCGCCGCCGAGCCACGCGTCGATGTAGCGCAGCGCGACCGCGATGTTGGCGCGCACCCCCGCGGCGGTGACCTGGCCGGGGGTCTTGTCGACGGCGAGCAGGTCGGCGGCGGCGACGTTGACGTCGTCCCGGAGCCGGTCGAGCTGATGCGGGCGCTCGCCGAGCACCGCGTCGAACTCCTCCCGGCAGGTGGCGACCAGCCCCGGGTGGGCGACCCACGAGCCGTCGAAGCCGTCGCCGGCCTCGCGCCGCTTGTCCGCCCGCACCCGGTGCAGGGCCACGTCGTTGACCTGCGGGTCCCGGCTGGGGACGAACGCGGCCATCCCCCCGATCGCGTGCGCGCCCCGCCGGTGGCAGGTGGCCACGAGCAGCTCGGTGTACGCCCGCATGAACGGCACCGTCATGGTGACCTCGGCCCGGTCGGGCAGGACGAAGTCCGGCCACTGCCCGAAGTTCCTGATCACGCTGAAGATGTAGTCCCACCGCCCGGCGTTCAGGCCCGCCGAGTGCTCGCGCAGCTCGTAGAGGATCTCCTCCATCTCGAAGGCGGCGGTGATCGTCTCGATGAGGGTGGTGGCCCGGATGGTGCCGCGCGGCAGGCCCAGGCGCTGCTGGGCGAAGACGAAGACGTCGTTCCACAGCCGCGCCTCGTGGTGGCTCTCCAGCTTCGGCAGGTAGAAGTAGGGTCCCGCGCCCGCGTCGAGCTGCCGCCGCGCGCAGTGGAACAGGTAGAGCCCGAAGTCGACCAGGCTGGCCGAGATGGGCCGCCCGTCCACCGCGATGCCCTTCTCCACGAGGTGCCAGCCGCGCGGCCGCACGACGATCGTGGCCAGCTCGTCGCCAAGGGCGTAGCGCCTGCCGCGCGCGTCGGTGAAGTCGATGCGCCGGTCCAGGGCGTCGATCAGGTTGAGCTGGCCGGCGACGACGTTGCGCCAGGTCGGCGAGGTGGCGTCCTCGAAGTCGGCGAGCCACACCCGTGCCCCGGAGTTGAGCGCGTTGACGGTCATCTTGCGGTCGGGCGGTCCGGTGATCTCGACCCGCCGGTCGAGCAGGCCGGGCGCGGGCGGGGCCACCCGCCAGGTCGGGTCGGCGCGGATCGCGGCGGTCTCGGGAAGGAAGTCGGGGAGCTGGCCGGTGGCGTACCGGTCCCGGCGGGCGCGGCGGGTGTCGAGCAGGGCCACCCGGCGGGCGGCGAACTCGCTGTCCAGCTCGACCAGGAACTCCAGCGCCGCCGGGGTGAGGACCTCGTCGAACCGGTCGGCCAGCGGACCGATGATCTCGTATCTCATGCGAACTGCTCCTCCTCGGTGGAACCGCGCAGGGCGGTGGTCTCGGCGGCCGGGTTGAGCACGGTGCTGATCAGGTCGAAGTATCCGGTGCCGACCTCGCGCTGGTGCTTGACGGCGGTGTAGCCGGCCGGCTCGGCGGCGAACTCCCGCTCCTGCAACGACACGTAGGCGGGCATGCCGTCGGCGGCGTAGCCGCGGGCCAGGTCGAACATCGAGTAGTTGAGGGCGTGGAAGCCGGCCAGGGTGATGAACTGGAACTTGTAGCCCATGTGGCCGAGTTCCCGCTGGAACTTGGCGATGGTGGCGTCGTCGAGGTGCTTGCGCCAGTTGAACGACGGCGAGCAGTTGTAGGCGAGGAGCTGGTCCGGGTGCTCCGCCTTGATCGCCTCGGCGAAGCGCCGGGCGGTCTCCAGGTCCGGGGTGGAGGTCTCCATCCAGAGCAGGTCGGCGTGCGGGGCGTAGGCCAGGCCCCGGGCGATGCACGGCTCGATGCCGTTGCGCACCCGGTAGAAGCCCTCGGCGGTGCGCTCGCCGGTGACGAAGGGCCGGTCGCGCTCGTCGACGTCGGTGGTCAGCAGCGTGGCGGCCTGGGCGTCGGTGCGGGCGATGACCACCGACGGCACGCCGGCGACGTCGGCGGCGAGCCGCGCCGCCTCGAGGGTGCGGACGTGCGCCCCGGTGGGGACGAGCACCTTGCCGCCGAGGTGGCCGCACTTCTTCTCGGCGGCGAGCTGGTCCTCCCAGTGCACGCCCGCCGCGCCGGCCGCGATCATGGCGGTCATCAGCTCGTACGCGTTGAGCGGCCCGCCGAAGCCGGCCTCTGCGTCGGCGACGATCGGGGCCAGCCAGTCGGTGCCGTCCTCGTCGCCCTCGGCGGTGGTGATCTGGGCGGCGCGCAGCAGGGCGTTGTTGATCCGGCGCACCACGGCGGGCACCGAGTTGGCGGGGTAGAGGCTCTGGTCGGGGTAGGTGTGCCCGGCGAGGTTGGCGTCGGCGGCCACCTGCCAGCCGGAGAGGTAGATCGCCTTCAGCCCGGCCCGGACCATCTGCACGGCCTGGTTGCCGGTGAGCGCGCCCAGGGCGTGGACGTAGTCCTCGCTGTGCAGCAGCCGCCACAGCCGCTGCGCCCCGTGCCGGGCCAGGGTGTGCTCCTCCTGGATCGCCCCGCGCAGGCGCACCACGTCCTCGGCGCGGTAGCCGCGGCGCACCCCCTGCCAGCGGGGGTCGGTCGCCCACTCGGTCCGCAACTTCTCCACGGCGTTCTGCATGATGTCGTCTCCTCGGCTGTCGTGACGCCGGCGCTCCGTCGTGCCGCCCGGGGGGCGTGACCGCGGTGCCGGTCCGGCGTGCCGCCAACGGTCACACGGCGTCGGCGGCACGGTCGAGGGGCGGAAGAAGCCAAGTTCTGAGAAGTTCGCGCCCCGTCTTGCGAAGTTGCGAAGGGTTATATTTGCAGCCTGCCAACGGTGCTGGGCTGCCGAAAGAGCGACGAGGAGGTGAGCGCGATCAGCAAGACCTTCGCGGGCGCCCGGCTGCGCCGGATGCGCGAGGACCGCGCGCTGAGCCAGTCGCACCTGGCCCGCCTGCTCAACATCTCCCCCAGCTATCTCAACCAGATCGAGCACGACGCGCGACCGCTGACGGTGCCGGTGCTGATGCGGATCACCGAGGTCTTCGGCGTCGACCCGACGGTGTTCGCCCCGCGGGACACGCCGCGGCTGGTCGCCGGGCTACGCGAGGCCCTCCCGGGGCGGCCGAGCGTCGCCGACCTCACCGAGCTGGCGACCCGGCTGCCGGAGGTCGCCGAGGCCGTCCTCGACCTGCACCGGCGTTCCCGGCAGGCCGACGAGCAGCTCGCCGAGCTGCTCGGCGACCGGGAGACGATCGGGCGCAGCCCGCACGACCGGGTGACCGAGTTCTTCTACCGGCGGCAGAACTACGTGCCGGACCTCGACGAGGCGGCGGAGCGGCTGGCGGCGGCCATCGGGCTGCGCCGCGGCGAGGTGCGCTCCGCGTTGCAGGACCGGCTCGCCGAGCGGCACGGCGTGCAGGTGCGCCGCGACGACGCCACCCTGCTCGGCGACGAGTTGCACCGCTACCGGCCGCAGACCCGCACCCTGCACCTGTCGACGTCGCTGCGGGCCGGGCAGGAGGCGATGCGGATGGCGGCGCAGATCGCGCTGCTGGAGTTCGCCGACGTGATCGACGAGATCGTGGAGGAGGAGCGCTTCGACGACGTGCAGACGCAGATCCTCACCCGGGTCGGCCTGGCGAACTACTTCGCCGCCGCGCTGATCCTGCCCTACGAGCGGTTCCTGGCGGCGGCGGAGCAGCGCCGCTACGACATCGACCTGCTCACCCAGCACTTCGCGATGGGCTGGGAGACGGTCTGCCACCGGCTCAGCACCCTGCAACGGCCCCGCGCGCGGGGGGTGCCGTTCTCGTTCGTCCGGGTCGACCGGGCCGGCAACCTGTCCAAGCGGCAGTCCGCCACGGGTTTCCCGTTCTCGCTGACCGGCGGCACCTGCCCACTGTGGAACGTCTACGAGGCGTTCAGCGCGCCCGGCCGGGTGGTCGTGCAGGTCGCGGCGATGCCCGACGGGCAGCGCTACCTGTGGATCGCCCGCACCATCACCCGGCACCACGGCGGCTACAACCAGCCGGGCAAGGTCTACGCGATCGGGCTGGGCTGCGAGGCCCGGCACGCCGAGCGGCTCGTCTACTCCGCCGGGATCGACCTGTACGCGGCCGACGCGACCACGTCGATCGGCCCCGGCTGCAAGACCTGCGAGCGGATGACCTGCCCGCAGCGCGCCGCCGCGCCGATCACCGGCCGGCTGGACCTGGACGAGAACCGCAGCACCTTCATCCCGTACCCGTTGAAGGGCTGACCCGGCCGGCTGCGGGCCGCGGGCCGCGGACGCCCGTCGGGGCGGGCCGGTGCCCCCGCGTCCCCCCGTCGGGCCGTAAGATGAGCACACTTCAACGTGATTCGAGAGTTGTAAAGGGGCACTCAACGTGACCGAGTTGGACGCCGTCGGCGGCCGGATCCGCGCCGCGCGGCAGGCCCGGGGGATGTCCCTGCGCGCGCTCGCCGAGAAGGTCGGCGTCTCGGCGAGCATGCTCTCGCTGCTGGAGAACGGCCGGTCGCGCTCCTCGATCCCCACGCTCTACGCCGTGGTCGAGGCCCTGGACCTGTCGATGGACGAGCTCTTCTCCGGCGCCCAGCCGCCCCCGGAACAGCCCCCCGCGCCGACGGCCGGGCCGCCCGCGTGGGGCGGCGGCACCGCGCCGACCGGCTCCGAGCTGCTCGTGGTCCGGGCCGGCAACCGGCGACGCATCGAGATGGAGACCGGCGTCGTCTGGGAGCAGCTCGGCCACAACGAGCAGGACGGCGTGGAGTTCATGCTGGTCACCTACCCGCCGGGGGCCAGCTCCAGCGACTCGGGGCGCTACCAGCGGCACAGCGGCCTGGAGTGCGCCCACGTCATGCAGGGCGAGCTGACCTGCAAGGTCGGCTTCGAGGAGGTCACCCTCGGGGCCGGCGACAGCCTGACGATCGATTCGTCCCGTCCGCACCTGTTCGAGAACAACGGGAGCGTGGACATGAGGGCCGTGTGGCTGGTGTTGCGGCACCGGGAGCCCGGCCCCGGCGACCCGCCGGCCCGGTAGCGATCCACCGCGATAAGTGTCCGTCAACAGGATGTTAAACAAGACTTGACACGCCTGTGACGGCGATCGCATCATGGGGACCGCCGATCCACCGTCCCGCACCCCCGGATCGGACACACACCACCCCCCTGCGGGCGTCTGTGGAGGTCCCTTACATGCCCAACCTGCTTCTCGCCGGCGGAATCGTCGTCACCTGCGCCGGCCCCAACGAGGTGCTGTGGCCCGGTGACGTCCTCGTCCGGGACGGACGGATCGCCGCGATCGGCCGCGACCTCGACGTCCCCGACGCCGAGCGGATCGACGTCAGCGGCCGGATCGTGATGCCCGGCCTGGTCGACACCCACCGGCACACCTGGCAGTCCGTCGTCCGCAACATCGCCTCGGACTGGACCCTCGACCAGTACCTCGTCGGCCTGCACGCCGGCCTCAGCCGGTACTTCCGCCCGGAGGACACCTACGCCGGCAACCTGCTCGGCGCGCTGGAGGCCCTGGACTCCGGCGTGACCACCCTGCTCGACTGGTCGCACAACCTCTTCACCCCGGAGCACACCGACGCCGCGATCGACGCCCTGGAGGAGGCCGGCCTGCGGGCCGTCTTCTCGCACGGCGGCGGCGCGCCGCAGTGGGGCGGCGTGATGCCGTCGCCGGTGCCGCACCCGGCCGACGACGTGCGCCGGCTGCGCTCCGGCCGGTTCGCCGCCAACGACGGCCGGGTCACCCTGGGCCTGGCCCTGCGCGGCCCCCAGTTCTCGACGATGGACGTCACCGTCGCCGACTTCGCGCTCGCCCGCGAACTCGACCTGCGCGTCTCGGTGCACGTCGGCGACGGGCACTGGGGCAAGACCAGGCCGGTCCATCGGATGAACGCCGCCGGGCTGCTCGCCCCCACCACGACCTACGTGCACTGCAACACCCTCGCCGAGGACGAGCTGAAGCTGATCGCCGACACCGGCGGCAGCGCCTCCGTCGCCACCGACGTGGAGATGCAGATGGGCCACGGCTGGCCGGCGACCGGCCGGCTGCTGGCGGTGGGCGTCCAGCCCTCGCTCTCGGTCGACGTGTGCAGCTCCATCGGCGGCGACATGTTCACCACGATGCGCACGACGCTGGCCGTGCAGCGGGCCACCGACAACCACGCGGCCGTCGAGGCCGGCGAGGCCCCCGAGCGGGTGAAGCTCGCCTGCTCCGACGTGCTGCGCTTCGCCACCATCGAGGGCGCGCGGGCCAACGGCCTCGGCGACGTCACCGGCTCGCTGGAGGTCGGCAAGGCCGCCGACATCGTCGTCCTGGCCGGCGACACGCTGGCCACCACGCCGGTCAACAACCCGTTCGGCACCATCGTCTACGCCGCCCACCCCGGGCTGGTCCGCGACGTGCTCGTCGACGGCCGGTTCGTCAAGCGCGACGGCAGGCTCGTCGGCGTCGACCTCGACCGGCTGCGGGCCCTCGCCGAGGCGTCCCGCGACCACGTGATCGGCTCGATGGCGGGCGCCGAGATCGGCGGCCGGTGGCAGCCCGAACCGAAGCTGAACCTGGCATGAGCCTGCTCGGACTGCCCCTCGCCGGCGCCGCGCCGCAGCCCGTCGCGGTGCGCGCGACCGACCCGCTCGGCCCCCGCCTGCTCGGCTGGCCGACGAGCCGGGCGGCGGCGGCCGTGGTCGTGCTGTTCGCGGTGAGCGCCGTGCTCTCCGGCGCCAGCGTCGGCCGCACCGCCCTGCTGGCGATGCTGCCGTTCGCGGCGCTCACCGCGATCGTCGCCGTGGGGCAGACCCTCGTCGTCCAGCAGGCCGGGCTCGACCTGTCGGTGGCCGGCGGCATCTCCCTCGGCGCCCTCGTGGTGGCCCGCTACGGCGACGCCGCGCAGTGGGGCCTCGGCACCGCGATCGCCGTGGCGCTGGCCGCGACGCTGCTCGCCGGGCTGGTCAGCGGCCTGGTCGTCACGGCCTTCGGGCTGCCGCCGCTGGTCGTCACCATCGCCGTCAACGCGGTCCTGATCGGCCTGGTCCAGTTCCTCTCCGGCGGCTACAGCGCCCAGGCGCCGCCGGCCCTCACCGAGTTCGCGGTCGGGCGCACGCTGGGCGTGCCCCACCTCGTGCTGGTGGCCGCCGTCGTCATCGTGGCCGCGCAGCTCGTGCTCAAGGGCACCGTCGTGGGCCGGCGCTTCGAGCTCGTCGGGGCCAACCGGCTGGCCGCGCACGCCGCCGGCATCAACACCCGCCGGTACACGATCTCGGCGTACGCGCTGTCCGCGCTGCTCGCCGGCGGCGCGGGCGTCCTGCTCGCCGGGTTCCTGCGCACCACCACCAGCTCCGCCGGGGACGCCTACCTGCTGCCGTCGGTGGCCGCCGTGGTGCTCGGCGGCACCGCGCTGACCGGCGGGCGCGGCAGCCTCACCGGAACGGCGCTCGGCGCGCTCTTCCTCGGCCAGCTCACCCAGCTCGTCCAGACCTACACCCAGACCACGGCCGTGCAGAACATCGTGCAGTCCGTGATCATCGGCTTCGGCATCGTGGTGCAGCTCAGCATCGCCACCCGGCTGCGCCGCCGGGCGATCCGCCGCAATCCCACCTGACCCGACCGGTCCACCCGCCGCGCGGAACGGCCCTCGCCGTCCCGCCGATGCCCCCACCCCTGGAGTCCCCATGCCGACACACCGGCGTTACCTCGCCACCGCGACAGCCCTGGGCACCGCCGCCGTCCTGGCGGTCACCGGCTGCTCCACCACCAACAAGACCGCCTCGGCCACGGGCGGCGACCCGAGCGCCGCCGCGCAGGTCGCCGTCGGCAACGCCGGGCCGCTCTCGGCCGCCGCCGCGATGGCCTCCGTCTGCGGCGACAAGCCGGTCAAGGTCGGCCTCGTCGACGGCCTCGGCACCAACTCGTGGTCCAAGATCGTCCGGGCCGAGATCGAGGACGAGGCCCGCAAGTGCCCGGCGATCAGCGGCGTCGAGTACGTCGCCGGCCGGGGCGACCTGCAGTCCACCCTCGCCGGCATCACCAGCATGGCCAGCAAGGGCGTCAACGTCCTGCTGGTGATCCCCGACGCCGGGCCGGGCCCCGCCCACCTGTCCGCGCTGCGTGCCGCCGCCAACGCCGGGGTCACCGTCCTCCCGATCGCCGCCGACCCGCAGGGCAAGCCCGGCAGCGACTACTTCGACTACGTCGACTGGGACACCCCGTACCTGGGCGAGGTGTGGGCCAAGTGGATGATCGACCGGCTCGGCCCGAAGGGCGGCAACATCGTGATGCTCGGCGGCCCCGCCGGCAACCCCGTCTCCCAGGCCCACCTCTCCGGCATCAAGAAGGTGCTGGCCGGCGCGCCGCAGGTGAAGCTGCTGACCGACGAGCCGGTGACCACCAACTGGGACCCGGCGATGGAGCAGCAGGCGATGAGCGGCCTGCTCGCCAAGTACCCCAAGATCGACGGCGTCATCAGCGACTACGGGGCCGCCGCCACCGGCGTGCTGCGCGCGTACCAGAGCGCCGGTCGGCCGCTGGTGCCGATCGCCACCACCGACGACAACGAGCTGAGCTGCGGCTTCACCGCGCTGAAGGCCAAGAACGGCGGCTACGAGCTGGCCACCGTCTCCTCCCGCACCTGGATCGGGCGGGTCGCGCTGCGCAAGGGCGTCGCCGTCGTCAACGGCAAGGCCGACGCCGAGCCGTCGCGGCTGCAACTGGACCTCTTCGAGGACTCCACCGGCGGGGCCGGCGGCGCGGTCACCCCGGACAAGGCGTGCAAGGCGGACCTGCCCAACGACGCCCCGCCGTCCTCGCAGCTCGACACCGCCCAGCTCGCCACCCTCTTCCAGGGCTGATTGGACACCCACGAGATGACGACCGTACGGGACGCCGCGCTGACGCTGACGGGGATCGTCAAGCAGTATCCGGGCGTACGGGCCCTCGACGGCGTGGACTTGGCCGTGTCGCCGGGCCAGGTCCACGCCGTGCTCGGCGAGAACGGGGCCGGCAAGTCCACCCTCGTCGGGGTGGCCGCCGGCTCCGTCACCCCCGACGAGGGCCGGATCAGCATCGGCGGCCGGGACTATCCGGCGCTGACCCCCGCCCTCGCCCGGGAGAACGGGCTCGCGCTGGTCTACCAGACCCCGGCGCTGGCCGGCGGGCTCACCGTCGCCGAGTCGATGCTGGTGCTCCTGCCCGAGCAGGTGCGACCCCGCGTCGGCGCGGCGTCGGCGTGGACCGCCGCGCACCTGCGCGGGCTCGGCCTGGACATCGACGCCGACCGGCTGGTCAGCGAGCTGACCATGCGCGAGGCGCACCTGGTGGAGATCGCCGCCGCGCTCGCCACCGACCCGCGGGTGCTGGTCCTCGACGAGCCGACCGAGGCGCTCGGCCCCGACGAGACGGCCTGGCTGTTCGACCGGATCCGGCAGCTCGTGGCGGCCGGCACGGCCGTCGTCTACATCACCCACCGCATCCCCGAGATCCGCGAGATCGCGCAGACCCTCACCGTGCTGCGCGACGGGCGGGTCGTCGGCGGCGGCACGGTCGCCGCGCACACCGACGAGCAGATCGTCGAGCTGATCGTCGGCCGGTCGCTGGACACCACCTTCCCCGCCAAGCCCGACCTGGCCGGCGCGCCCGTCGTGCTGGCCACCGAGGGGCTGCGCGGGGCCGGCTTCGCCGACCTGACCCTGCGAGTGTCGGCCGGCGAGATCGTCGGCTTCGCCGGGGTGGAGGGCAACGGGCAGCGCCAGGCGCTGCGGGCGCTGGCCGGGCTGGTCCGCTCGCACGGCCGGGTCACCGTCGCCGGCCGCCCGGTCGCCCTCACCGGCCCCGCCGCGGCGGCCGGGCGGGGCGTCACCTTCCTCTCCGGGGAACGGCTGCGGGAGGCCGTCTTCGGCGACCTCAGCATCCGGGAGAACGTCGATGCGCTCGCGCTGCCCCGGGTGTCGCTGCTGCGCACCCTCCTGGTGCCCGCCCGGGAACGGGCGCTGGTCGCCCCGGCGGTCGGCGCGCTGCGGGTGAAGGCGGCGAGCCTGGAGACCCCGGTCAACACGCTCTCCGGCGGCAACCAGCAGAAGGTGCTGCTCGCCCGCGCCAGCATCGGCCGTCCGGCGGTGCTGCTGGTGGAGGACCCGACCCAGGGCGTCGACGCCGGGGCCCGGCTGGAGATCTACCGGGTGCTGCGGGAACTCGCCGGGCAGGGCACGGCGGTCGTCGTGCTCTCCACCGACGCGGTGGAGTTGGAGGGGCTCTGCGACCGGGTCCTGGTCTTCTCCCGGGGACGCGTCCACGCCGAGCTCTCCGCCGCCACGCTCTCCGAGCGGGACATCACCGGCGCGGCGGTGCTCGCCACCGAGCAGGCGGTGGCCGCGCCGGCCGCCGGGCCCCGGCCGGGCCCGCGCCGTCGGCTGCTCGGCGGCGAGTCCCAGGCCGCGCTGATGCTGCTGCTCACCGTCGTGCTCGGCGCGGTGACCGCCGCCCGGGCGCCGGCCTTCCTCAGCTCGCTGTCCGTCGGGCAGCTCCTGCTGGCCGCCGCCTCGCTGGCCCTGGTCAGCCTCGGGCAGCTGGTGGTGGTGATGACCGGCGGCATCGACCTGTCGGTGGGCTCGGTGGTCGCGCTGAGCGTGGTCGCCGTGTCGTTCTTCGGCGCCGGCCCACCCGCGCTGTTCGCCGTGGGCGCGCTGGTGGCGCTCGCCGCCGGAGCGGCGGTCGGCCTGCTCAACGGGGTGCTCGTCACCCGGGTCAACCTGCCACCGGTGGTGGCCACCCTGATCACCTCGATCGGCGTGGTCGGGCTGGCGCAGCTGCTGCGCCCGCTGCCCGGCGGGCAGGCCGGCGACACGCTGCTGGCCGCGCTGGGCACCACGGTCGCCGGGGTGCCGGTGGTGTTCGTCGTCGTGGTGCTGGTCGGCGTCGCCGGGCACCTGCTGCTGCGCCGGGCGCGGGCCGGCCGGGCGCTGCGGGCCACCGGCTCGGACGCGCTGTCGGCGTCCCGGATGGGCGTCGCGACCGTGCCGACGCGGCTGCTGGCGTACCTGCTCGGCGGGACGCTGGCGGCCGGCGGCGGGCTGGCGCTCTACGCGCAGACCGGCATCGGCGACGCCTCGACCGGCCAGGCCCTCACCCTGGCCTCGGTGACGGCCGTGGTGCTGGCCGGGGCCAGCGTCTTCGGCGGCAACGGGTCGGCGCTGGCCACCCTCGCCACGGCGCTGTTCCTGCAGACCATCACCAGCTCGTTGAGCTTCCTGTCGGTCAGCCTCGCCTGGCAGTACTGGATCCAGGGCAGCTTCGTCGTCGCCGCGGCCCTGGTGCCGCTGCTGCGGGGTCGCCGCCGACGCCGGGGCCTGCTCGCCCTGGGCACCGCCTAGCCGCACCGTCACGCCCGGCCGTCCGCCGACGGCAGCCAGAGAAAGGCAGACCGTGTACCACGTCTCCCGCATCGACGACACGCTGGCCAGCACCCCGCCCGACCACCTCGGGCACAGCACCGGATTCCGCCGGCAGGACCTCGTCGGCCGCCAGTACGGCTCGCACCACATGACGATGAGCGTCGCCGTCCTCGACCCCGGCGGGCGCGTCGACGCCACCGTGCACTCGTACGAGAAGAGCCTCTGGCTGCTCGACGGCGAGCTGACCCTGACCATGCTGGGCCAGAGCATCGCGCTGCGGCCCGACGACTGCGCGGTGGTGCCGGTCGCGGTGGCCCACCAGCTCACCACCGGCGACGCCGGCGCCCGGTGGCTGGAGATGTCGGCGCCGGTGCGGCTGCTGCCCGGCAACCGCCGCCGGGACACGTTCTTCCTGCCCGAGGAGATCGCCGCCGGCCGGGCCGAGCCGGTGGACCTGCGCGACCCGCGCAACCGCAACTTCTTCCGCTTCGACGAGGGCTCGATGGACCTGGGCCGGCTGGCCCGGGGCAGCGACCCGGCCGCGCCGGAGGTGTCCGCGAGCATGGCCACGGCGCTGCTGGCCTACAGCGGCATCGGCATCCGGATGCTCGCCGACCAGCGGACCAACGCCCAGCTGCACACCATGTTCATGGTCGAGTACCAGCCCACCGCCGTGGCGCACCCGCACGACCACCCGTTCGAGGAGGCGTACGTCTTCACCCACGGCGAGACGGAGGCGGTCGTCGAGGGCGAGCGGTTCGTGCTGCGCCCCGGCGACGTGCTCTGGACGGGGTCGGGCTGCGAGCACGCCTTCTACAACCGCACCGACGGCCGGACCCGGTGGATCGAGACGCAGGCCCCGCAGCCGCCGGCGCAGCACTCGTACCGGTTCAGCCGCGACTGGGAGTACCTGGGCGACCGGCTCTGCGCCGGCACCCGGATCGACCCGGCGGCCGGCGATGCGTGAGTCCGTCGGCCTGCTCGGCACCGGCCGGATGGGCACGGCCATCGGCCGGCGGCTGCTCGCCGCCGGCGTCGGGCTGACCGTCTGGAACCGGACGCCGGCCAGGACCGAGCCGCTCGTCGCCGACGGGGCCGTGGCCGCCGCCACGCCCGCCGCGCTCGCCGCCTGCGAGGTGGTGTTCGTGGCGGTCTCCGCCTCCGCCGACCTGCTGGCCGTGCTCGACGGCCCCGAGGGGCTGCTGGCCCGCCCGGACGGGCTGCGGGTGGTGGTCGACTGCTCCACCGTGTCGGCGGCCGCGTCGGCGCGGGCCCGGCAGCTCGCCGCCGACGCGGGGGTGGGCTTCGTGGCCGCCCCGGTCAGCGGCAACCCGGCCGTGGTGGCCGCCGGCCGGGCGTGCTTCGTCGCCTCCGCGCCGGCCGCGCAGTTCGCCGTCGCCGAGCCGCTGCTGGGCCGGATCGGCCGGGCCGCCGTGCGGGTCGGCGACGGCGAACAGAGCCGGCTGGTGAAGCTCTGCCACAACCTCTACCTCGGGGTGCTGGTGCAGGCGCTGGCGGAGGTGACCGCGCTGGCCGAGAAGGGCGGCGCGGACCGGGAGGCGTTCCTGCGCTTCCTCGGCGAGACCGTCGTCGGCTCGCCCTGGGTGCGCGACCGGACGCCGGCGCTCGCCGCCGGTGACCTCACGCCCACCTTCACCACCGCGCTGCTGCGCAAGGACTTCGACCTCGGGCTGGCCGCCGCCCGCGAGCACGAGGTGCCGATGGCCGTCGCCGGCCTGACCCACCAGCTCGTCCAGGCGGCGATCGGCCGGGGACTGGGCGAGCGGGACCTGCTCTCCCTCTTCGCCGTGCAGGCGCAGGCGTCGGGCCTGGCCCCACCGGGCTGACCCCCGCGCCGCCCACCCGGGACCACCACCCAGCCGCCGGCACCGGCCGGTACCTGACCAGGAAGCGAGAACACCAACCATGGGGACTGCCACGTTCGGCATGAACGTCGTCGACTGGGAGAGCCGCGTCGACATGGACCGGCTGCGCCGGGAGCGGCTGGCCCGCCTGAAGCACCAGCTCCAGGGCTCGGAGGTCGGCGCGCTGCTCACCTTCGACTTCCACAACATCCGCTACATGACGGCCACCCACATCGGCACCTGGGCGATGGACAAGCTGATCCGGTTCGCGCTGCTGCCGCGCGGGGGCGAGCCGGTGCTGTGGGACTTCGGCTCGGCGGCCCGCCACCACCAGCTCTACGCGCCGTGGCTGGACTACCGCACCGGCGACGACGTCGCCGAGGGCGCGCGGGGCACCAGCGGCGCGCGGGCCGGCATCTCGGTGCTGCGCGGGGCCTTCCACCCCGACTCGGGCGTCGCCGAGGCCGTCGCCCAGAAGATCTACGAGGAGCTGGAGCGGTACGGCCTGCACACCTCCCCGGTGGGGGTGGACGTGCTGGAGATGCCCATCCTCCAGGCGCTGCGCGCCAAGGGGATCGAGGTGGTCGACGGCCAGCAGGTGTTCCTGGAGGCCCGCCGGATCAAGACGCCCGACGAGATCACCCTGCTGACCACCGCCGCGTCGATGGTCGACGCCGCCTACGACGACCTGTACGGCTTCCTGCGCCCCGGGGTGCGGGAGAACGAGACCGTCGGCCTGGTCGCCAAGCGCCTCTACGACCTCGGCTCCGAGCACGTCGAGGGGGTCAACGCGATCTCCGGCGAGCGCTGCTCGCCGCACCCGCACGTGTTCAGCGACCGGCTGCTGCGCCCCGGCGACCCGGCCTTCTTCGACATCCTGCACAGCTTCATGGGCTACCGCACCTGCTACTACCGCACCTTCGCGGTGGGCAGCGCGTCGCGGGCGCAGGTCGACGCGTACAAGCGGTGCCGCGAGTACATGGACCGGGCGATCGAGCTGGTGAGGCCCGGGGCCACCACCGCCGACATCGTCAGCGTGTGGCCGACCGCGCAGGAGTTCGGCTTCGCCGACGAGGAGGCCGCGTTCGCCCTCCAGTACGGCCACGGCGTCGGCCTGTCGATCTGGGAGAAGCCCATCTTCAGCCGGCTCGTGTCGCTGGAGCACCCGGAGGTGCTCCAGGAGGGGATGGTGTTCGCGCTGGAGACGTACTGGCCGTCGGCCGACGGGGTGGGCGCGGCGCGCATCGAGGAGGAGCTGGTCGTCACCGCCGACGGGGCCGAGGTCATCACCAAGTTCCCGGCCGAGGAGCTGCTGGTCGCCGGCCAGCGCTACTACACGACCGCCGGCCCGCTGCCGACCCAGCGCCACGCCCAGTCGCACGTCAACAACCGCCCGGAGGGGGACGCCTGATGGCCATCGCGACGCTGAACCCGGCCACCGGGGTCGTCGAGCGGACGTACGCGCCGATGTCCGACGCCGAGGTGGAGCGGGCCCTGGCCGACGCGCAGCGGGCGGCGAAAGCCCTGCGCCGCACCACCTTCGCCGAGCGGGCCGGCTGGATGCGCGCCGCCGCCGACCTGCTGGAGGCCGACGCCCCGACGCTGGCGGCGACGATGACCCGGGAGATGGGCAAGACCCTCGCCTCGGCCGAGGCGGAGGTGCGCAAGGCGGCGTACGGCTGCCGGTTCTACGCCGCGCACGGCGAGGCGATGCTGGCCCCGGAGCCGGCGGACGCCGCCGCCGTCGGGGCCGCCACGGCCTACTCGGTGTACCAGCCGCTGGGCGTGGTGCTGGCGGTGATGCCGTGGAACTTCCCCGTCTGGCAGGTGCTGCGCTTCGCCGCGCCGGCCCTGATGGCCGGCAACGCCGGCCTGCTCAAGCACGCGTCGAACGTGCCGCAGACCGCGCTCTACCTCGGTGAGCTGTTCACCCGGGCGGGCTTCCCGCGCGGGGCGTTCGCCACCCTGCTCATCGGCGCGGCGCAGGTCGAGGGGGTGCTGCGCGACGACCGGGTCGCGGCGGCCACCCTGACCGGCAGCGAGGCGGCCGGCCGGTCGGTCGCCCGCATCGCCGGGGACGCGCTGAAGAAGACCGTGCTGGAGCTGGGCGGCTCGGACCCGTTCCTGGTGCTGCCGAGCGCCGACGTGGCGCGGGCGGCGGCCACGGCGGTGCGGGCCCGCTGCCAGAACAACGGGCAGTCCTGCATCGCGGCGAAGCGGTTCATCGTGCACACCGACGTCTACGACGAGTTCGTCGCGGCGTTCGCCGAAGGGATGGCGGCGCTGCGGGTCGGCGACCCGGCCGAGCCCGGCACGGACGTGGGCCCGATCGCCACCGAGTCGGGCCGGGCGGAGCTGGAGGAGCTGGTCGCCGACGCGGTGGCCCAGGGCGCGACGGTGCTCACCGGCGGCGCGCGGCCGGACGGGCCGGGCTGGTTCTATCCGCCGACGGTGCTCGCCGACGTCGACCCGTCGATGCGGCTGCACCTGGAGGAGACCTTCGGCCCGGTGGCCACCGTCTACCGGGTGCCCGACCTCGACGCCGCGCTCGACCTGGCCAACGCGACCGCCTTCGGCCTCGGCGCGGTCGTCTGGACCACCGACGAGGCCGAGCGGGCCCGGTGCGTCGCCGAGCTGGAGTCGGGGGCGGTCACCGTCAACGGCATGACCACGTCCTACCCGGAGCTGCCCTTCGGCGGCGTCAAGACCAGCGGGTACGGCCGGGAGCTGGCCGCCGCGGGGATCCGCGAGTTCTGCAACCTCAAGGCGGTGTGGATCGGTCGGTGAAGATCTCGGGGTGCCGGGACAGCTCGACCCGGGTGCGCCGGATGTGGCCCTCCAGGACCCGTCCGGCGTCCACCGGGTCGCGGCGGCGCACGGCGTCGAGCAGCAGCTGGTGCTCGGCGTTGACGACCCAGCGGCGGGACTCGCCGCTGAGCGTCATGTACGTCCGCCGGTAGTACTGGGTGGAGTTCCACAGCCGCACCACGACCCCGGCGAGCGGCTCGGTGTCGCAGCGCGAGTAGCTGAGCAGGTGGAACTGCCGGTCCAGGCGCAGGAACTCGGTGACGTCGGTGTGCCGTTCGATGGCGTCCTGCACCGCGGTGAGCTCGGCGAGGTCCGCGTCGTCGAGCCGGGGCAGGCTCTCGGCGAGCGCCAGCGGTTCGAGCCGTTCCCGCATCCGGTAGACGACGTCGAGCTCGTGCGGGCCGAGCCGGGGCACGCGCGCGCCCTTGTTCGGCTCCAGCTCGGTGAGCCCCTCGGCGGCGAGCATGCGCAGCGCCTCCCGCACGGGCAGCCGGCTGGCCCCGAGCCGCTCGGCGACCTCGTGCTGGCGGATCCGGTGCCCGGGGGGCAGCTCGCCGTCGAGGATGGCCTGGCGCAGGTACGCGGCCACCCGGACGCTCGCCGCGCCGTCGACGGCGTCGTCAGTCACCACGCGCGTCCCGCGCCGCCGCCCCGGCCCGGTCGAACGCCTTGCCGTCGGGATAGGACACCAGCTCGAACTGCATTCCCCATGGGGCCAGAAAGTACACCCACCGCTGCCCCCGGCTCGGCCCCGAGCTGGCGGTCGGCGCGCCGAGCACCCGCACCCCGTGGGCGTGCAGGTGCGCCACGGCGGCGTCGAGGTCGTCGACGTAGAGGGCGACGTGGTGGCCGCCGACGTCGCTGTTGCGCGGGGGGTCGGGCTGCTGGTCGGGGGCCTCGTACCGGAAGACCTCGAAGATCGCCTGTCCGCCGCAGCGGTAGAAGTCGAGCCGGCGCATGACCGCGCGGGGGTGGACGGCCAGGTGCTCGGCCATCCAGTCGTCGTCGTGCCGGAACGGCCCGACCGAGTAGAGGTACTCGCAGCCGAGCACCTCCACCAGGAACCGTCGGGCCTGGTCCAGGTCGGGCACGGTGAAGCCGATGTGATCGACGCCGCGCAGCCCCGGCAGTGCCATGGCAACCTCCAAATGGATCCATTTCCTCCTTCCTACCACCCCCCTTGACCCAAAAGAAGCGGAGGCTGGCCTTGAGAATGGATCCATTTAGTGTGAGACTTCGGCGGTGCGGCCAGCCGCGCCGCAGCCTGAGCCCGGAAGGGGTGCAGCCACATGCCCGAGCGCCGCCCACTCGCGCCGGACCAGCCGTGGGTCGAGTTCGCCGTCACCGACGCCGACTGGGACGCCGCCGCGCCGGAACTCCTGACGTCCATGTACAGCCAGCTGGTCCTGATCCGGGCCTTCGAGCAGTACGTGCTCCAGCTCGCCGCCGAGGGGCTGGTGCACGGCCCCGCCCACTCCAGCATCGGCCAGGAGGGCGGGGCGGTCGGCTCGGTGCTCGCGCTGCACGCCGGGGACACCGTCAACGGCTCGCACCGGGGCCACCACCAGTTCCTGGCCAAGGCGCTCGCCCACGTCGAGCCGAAGGGCATCGACCCGGGCGCCGACTACTCGCCCGAGGTGCGCGACGTCGTGCTGCGCACCCTCGCCGAGATCTGCGGCCTGGACCGGGGCTGGAGCCACGGCCGGGGCGGCTCGATGCACCTGCAGTGGAAGCAGGCCGGGGCCATCGGCACGAACGCCATCGTCGGCGGCGGCGTGCCGCTCGCCGCCGGCAGCGCGTGGGCGCACCGCCGGGCCGGCACCGACGCCGTGGCCGTGACCTACTTCGGCGACGGCGCGATCAACATCGGCTCGACGTTGGAGACGTTCAACCTGGCCGCGGCCTGGCGGCTGCCGCTGTGCTTCTTCGTCGAGAACAACCACTACGCGGTGTCCACCACCGTCGAGGAGTCCACCGCCGAGCCGCGCCTGTCCGCCCGGGGCCCCGGCTTCGGCATCCGCAGCTACCGGGTCGACGGCATGAACGTGCTCGCCGTGTACCTGGCGATGCGGGAGGCGGTGGAGCACATGCGGGCCGGCGGGGGCCCGACCCTGGTCGAGGCCGACGTCTACCGCTACTACCACCAGAACGGCCCCTTCCCGGGCAGCGCGTTCCGCTACCGCACCCGGCAGGAGGAGGACTCCTGGCGGGCCCGCGACCCGATCGACCAGCTCGAAGGGCACCTGGCCCGGCGCGGCATCCTCTCCCCCGGGCAACAGCGCGCCGCCGTGGCACGCGCCAAGCAGCTCCTCGCCGACACCGGCGACCTGCTGCTCGAACCCGCCCCCGGCGGCAAGCCGCAGGAGCGGCGCATCCGCCCCGCCGAGTGGCCCGACCCGGCGTTCGTCGACGTCGGCGTGCGCGGCGACCTGTCGGAGTTCACCACCGCCCGCACCGTCGACCGCGACAGCTACGGAGCCACCGCGCCGGTGAAGTTCATCGACGCGGTCGCCGGGGTGATGGACCGCCGGATGGCCGCCGACGAGCGCGTCGTGGTCCTCGGCGAGGACGTGCACCGCCTCGCCGGGGGCACCAACGGCGCCACCCGGGGGCTGGCCGAACGCTACCCCGACCGGGTCCTCGGCACCCCGATCAGCGAGAACGCCTTCGCCGGCCTGGGTGGCGGGCTGGCGCTGGACGGCCGGTTCCGCCCCGTCGTGGAGTTCATGTACGCCGACTTCCTGTGGGTCGCCGCCGACCAGATCTTCAACCAGGTCGGCAAGGCCCGGCACATGTTCGGCGGCGACGACGCGGTGCCGTTCGTGCTGCGCGCCAAGGTCGCCATGGGCACGGGGTACGGCTCCCAGCACTCGATGGACCCGGCGGGCGTCTTCGCCACCGCCCCCGGCTGGCGCATCGTCGCCCCCTCCACCCCCTTCGACTACGTCGGCCTGATGAACGCCGCGCTGCGCTGCGCGGACCCGGTGGTGGTGCTGGAGCACGTCGACCTCTACACCGGCACCGGCGAGGGGCCCACGGAGGACTGGGACTACTGCCTGCCGGTCGGGCGGGCCGCGGTCCGCCGCACCGGCTCGGCGGCCACCGTGCTCACCTACCTGGCGATGACCGACCGGGTGCTCACGGCGGTCGACCGCACCGGCATCGACGCCGAGGTGATCGACCTGCGCTGGCTGGACCGGGCCAGCATCGACTGGGACACGATCGGCGCGAGCGTCCGCAAGACCAACCGGGTGCTCATCGCCGAGCAGGGGGCGCTGGGCACCTCGTACGGTGGCTGGCTGGCCGACGAGATCCAGCGCCGCTACTTCGACTGGCTCGACGCGCCGATCGAACGCGTCACCGGCGGCGTCGCCTCCCCCAGCATCAGCAAGGTGCTGGAGCGCGCCGCCATCGCCGACGTCGACGACGTCGTGCGCGGCCTCACCACGCTCACGGACGGTGGCAACCATGGCTGACCTGCTGCGCATGCCCGAGATCGCGGCCAACACCGAGGAGGCGGTCCTGGCCGGCTGGCCGGTGGCCGAGGGCGACGAGTTCGCCGCCGGTGACGTGATCGCCACCATCGAGACCGCCAAGGCGGTGGTCGACGTCGAGGCGCCCACGCCGGGCGCGGTCGTCCGCCTCCTGGTGCCCGAGGGGACCGACGTCGCCGTCGGCGACCCGATCGCGTTGATCGCGGCCCCCGGCGAGACGGTGGACGACGTCGACGCCGCCCTCGCCCGGCTCGGCCTCGGCACCGCGACCGGCACCGGCCCGACGCCGGGGCCCACCCTCGCACCGACGACGACGGCGGGCGCGCCGGGACCCGCGCCCGCCCCGCCGCGGTCGGCCCCGGCGGGGGTGGCCGCCGCCCCGGCGACGCCCCCGCCCGCCGGGGCCCCCGCGACCGGCGCCGGCCGGATCTTCGCCAGCCCGCTGGCCCGCAAGCTGGCCCGCGAGGCGGGCATCCCCTTCGACACCCTGCGCGGCAGCGGCCCGCAGGGGCGGGTGGTCCGGGCCGACGTCGAGGCCGCGATCGCCGCCGCCCGCGCCGCGGCCCCGGCGGTCGCGCCGCCCGCCGCCGCCCCCGCGCCGCCGGCCGCCCCGGCCGGCCACTCCCCCGCCGGGGCGGCACAGCCGGCGGCCCCGGCGACCGTGCCCGGCCCGCAGGGCGCGGCGGGGACGCCCGACGGCGACGACGAGCTGGTGCCGCACTCCCGGCTGCGGCGGGCCATCGCGCGGCGGCTGACCGAGAGCAAGTCCACCGTGCCGCACTTCTACCTGCGCGGCAGCGCCCGGGTGGACGCGCTGCTCGCGCTGCGTACCGAACTCAACGCCGCCGCCCCGGTGAAGATCTCGGTGAACGACCTGGTCGTCAAGGCCGTCGGCCAGGCGCACCTGGCGGTGCCGCAGGTCAACGTCGGCTGGACCGACGCCGGGATGCGGGTGTTCGGCGAGGTCGACCTCGGCGTCGCCGTCGCCACCGAGGGCGGCCTGGTCACCCCGGTGCTGCGGGGGGTCGACCGGATGAGCGTGTCCGCGGTGGCCGCCGCCACCCGCGACTTCGCCGACCGCGCCAGGCGCGGCGCGCTGCGCCAGCACGAGCTGGAGGGCGGCAGCGCCACCGTCACCAACCTCGGCATGTACGGCGCGGAGGAGTTCAGCGCCATCCTCAACCCGCCCCAGGCGACGATCCTCGCCGTCGGCGCGGCCCGCCGCGAGCCGGTGGTCACCGACGCCGGTGAGCTCGCCGTCGCCACCGTGCTGCGGGTGACCCTCTCGGTGGACCACCGGGCCGTCGACGGCGCGCTCGCCGCGCAGTGGATGCGGGAGTTCGTCGCGATCCTGGAGCAGCCGCTGCGGATCGTCTGCTGAGCGGCCACCGCCGTCCGGGGGCCGAGGGGGACTCCGGACGGCGGGCGCGCCTGTCCACCGGGGTCGCCCCGGACGCGGTCGGCTGACCGGGGCACCGGGGCGTCGTCGGCACGCGGGTCCGCCGGAGGGGTTCAGCCCGCCGGGCGGTAGTCGAACCAGTCGAACGCCGCGCTGCCCTCGGTGACGTACATGCCGACGACCCGGCCGGTGAAGCCGGCGGCGACCTCGGTGGACAGGTAGCGCCCGTCGAGCTCGGCGAGCACGCGGGGCCCGTCGGGGGTCTCCACCTCGAAGGACACCATGTCGCAGGCGGCGGCGCGCACCCCGAAGGGCGCGGCCCCGGCCGCCAGGTCGGCGGCGCCGGTCACGGTCGGCGGACGGAGGTCGTGGGTGCGGGTGGCGATCGTGAGGACGACCGGCCCGCCGGAGACGGCGAGTTCGGCGAAGACCTGCCGGAAGGGGCCGACCCTGCCGACGACCCGCACGCGGCCGGCGGACACCTCCAGGTCGTAGTGGTGCGCCTCGTCGATGCGGAGGGTGAGCCCGGCGGTGCCGTCGCCCGGGTCGAGGCGGGCGCTGGCACGACAGTCGTGGTGCCGCTGCCGGGCGGCCACGATCGTCGCGCCGGCGCGGTCCAGCGTCGCCCCGGTGGCGGTCAGGGTGAGCCAGCCGGGTCGCGCGGTCAGCGACCAGGCGGCGTCGGGCCGGGAGCGCGGCGAGACCCAGCCGGGAGCGAGGACGGCCGTGTCGAAGTCGTCGCGGTACGCGCCCGGGTCGGCCGGGGCGGCGAGCGCCGGGGCGCTGCCGGCCGGGGCGGCCGTGACCTCCCCGACGGGGTCGACGACCGGCCACCCGTCGACCCAGCGCACGGGCACGAGGAAGGTCTCGCGGCCCAGGACGTGGTAGGGCGGCCACTGGCCCTTGGCCCGGATGCCGAGCAGGACCATCCACCAGCCGCCGTCGGGGGCCTGGACCAGGTCGGCGTGCCCGGTGGCCTGCACCGGCAGGTTGCTGCCCCGGTGGGTGAGGATCGGGTTGGTCGGTGCGGGCTCGAAGGGGCCCCGGGGGCTGCGCGACCGGGCGACGGAGACGGCGTGGCCGGTGTGCGTGCCGCCCTCGGACAGCAGCAGGTACCACCAGCCGTCGATCCGGTAGAGGTGCGGGGCCTCCGGATACTGGCCGCCGGTGCCCGACCACAGGGGAATCGGGCCCTCCAGCACCCGGCCCGTGTCCGGGTCGATCCGGTAGGACTTCACCCCCGAGGTGGTCAGCCAGCAGTTCCCCTCGTCGTCCCAGGTCAGCGACGGGTCGACGTGCGGCAGGTCGACGTGGACCGGGTCGGACCACGGCCCGGCCGGATCCTGCGCGGTGACGATCAGGTGCCGGCCCAGGCTGACGTTGGTGGTGACCACCCAGAACCGGCCGTCGTGGTGCCGGATGGTCGGGGCGTAGACGCCCTGGGAGGCCGGGGTGTCCGCGGGGAGCGCGAGCTGGCTCGGGCGGTCGAGGACGTTGCCGATCTGCCGCCAGTTGACCAGGTTCCGGCTGTGCAGCAGCGGCACGCCCGGGAAGTACTCGAAGCTGGAGCACACCAGGTAGTAGTCCTCGCCGACGCGGCAGATGCTCGGGTCGGGGAAGAAGCCGGCGACGACCGGGTTTCGGTAGTGCGGGTCGGTGGACACCGCGCCACCTCCGGTGAATGTTCGCGATAACATCGCTGACCCTGGATGTTACGAGAATCCCCCACCGGACTCAAGCGCCCCAGGCCCACGGCGCGGTCCCCGCGGAGCGGGCGGGCGTCGGGCCGACAGGCCGGCATCTCACCAGCGGAAAACGTTCGCGAAACCTAAACGTCATATCTTGACGGCAGGCACGTGCATCCACGAGAGTCCATATGGGCAATGCTGGTGCACCGTTGGGAGCTCGGACGCCGGCAGCATCGACGCAGGCCGGCGTCGGGCACGCGAGGCGCTCCTGTTAACGCTAACAGCGCCGTCCGGCGCGGCGCGGGCGACCGGTCGGCGGCGCGACGAGCTTCGCCGGGTCGACGACGCCGGTCCCGGACGCCGGCGACCGGGCAGACACGCCATCCTCCGCGGCACGGCCCGACACGGGCAGGCCGGCCTGCCGGAAGCCGCTCCCGGCCGGATCGGCCGCGCCCGCCCGAGCAACGACGGCATGCCGTCGACACCACCACCCCACGGCATGAAGGAGACGTCTGATGTCCACCTGCATACCCGGAGAGCATCCGTCGCGGTCACGGCGCTGGACGCGCTCCGGCGGGCGGACCGTCACCCAGGTCCGAGGCCGCCACGCACCGGCCGGCGGCACCCGGAACGTCCACGCCGGGACGTGGGACGGCAGCCTGGCCGCCGGCGCGCCCCCGACGTTCGGCTGCCCCGCCGGCGGCACACCCGAGACGCCGTCCCTGACCCGCGTCAGCCTCTGGACCCGCACGACTTGGAGTGATCATGTCTGAAGTGACCCGAAGGAACGTGCTCAAGGCCGGGGCGGCGGGGGCCGGGGCCGCGCTGGCGCCCGCCGCGTGGAGCGCCGTCGCCCGCGCCGACTCGACGGCGCCCCCACAGGCGCTGGCCGCCGGCGACATGGCGCTGTGGTACGACGAGGGGGCCGGCACCGACTGGCTGCGCGCGTTGCCCATCGGCAACGGACGCCTCGGCGCCATGGTCTTCGGCAACGTAGACACCGAGCGGCTGCAACTCAACGAGGACACCGTCTGGGCCGGCGGCCCGTACGACTCCGCCAACACCCGGGGCGCGGCCAACCTGGCCGAGATCCGCCGCCGCGTCTTCGCCGACCAGTGGTCCTCGGCCCAGGACCTGATCAACCAGACGATGATGGGCTCGCCGGGCGGCCAGCTCGCCTACCAGACCGTGGGCAACCTCCGGCTCGCCTTCGGCTCGGCCAGCGGCGTGTCGCAGTACAACCGCACCCTCGACCTCACCACCGCCACCGTCACCACCACGTACGTGCTGGGCGGCGTCCGCTACCAGCGCGAGGTGTTCGCCAGCGCCCCCGACCAGGTGATCGTGCTGCGGCTGACCGCCGACCGGGCCAACTCGATCACGTTCACCGCCACCTTCGACAGTCCGCAGCGGACGACCATGTCGAGCCCGGACGCCAACACGATCGCCGTCGACGGCATCTCCGGCAGCATGGAGGGCGTCAACGGGTCGGTGCGCTTCCTCGGCCTGGCCCACGCGATCGCGTCGGGCGGCACGGTCAGCAGCTCTGGCGGCTCGCTGCGGGTCTCCGGGGCGACGAGCGTGACCGTGCTGGTCTCGATCGGCTCCAGCTACGTCAACTACCGCACCGTCAACGGCGACTACCAGGGCATCGCCCGCACCCGGCTGAACGCGGCCAAGGGCGTGGCCATCGACCAGCTGCGCAGCCGCCACGTCGCCGACTACCAGGCGCTGTTCAACCGGGTGACGATCAACCTGGGGCGCACGGCCGCCGCCGACCAGCCCACCGACGTGCGGATCGCCCAGCACGCGAGCACCAACGACCCGCAGTTCGCCGCGCTGCTGTTCCAGTTCGGGCGCTACCTGCTGATCTCGTCCTCCCGGCCGGGCACCCAGCCGGCGAACCTCCAGGGCATCTGGAACGACTCGCTGGCCCCGTCCTGGGACTCGAAGTACACCATCAACGCCAACCTGCCGATGAACTACTGGCCGGCCGACACGACGAACCTGTCCGAATGCTTCCTGCCGGTCTTCGACATGATCAAGGACCTGACGGTGACCGGCGCGCGCGTCGCCCAGGCCCAGTACGGCGCCGGCGGCTGGGTCACCCACCACAACACCGACGCGTGGCGGGGCGCGTCGGTCGTCGACGGGGCCCTGTGGGGCATGTGGCAGACCGGCGGCGCGTGGCTGGCCACGCTCATCTGGGAGCACTACCTGTTCACGGGCGACCTCGGGTTCCTCCAGACCAACTACCCGGCCCTGAAGGGCGCCGCGCAGTTCTTCCTCGACACCCTGGTCGCCCACCCGACGCTCGGCTACCTGGTCACGAACCCGTCGAACTCGCCGGAGCTCCCGCACCACTCGAACGTCAGCGTCTGCGCCGGCCCCACGATGGACAACCAGATCCTGCGCGACCTGTTCGACGCGGCGGCCAAGGCCAGCGAGGCGCTCGGCGTCGACACCACCTTCCGGTCCCAGGTGCGTACCGCGAAGGACCGGCTGCCCCCGAGCCGCGTCGGCTCGCGCGGCAACGTCCAGGAGTGGCTCGCCGACTGGGTCGAGACCGAGCGGACCCACCGGCACGTCTCCCACCTGTACGGCCTGCACCCCAGCAACCAGATCACCAAGCGCGGCACCCCGGCCCTGCACGAGGCCGCGCGCAAGACGCTGGAGCTGCGCGGTGACGACGGCACCGGCTGGTCCCTCGCCTGGAAGATCAATTTCTGGGCCCGGCTGGAGGACGCCGCCCGCGCCCACAAGCTGTTCAAGGACCTGGTGCGCACCGACCGGCTCGCGCCGAACATGTTCGACCTGCACCCGCCGTTCCAGATCGACGGCAACTTCGGGGCCACCTCCGGCATCGCCGAGATGCTGCTGCACAGCCACGCCGGGGAGCTGCACGTGCTGCCCGCGCTGCCGACGGCGTGGCCCACCGGGCAGGTCGCGGGCCTGCGCGGCCGCGGCGGCTACACCGTCGGCGTGGCCTGGACCAGCAGCCAGATCGACGAGATCGCCGTCCGCGCCGACCGCGACGGCACGCTGAAGCTGCGCGCCCGGCTGCTCACCGGCAGCTTCACCCTCGTCGACGTCACCGACGGCAGCACGCCGGCCGTCACCCGGCCGGAGACGGACGTCGTGCAGCTCACCGTCCGCGCCGGCCACACCTACCGGGCGGCGCGGCCCGGCGTCACGCCGTCGCCGACGCTGACCCCCACGCCCACGCCGACCCCCACCCCCACGCCCACCGGGACGCCGACGCCGACGCCGACCCCGCCGCCGACCAGCTCGCCGCCGTCGTCCGGCGCGCGGGCGACGTACGCGGTGACGGGGTCCTGGTCGGGCGGCTTCCAGGGCGAGGTCACCGTCACCGCCGGCGCGACGGCGATCCGGGGCTGGACGGTCTCCTGGACGTTCCCCAACGGCCAGGTCATCAGCCAGATCTGGGGCGGCTCGCACACCCAGAGCGGGGCGAACGTGACCGTGCGCAACGTCGACTACAACGGGGCGCTGGCCGCCGGCGCCTCCACCACGTTCGGCTTCATCGGCACGACGACCGGGACCAACAACCCGCCGACGAACCTCACCTGCACCACCACCTGACCGGAGCGGGGCGCGCTCCCGCGCCGGGCGGCCTTGGGCGCCGCCCGGAGGGGCGCGCCCCGCCCCGCCTACAGTGGCTTGAGGCGGGCCCTGAGCAGGCAGAACTCGTTGCCCTCGGGGTCGGCGAGGACGTGCCAGGACTCCTCGCCGGTCTGGCCGACGTCGGCCCGGCGCGCCCCGAGCGCCAGGAGGCGTTCGAGCTCGGCGTCCTGGTCGCGGTCGGTGGCGTTGACGTCGATGTGCAGTCGGGGCTTCGCCGGCTCCGGCTCGTCGGCCGGGGCGAGGATGATCGTCGGCTGCGGGCCGCCGAACCCCTCGCGCGGCCCGATCTCGATGCTGCCGTCGCCCTCGCGGTCGAGGACCACGTAGTCCAGCACCGCGCACCAGAACCGCGCCAGCGCCTCGGGGTCGCGGCAGCTGAGCACGAGTTCGCTGATCCGACAGGCCATCGACGCCACCTCACCCGGGTGTGGGAACGGTTCCCGCGCTCCCCGACGGAAGCACGCCGGAGACCGTAGCGGGCGGGGCGGTCGGGCGCGACGGGTTTTTCAGCCCCCGCCGGGCCCGCCGGTGAGGACCACGTGCAGGTTGCGGGGCCCGTGGACGCCCTCGACCCGGTCGAGCTCGATGTCGCTGGTGGCCGACGGGCCGCTGATCCAGGTCAGGGGGCGCCGCGGGTCGAGGCGGGCGAGGGCGTCCGGCACGGTGGCGACGACCTGGTCGGCCCGCAGCACGCAGACGTGCACGTCGGGCAGCAGGGTGACGACCCGGCGGCCCTGGTCCGGGGCCCCGTCGAGCACGATGGTGCCGGTCTCGGCGACGGCAACGGCCGCCGCGGTGACCACGCCGTCGACCGCGGCGATCCGCGCGGCGTCGAGGCCGTCGTCGACCACGACGTCGACGCCGGGCGGCAGCCAGTGCGGGGGCAGCCCGGGCGGCACCACGACCCGCCGGCCGCCGAGCACCTCGGCGACGACCCGGGCCACGTCGGCGTCCGCGCACCGGTGCACGGTCGCCCGGTAGTCGGTGAGCCGGTCCGCGAGCAGGTCCGGGTCGGCGGCGACGACGCCGGCGGGCCGGTAGTCGCGGGGCGTCTCGGCCGGCGTGGGCGCGGGTGCGGCCAGCGCGGCCCGCAGGCGGCCGAGGACCAGGTCGCGGGCGCTCACCGGTCGGCCCACCACTGGCGGAAGGTCTGCGGCGGGGGCTCCGGCAGGTCGCGGCTGGCCGTCCAGCCCGACAGCGGCGGGGGCAGGCCGCGCCCGCGCGGGCCGGCGAGCCGGCTCAGCCTCGCGCCGCGCTGGGCGGCCGCGTACAGGGCCGGGTGGTCCATCGCGTACGCGGCCGCGGCCATCGCCGCCGCCTCGCCCCTCGGGTGGGGCGCCTGGGCGCGCAGGTGCACCAGGATCGACGGGATGTCGATCAGCACCGGGCAGGCGTCGTAGCACGCGCCGCAGAGCGACGACGCGTACGGCAGCGAGGCGTTGTCGGCGACGCCGGTGAGCTGCGGAGAGAGCACCGCGCCGATGGGCCCCGGGTAGACCGACCCGTAGGCGTGCCCGCCGGTGCGCTCGTAGACGGGGCAGACGTTGAGGCAGGCCGAGCAGCGGATGCAGTGCAGCGCCTCCCGGCCGACCGGGTCGGCGAGCACCGCGCTGCGGCCGTTGTCGAGCAGCACCAGGTGGAACGCCTGCGGGCCGTCGCCGGGGGTGACGCCGGTCCACATCGAGGTGTAGGGGTTCATCCGCTCCCCCGTCGACGCCCGGGGCAGCAGTTGCAGGAAGACCTCCAGGTCGCGCCAGGTGGGCACGACCTTCTCGATGCCCATGACGGTGATCAGGGTCTCCGGCAGCGTCAGGCACATCCGCCCGTTGCCCTCGGACTCGACGACGGCGAGGGTGCCGGTCTCGGCGACGGCGAAGTTCGCCCCGGACACGGCGACCCGGGTGCTCAGGAACGTCTCGCGCAGGTGCCGGCGCGCGGCGGCGGCCAGGGCCGCCGGCTCGTCGGTCAGCGCCGGGTCGACGCCGGGCATCTCGCGGAGGAAGATCTCCCGGATCTCGGCCCGGTTGCGGTGGATCGCCGGCACCAGGATGTGGCTGGGCCGATCGTCGCCGAGCTGCACGATCAGCTCGGCGAGGTCGGTCTCGACCGGCTCGATGCCGGCGTCCGCCAGGGCCTCGTTGAGGCCGATCTCCTGGGTGGCCATCGACTTGACCTTCATCACCCGGTCGACGCCGGCCGCCCGGACCAGGTCGGTGACGATCCGGTTGGCCTCGACCGCGTCGGCGGCCCAGTGCACCGTCCCGCCGGCCCGGCCAACCGCCGTCTCCAGCTGCTCCAGCAGCTCGGGCAGGCGGGCCATGGTGTCGGTCTTGATCGCCCGGGCGGCGGCCCGCAGCTGCGGCCAGTCCGGCACCTCGCCGATCACGGCGGCCGACCTGGCGCGGATGGTGCTGGTGGCGTGGCCCACGTTGCGGCGCAGCTGGGCGTCGGCCAGCGCCCGCCGGGCGGCGACGGGGAACGGCTCGTCGCCGCGCAGGTGCCCGACGCCGGGCGGGGCGGTGGCGGGCATGCCGAGGAACGTCTCGGTCATCGCGCGCCCCCGGTGGCCGGCGTCGCGGCCACCCCGCCGGCCGGGTTCGCCTCGGTGCTGGCCAGGATCTCGGCCAGGTGCACGGTGCGCACGCCGGCGCGCAGCCGGGACAGCCCGCCGCCGATGTGCATCAGGCAGGAGACGTCGCCGGCCGTGCACACGTCGGCCCGGGTGGCGAGCACGTGGCGCATCTTGTCGGCGAGCATCGCCGTGGAGGTGTCGGGGTTCTTCACCGCGAAGGTGCCGCCGAAGCCGCAGCACTGCTCCGCCTGCGGCAGCTCCACCAGCTCCAGCCCGCGCACGGCGCGCAGCAGGCGCAGCGGCCGGTCGGCCACCCGCAGCATCCGCAGCGAGTGGCACGTCGGGTGGTACGTCACCCGGTGCGGGTAGTAGGCCCCGACGTCGGTGACCCCGGCCACGTCGACGAGGAACTCCGACAGCTCGTAGGTGCGGGCGGCGACCTCCCCGGCCCGGGCGGCGAGCCGCTCGTCGCCCGCCCGCCGGGCCACCGTGGCGTGCTGGTGCCGCACCGAGCCCACGCACGACCCGGAGGGCGCCACCACCACGTCGTACGGGGCGAAGACCCGCACGTGCCGGCGGACCAGCCGCAGCGCGTCGTCCGGGTAGCCGGTGTTGACGTGCATCTGCCCGCAGCAGGTCTGGCCCTCGGGGAAGACGACCTCGTGGCCGAGGCGCTCCAGCAGCCGCACCGTCGCCACCGCCGCCTGCGGGAACAGGGTGTCGGCCAGGCAGGTCACGAACAACGCGACGCGCATCCTCCACCACCCATCCGCTCCGGCGCGGCCCGCCGGACCGCCCGGTCGCCCCCCGGCTCGTGCCGGACGAGGTGCGGGTCTCGCGCGGCAGGCCCCGCAGCGCGGCCGGGTCGCCGCCGATCGCGCCTGCACCGGGATGTTACCCAACGCGGTGGCCCCGACCAGCCCCGCGAACACCGCAGGCGCGGCAGTGGTCGCGCCGCGCGCCGGGAGAGCGACGCGGATCCGAGCCCCGCGTGTCCCACGTCACATCGGCGGGGCGGGCCGGGCCTGAACGGCAGGTGCGCCCACCCGTCTTCCCCGCTGAGGCACGGGGCAGGCGCGCCAACAGCCCGGACGAGGGGAAACCGATGACGCAGGTGAAGATCTCGGCCGATCGCTTCGGGCCGTGGGCCCTGGTCACCGGGGCCTCGTCCGGCATCGGCCGCGAGTTCGCCCGGCAACTGGCGGCGAACGGCCTCCACGTCGTCCTCGCCGCCCGGCGCACCGACACGCTCGCCGAGCTCGGGGCGGAGATCGAGAGCCGGTACGGTGTGCGGCACCTGGCCGTCACGGTGGACCTGAGCGAGGCGAGCGGGCCGGACCGCCTCGCCGAGGCGACGTCCAGCCTGGACGTGGGGCTGCTCGTCTCCAACGCCGGCGACCTGACGCCCGGCGAGTTCCTCAGCCTGGACCTGCGCCACTCGATCGACTCGTTGCAGCTCAACGCCTACAGCCATCTGGTGCTCGCCCGCGTGTTCGGCAGGCGGCTCGCCGACCGCGGCCGGGGCGGTGTCGTGCTGGTCGGCGCGGCGGGCGCCGAGCACGGCATCCCCTGGCTCGCCGCCCATGCCGCCGCGAAGGCGTACACGAACACGCTCGGGCGGGGGTTGCACGCCGAGTTCGCCGCCCGCGGGGTCACCGTGACCGTGCTGGCGCCCGGCCCGACCCGCACCGAGCTGCAAAGCCGGCGGTCGCTGCCGGACTCCGTCGGGATGACGGCCGCGGACTGCGTGTCCCAGGCGCTCAGGGCGCTGGAGGCCGGCCGGGGCATGGTGATCCCCGGCGTCGTCGCGCGCGTGATGAACCGCCTGCCCGCCTCGCTCACCCGCCGGATCGCGGGGCGGACCATGGCCGCCGCCGCAGCGCAGGAATCGGCCCGGTGAGGCCACACCACCGCCCCGGCCACCCGGTCGGCTCCGGGGCACGGACATGAGCGGGGCGGGCGGGGGCAGCGCCACCCGGACTGTCGAGTGGCACCGGATGCTCCTCGCCCTCGCGGGTCGCCTGCCCGACGAGGTGACCGCCCGGTGCCGGGCGTGGCTGGCCGACGGCAGCACCACGCGGGCGGCCCGGGCGGCGGTGCTGGCCGCGCTGGCCCACCGGGTGGGCGTCACCGGCGCAGAGGCCGCCCTGCTGGCCGCCGCCCTCGCCGACGGCGGCGAGGACGCGCGGACGGTGGACCGCGTCGGGCGGGTCGACCGCGCCGTCGCGCCCGCCTACGGCATGGCCCCCACCGGCCCCGACGTCCTGGCCGAACACGGCGACGAGATCCCGTTCCGCATGGACCTGTCCGTCCGGCACGACGTTCCCGGCGGGCCGGACGCGCTGGACGGCGCGGCGGTGCGGTGGTGCGCGGCGGACGGGCGCGCCCACGCGCTGTGGCGGTCGTGGCGGTACCCGACGGAGGGCACCCCGCAGGGACCGGCCCGGCGGATCTACCTGGCGCAGGTCCGCGAGGAGGCGACGCTGGCCACGGTGACCGCCGACCTCCAGGCGGCCCTGGCGGCGGCCGGCGAGGCCCACCCCCAGGTGGAGGCCTTCGTCGAGGGGGACGCGCTGCCGGCGTACCAGCAGCGGGCCCTCGGCTTCTCCGCGCTGTTGTGGACCGCCGCGCCGGCGCAGCCGCCCCGGCTCGCGCCCGATGCCGTGCCCGCCGACCCCGGCCTGCCCGACGCCCCCCGGGTGGCCGCCTACCTGGACGCCGGGGAACCGCTCAGCGTGGTCACGGATGTGCACGGCGCGCGCGCCGAGGGGGCGTACCGCACCGATGGCGCCTGGATCTGGCCCGCCGCCGCCGGCGAGGCCGTCCGCGCCCGGCGTCAGGACCCCGGCGCGGCGCTGCTCGCGCACGTCCGGGAGCGGTCCTACCAGCCGGCGGCGGTGGGAACCGTGGCGACGCACCGGGCGCTGTGCGTGCTGTACCGGCCGCCGGCGATGCCGGCCGAGGCGGGGCCGTCGCGGCGACGGTCCCACCTGGCGCGTCCCGCGACCCTGCTGGCGGTGCTGGTGCTGCTGGGCGCGGCGGGCGTCGAATGGGCCGCCGCCGGCTACGGCCCGCCGGCCGGCGGGCCGCCGGCGGACCGGGCCGGCGTCGTCGCCCCGCCGCCCGACCGCCCGGGCGGGACCGACGCACCGGCGCCGACCGGGTCCCCGGAGCCGCCCGCCGACCCGACGGGTGCCCCGCGCCCCAGCGCGGTCGTCTCGACGCCGACGCCCCGGCGGCCGGCCTCCCCCCGGGCCGGCACGCCGTCGGCCGCTCCCACGTCCGGCCCGCCCCGCAGCGCCGCGCCGGCGGGCCGGACCCGGGTCGTCACCGCCACCGCCGTGCTCCGGCCGGGCGAGGCGTGGTCCACCGACCGGTTGAGCCTCGCCGTGACCGGCGCCGGCGACGTCGTGCTGCGCGACCGGGGCCGGTCGGTGTGGAGCAGCGGCACCACCGGCCGCGACGTCCGCGATCTGGTCTTCCAGGCCGACGGGAACCTGGTCCTGTACGCGCACGACGACAGCACCGTCTGGAGCTCCGCCACCCCGGGCAACGACGGGGCCACCCTGACCCTCGGCGGGGACGGCAACGTCCGGATCGGCCTCGACGGTCGCACGCTGTGGCAGACCGGCACGGGCCGCTGACGGCGCGCCGCGACGGTGGAGACAATTCCCGGGTGTGGGGGTGGCCGATGACGGTGGACGGCGGCGAGACGGACCTGTGGCTGGAGGTGATGGGCCCGCTGCGGGTGCGGCGCTCGGGCGTCGAACTGGACCCGGGGCCCCGGCAGCAGCGGCTGGTCCTGGCTCTGCTGCTCGCCGACGCGGGGCGGACGGTGCCGGTCGGCGAGATCGTGGACGCGCTGTGGGAGGAGCCGCCGGCCCACGCGGTGAACGTGGTGCAGCGGCACATCGGCGGGCTGCGGCGGCTCCTGGAGCCCGGCCTCGCCGCCCGGTCGACCGGCCGGTGGATCGCGAGCGACCCGGCCGGATACCGGCTGCTGGCGACGGCCGAGCAGCTCGACCTGCTCAGGTTCCGCGCGCTGGTGCGGCGCGGGGCGGCCGCCGAGCGCGCCGGGCACGTCGAGGAGGCGTTGTCGCACTACGTCGAGGCGCTGCCCCTGTGGCGGGGGGCCTGCGGGAGCATGCCGGAGCTGCCGTCGCAGCAGCCCGCGGTCTTCGGCGCGGTGGACCGGGAGTGCGTGGACCTGGTACGCAGGACCGCCGACCTGGCGCACCGCGGCTGCGCCGTGCGGCTCGTCCTGCCGGCCCTGCGGCGGGCGACGGAGCTGCACCCCCTGGACGAGGCGCTGCACGCGCAGTTCCTCGGCACGCTCTCGGCCGACGGCAAGCAGGCCGAGGCGATCGCCGTCTACCAGGACATCTGCCGGCGGCTGGCCGAGGAACTCGACGTCGGCCCCGGCGCACAGCTCCGTCAGGCGTACGCGACGGTGCTGCGCGCCGACGGGGCGCACGGGCTGCCCGGGGCCGGCCCACGGCACCGCCCCCGCGACGCGGCCACGACACGCGCCCGAGCGGCCCCGCTTCCCGTCCCGGCCCAGCTACCGCAGGATCCGCCCCGGATCGTCGGCCGGGACGAGGAGCTGCGCCGGGGCCTCGACGCCCTCGACGGGCCGGACGGCGGCCCGGCCGCCGTGCCGATCCTGGCCGTCGACGGACTGCCGGGCATCGGCAAGACGACGTTCGCGGTCCACCTGGCGCACCGGCTCACGGCCGCCTACCCCGACGGCCAGCTCCACGTGGACATGCGCGGCTTCGCTCCGGACGGCCCGACGGATCCGGGCGAGGCGTTGCGGGGTTTCCTCACCGCCCTCGGCCTGCCCGACGCCGAGGTCCCCGCCGCGCTCCAGGCCCGGGTCGGGCTCTACCGCAGCGCGCTGGCCGGCCGGCGGGTGCTGGTGCTCGTGGACAACGTCCGCGACGCGGAGCAGGCGCGGCATCTGTTGCCGGGCGCGCCCGGCTGCGCGGTGCTGGTGACCGGCCGCGGCCGGCTCACCGCGCTGGCCACCGGGTTCGGGGCGCGGCTGGTGAACCTCGACGTGCTCTCGCCGGCGCAGTCACGCGAGCTGGTCGCCTCCCGGGTGGGCGTCGCCCGGACGCCGGCCGGGCGGCACGCCGTGGATCAGGTCGCGCAGCGGTGCGGCGGGCTGCCGCTGGCGCTTGCCGCGGTCGCCGCCCACGCGTCGCCGCCCACCGGCGACGCCGTGGACAGTCAGGTACGCGAGGCGTTCTCCTGGTCGTACCGGCTGCTCAGCCCGCGCGCCCGGCGGCTGTTCCGGTTGCTGCCGGTGCACCCGGGGCCGGGCATCGCCGCGCCGGCGGTCGCCTGCCTGCTCGGCGCGTCCGCGGCCGAGGCCCGGGCGCTGGTCGGCGAGCTGGTGCGCGCGGGGCTGCTGGTGGAGCGCGGGGCGGGGCGGTACGACAGCCACGACCTGATCCGCGCGTACGCCCACGAGTTGAGCGTCGAGGCGGAGCCGGAGGCGGTGCGTCGGGAGGCGCTGGGCCGGCTCGCCGACCACTACCGACAGCCGGACCTCGTGGGCCTGCGCTGAGCCGGGGCGGGCCGCCCTGGGGCGTCAGCGCCCACGCGTCGCCGACGCCTCGACGGTGTCGCCGAGGTGCCGGCAGTGGTGCCGGTGCAGCCGCCGCCGGGCCGCCCGGCGCACCGGTTCGGCGTCGTGCTCCTGGCACAGCTCGCCGGCGTACGCGTGGATCAGGTCGTGCGAGCGGTACCGGCCGGGACCGGCCCGGGTCAGCAGACCGGTGTGGACCAGCTCGCCGACGAGCTCGCGGCACCGCCGCACCGGCAGGCCGGCGAGGCTCGCGACCGCCGGCAGGCCGATCTCCCGGTCCGGCCGCAGCGACAGCAGCCGGAACAGGCGCGCCGCCGGCTCGCCGAGCAGCCGGTACGACCAGGAGAAGACGGCCCGCAGGTCGGTCTGGATGGTGTGGCTCGCGAACCCGTCCAGGGTGCCCTGGGCCGCCCGCAGTTCCCGGGCGAGGTCCGCCAGTCCCCGCCCCGGGTGCTCCAGGGCGCGTCCCGAAACGAGGGCCAAGGCCAGCGGCAGCCGCCCGCACCGCTCCACGATCTCGTCCAGCGCCTCGTCGTCCGCCGGTGCCACCGCGCCGATGCGGGCGAGCAGGAACCGGCGTGCCTCGTCGGCCGGGAGGACGTCCAGGGTGACCAGGTGCGCCCCGTACGCCGTGGCGAGCCCGTCGAGCCGACGCCGGCTCGTCACCAGCACGAGGCAGTCGGCGGAGCCCGGCAGGAGGTGCCGCACCTGGTCCACGTCGCGGGCGTTGTCCAGGACGATCATCACCCGCCGGCCCGCGAGGTGGCTGCGCGCCAGGCGCAGGCGGGCGTCCAACGCGGCGGGGACGGCGCGGTCGGGCACGCCCAGCAGGTCGAGGAAGCAGCCGAGCACGTCCAGCGGGTCCAGGGCCCTGTCGCTCGGGTGGAAGCCCTGGAGGTCGACGTAGAGCTGGCCGTCCGGGCAGGAGTCGGCGAGCAGGTGCGCCAGGCGCACCGCGCAGGCGGTCTTGCCGCTGCCCGGCAGGCCGTCGATGGCCAGCAGCGGCATGGCGGTGCGGGTGCGGTGGCTGCGCAGCATGCGCGCCATGTGCCGGATCTGCTCGTCGCGGCCGGCGAAGACGGGCAGGTCCGGGGGCAGCTGCGCCGGGCGGAGAGAACCGGCCAGGCGCAGGGGCGCCGCGGGCTCCTCCGCGACCCGCGCGCGGGCCGGCGGGCCCGCGGCCGGGTCGACCGGGCCGCCCCGGCGCGCCACCTCGTCGTACGCCTGGCGCAGCTCGGCATCGGGGTCGGTGCCGAGTTCGTCGGCCAGGCGGGCGCGGACACGCTCGTAGCGCGCGACCGCCTCCGCGCGCCGCCCGCCCGCCTCCAGCAGCAGCAACGTCTGCGCCTGTAGTGCCTCGTCGAGGGGGAACAGGTCGGCGATGGCCAGCACCGTGGGCAGCACCGGGTGGACCGTGCCGGTGTAGAGGGCCGCCTCGGCGGCCTCCCGGGCCACCGCCGCGCACTCCCGGTCGACGGCCGTGAAGGACGGGTGGTCCCGGCGCAGGGCCTCCGGGCCGCCGGCGCACGGCCCCCGCCACAGGCCCAGCGCGTCGACGGCGAGCGCGAGGCCGTCCGCCAGCCGACCCTGCGCCGCCAGCTCACGGCCGCGCGTCACGAGCCGGCGGAACCGGGTCAGGTCGAGCTCGTCGGCCGCCACCGTCAGCCGGTACTCGCCCGCGCCGCCCACCACCCGCCCCGTGGAGCGCGGCGGCAGCGCCGGTTCCAGCAGGCGGCGCACCGCGCCGACGTGCCGGTGCACCACGTTCACGGCCCGGGACGGGGGGTCCGCGCCCCACAGCAGGTCGGCGAACTCGGCGATCGTCACCGGCTCACCGGCGCGGGCCAGCAACAGCGCCAGCACCGAACGCTGCTGGGCCGGGCCCAGGTCCACCTCAAGGCCGTCCCGAAGGACCCGCAGGGGCCCGAGCACCTCGAAGCGCAGCACGCCAGATGCCACCGTCCCTGGTGCCGTGCCCCTCACCGCGGGGACCGAGAAGAGATCAACGATGGTACGTCCGCTCCACGTGGCCGGGTTGTCGAAAGGACGCCGGTTCCCGCCCGATCCTCGCGCCGGGCCCGGCGCTGTTCCTGACCGGCCGGACCCAACCGGGGTGGGTCGCCGGGGGCGGCGGCCGTGCCCGCCCCCGGCGACGGCTCAGAACGCCCGGAAGGAGTGGTACTCGCCGGCCGGGAAGGTGCGCAGGGTGCCCAGCCCCACCGCCGCGCCCGCGCAGTCGGCGCTGCGGAACGCGAGGACCTGCTCCACGCCGCCGGCGGCGGCCAGGGAGTCGGCGCTCGCCGGGAACGCCGTGCAGGCGCCGTCGGGCTCGGCGACGTGCAGCACCGGCGTGGCGAACGTGCCCTGGTAGAAGGTCAGGCCCGCGCCGGCAGACGCGGCGTGCGCCGGCAGCGCCATCGCGGCGGTGGCCCCCGCCACGGCGGCCAGGCTGACGGCGATACGAACGATCCGCTTCCTCATGCTGTTGCCTCCTGTGCTCGACCAACTGTCGGTGTTTCTCAGGTCACCATCCACCGGGACGCGTGCGGTCTCCACCGTCACGCACGGTGATTTAATCGACAGAATTGGATGCTGTCGCCGTTGAATCCGGCGGCGTCGCTCACGTGGCACCCACCGATCGGCAGGATCGGGCGGTCTCGTCACAACTGCCGCCCCGACGCGTCCTGGGCGACGATGCCGTCCAGCCGCCGGCCGGGAGACAGCGCCTGCGGCGGGAACCAGAAGACCACCACGTCGGGGTCCTCGCTCCACCGGGCCAGCCTCGCGGCGACGGCGCGCCCGTCGACGGTGCCGGTGATCTGCGCGGCGGGCCCCACGAAGTAACCGAACGTGGGCACCGGGTTGGCGGGCGGGAGCCTGGCCGACGGTTCGTACCCGATCTGGTGGAAGCCCGGCCGCCGGTCGCCGCCCGCGATGTCGTTCGCCAGGTGGTCCGGGGTCAGTCGGCCGTCAGGGGCGCGGCGGCCGGCGACGAGCCCCATCGTCACGCCCGGCGCGTCGGGCACGGCGACCGGGGTGAAGTAGAGCACCCGCTCGTCGTCGCCGTACCGGATCCCGGTCCGGACGATCTCACCGAGCGCCTGCCTGCTGGGCGGATCCGTGGCGGCGGGCGTCCGATCGGTCGGCGGGGTCGCCGATGGGGTCGCCGATGGGGTCACCGGCGCGGTCGCGGCCGGCTCGGCCCCCCATGGCGGCGGCTCGGCCCGCCGGAGCGCGACCGTGGTCCCGACGATCGCCGCCACGACGGCGAGCATGACCGCCCCGCTGCGCGCCGCCCGGCGGCGACGCAGCCGACGGCCCTCCCGCATGATCGCCTCGACGTCGAACCGGTCCCCCCGGCCCCGCTCCGTGCTGCGCATGGCCGCGCGGAGGCGGTCTGCCTCGTTCATCGGCTTCCTCCAGGGGGAGTCGGCGCCTCGACCAGGGTCTGCCGCAGCTTCTCCAGGGCGCGGGAACTGGTGCTCTTGACCGTGCCCAGCGAGACCCCGAGCTCGCGGGCGACCTGCTGCTCCGGGAGGTCGAACAGGTAGCGCAGCACCACGATCGCCCGCTCCCGCGCGGTGAGCGTGCCGAGGGCCACCTGGAGGAGCCGCCGGGCGGTCACCTCCTCCGCGACGTCGCCCCGCTGCCGGTGCGGCAACTCGTCGGTGGGCTGCTCCCGGATCGGCCGCCGCCAGTTGTCGATGATGTGGTTGACCATCACCTGTCGCGTGTACGCGTAGGGGTCGTCGCGGCGCACCCGCGCCCACGAGGCGTAGGTGCGGACCAGGGCAGTCTGCGTGGCGTCCTCGGCCTGGTGATGGTCACCGGTCAGCAGGAACGCCGCGTGCGCCAGCCGCCCGGAGGCCGCCTGGACGAACTCGACGAACTCCGGGTCACCTCTGGCCATCGCCGTCTCTCATCTGCCTCACGCCCTCCTCCGACGGGTGACGCCCCGGAAAGGTTGAGCCGTCGGCGGACCAACTTTCGCCGCCGGCCGCCCGTCCCCTCTGCCGCGTGCCCCGACCGGGGCACCGGCCGAAGGAGGACCATGGTTCCGCACCCGCCCGCCGCGCTCGCCCGCAGGGCTGCCGCCACGTCGTCGGCCGTGACGCTGGCGGCCGTGCTGCTGGCCGGCTGCGCGCCCGCCCCCGCCGCGCCGGCCCCGCCGGCCCCCGTGTCCTCCGGGGGCGCGCCGGCCGCCGCCGCGCCCCCCGCGCCGCCGCCCGCCCCGCCCGTCAGCTATCCCGCCGGGGGCGGCAACCGGTGGGACTTCGCCGCCGGCGAGGTGGCCCCGGGAGCGGGGCGGGGCCGGCTGCTGCGCTACCGGGTGGCGGTCGAGCGCGACATCCGGGGCGTCCCCGTGGCGGAATTCGCCGCCGAGGTCACCCGGATCCTCTCCGACCCGCAGGGCTGGACCGCGGGCGGGACGTGGCGGCTGCGCCGGGTCGGCCCCGGTCAGCGGGCCGACTTCACCGTCCACCTGGCGACCCCGGACACCCGCGACCTGCTCTGCCAGGACGACCCGGACGGCTACACCTCCTGCCGCAACGGCGACCGGGTGGTCCTCAACGTCGCCCGCTGGGTCAAGGGAGCGCCCGGCTTCGGCACGGACCTCGCCCACTACCGTCGGTACCTGGTCAACCACGAGGTCGGCCACCGGCTCGGCATGGGCCACCAGCTGTGCCCCGGGCGGGGCCGCCCCGCGCCGGTGATGCAGCAGCAGACGCTCGGGCTGCACGGCTGCACGCCCAACGGGTGGCCGTACCCGAACGGCAGGCTCCGCTCCGGGCCGCCCGGCGCCTACGCCGACCCGATCCCGCCCCGCGACCGGGGTCGGCCGGCGCAGCCGCCGGGTCAGAAGTCCTCGTCGAAGCCCACCGTCCCGGTCACCCCGATCTGGTAGGCCGAGACCCGCCGTTCGAAGAAGTTCGACAGTTCCTGCACGTCCTGCAACTCCATGAACGCGAACGGGTTGCGGCTGTGGTAGATCGGCTCGATGCCGAGCGTGGCCAGCCGCCGGTCGGCCACGTGCTGGAGATACTCGCGCATGTCGGCCAGCGACAGCCCGGACACGCCCTGCTCCAGCAGGTCGGCGGCGAACTGCACCTCGCACTCCACGGCCTCGGTCAGCATCTGCCGCACCTGCCGCGCCAGCTCCGCGTCGAACAGCTCCGGCTCCTCGGCGCGCACGGTGTCCACCACGTCGAAGGCGAACGCCATGTGCATCGACTCGTCGCGGAACACCCAGTTGGTGCCGGAGGCCAGCCCGTGCAGCAGCCCCCGGGAACGCAGGAAGTACACGTAGGCGAAGGCGCCGTAGAAGAACAGCCCCTCGATGCAGGCGGCGAAGCAGATGAGGTTGAGCAGGAACGCCCGCCGGTCGTCCCGCGTCCGCAGCTCCCGCAGCGCGTGGATCGAGTTGATCCACTTGTAGCAGAACTCGGCCTTGCGGGCGATCGACGGGATGTTCTCCACCGCCGCGAACGCGGCGAACCGTTCCCGCTCGTCGGGCACGTAGGTGTCCAGCAGGTTCAGGTAGAACTGGACGTGCACCGCCTCCTCGAACAGCTGCCGGGACAGGTAGAGCCGGCCCTCCGGGGAGTTGACGTGCTGGTAGAGGTTGAGCACGAGGTTGTTGGCGACGATGGTGTCGCCGGTGGCGAAGAACGCGACCAGCCGGGACACCAGGTGCTGCTCCGCCGGGGAGAGCCGGGCGAGGTCGGCGAGGTCGGAGTGCAGGTCGACCTCCTCGACGGTCCAGGTGTTCCTGATCGCGTCCTTGAACCGGTCGAAGAACCGGGGGTAGCGCATCGGCCGCAGGGTCAGGTCCATCCCGGGGTCGAGCAGCAGGTGCCGCTCGCCGGCGGCAGGGTGGGGTTCGGAAACGGTGGTCACTGGCACGCCTCGCAGCTCTCGGGGTTCTCCAGGGAGCAGGCCAGCGCCTCGTCGGCGCTCACCGCGACGACCGGCCCGGTGGCCGGGGCGACCGCGACGGTGGCCTGCTGGATCCGGGTCGCGGGACGCGACCGCAGGTAGTAGGTGGTCTTGAGCCCGGCCTTCCAGGCGTACAGGTACATCGAGGAGAGCTTGCCGATGGTCGGCGCGCTCAGGAACAGGTTGAGCGACTGCGACTGGTCGATGTACGGGGCGCGGGCGGCGGCCAGGTCGATCAGCGCGCGTTGCGGCAGCTCCCACGCCGTGCGGAACAGGCTCCGCACCGCCTCGGGCAGCTCGGTGACGCCCTGCACCGAGCCCTCGTCGCGCTTGATCCGCTCGCGGACCGCCGGGGTCCACAGCCCGCGCTCCTTCAGCTCACGGACCAGGTACGTGTTGACCTGGAGGAACTCGCCGGACATGGTCTCGCGTTTGAACAGGTTGGACACCTGCGGCTCGATGCACTCGTAGCAGCCGGCGATCGAGGCGATGGTGGCGGTCGGCGCGATCGCGACCAGCAGCGAGTTGCGCAGGCCGTGCGCGGCGATCCGCGCGCGCAGCGCGGCCCACCGCGCCGTCTGGGTGACCTCCGCGCCCCACAGGTCCGGGTGCAGCTCGCCGCGGGCGGCCCGGGTCCGGTCGTACGCCGGGTGCGGTCCGAACCGTTCGGCGAGCCCGGCGGAGGTCTCCAGGGCGGTCAGCAGGATCTCCTCCTGCACCCGGGTCGACAGCTCGCGGGCCTCGGGCGAGTCGAACGGCAGGCGCAGGGTGAACAGCGCGTCCTGCCAGCCCATCAGCCCGAGCCCGACCGGCCGCCAGCGCGGGTTCGACGCCGCCGCCTGCGCCGCCGGGTAGTAGTTGATGTCGATGACCCGGTCGAGGAACACCACCGCCGTGCGGACCGTCGCGCGCAGCCGGTCCCAGTCGACGCCGTCGGCCCCGACGTGCGCGCCCAGGTTGACCGAGCCGAGGTTGCACACGGCCGTCTCGGCGTCGTCGTTGACCTCCAGGATCTCGGTGCACAGGTTCGACAGGTGGATCACGTTGCCCGGCTCGCCGGTCTGGTTGGACAGCCGGTTGGACGCGTCCTTGAACGTCATCCACCCGTTGCCGGTCTGCGCGAGCGTGCGCATCATCCGCCCGTACAGGTCGCGGGCCCGGACGGTGCGGACGGCCTTCTTCTCCGCCGCCCGGTACGCGGAGTCGAACGCCTCGCCGTAGAGGTCGGGCAGCTCGGGGGCGTCGGACGGGTCGATCAGCGACCAGTCGCCGTCGGCCTCGACCCGGCGCATGAACTCGTCCGGGATCCAGTTGGCCAGGTTCAGGTTGTGGGTGCGCCGGGACTCCTCGCCGGTGTTGTCCCGCAGCTCCAGGAACTCCTCGACGTCCGGGTGCCACGGCTCCAGGTAGACGCAGGCAGCGCCCTTGCGCCGGCCGCCCTGGTTGACCGCCGCCACCCCGGCGTCGAGGGTCTTGAGGAACGGCACGATCCCGTTCGACCTGCCGTTGGTGCCCCGGATCAGCGCGCCGCGGCCCCGCACCCGCGACCAGGAGATGCCGATACCGCCGGAGAACTTCGACAGCTTCGCGACCTGGTGGTAGCGCTCGTAGATCGAGTCGAGTTCGTCGCGCGGCGAGTCGACCAGGAAGCACGACGACATCTGGGTGTGCCGGGTGCCGGAGTTGAACAGCGTCGGCGAGCTGGGCAGGTACGCCAGGCTGGACATCAGCCGGTAGAAGTCGACCGCCTCCCCCGGCGTCTGCGACAGCCCGCAGGCCACCCGCAGCAGCCAGTACTGCGGCGTCTCCACCACCAGCCGGGTCTGCGGGTGCCGCAGCAGGTAGCGGTCGGCGACGGTGCGCAGGCCGAAGTACTCGAACCGCAGGTCACCGGCCGGGTCGACGGCGTCGTCCAGCTCGCGGGCGTGGGCGGCCACGAACGCGGCCGTGTCGTCGCCGATCAGGCCGAGGCCGTGGGCGTACCGGATGGACTGGCTGAAGCTGTCCACCTGCTGCCCGCGGACCTCCTCGGCCACGTACGCGGCCAGCAGCCGCGCCGCCAGCTTCGAGTACTGCGGCTCCTCGCCGATCAGCTCCGCCGCCGTCTGGATCGACAGCTTGTCCAGCTCGGCGGTGGTCGCCCCGTCGTACAGGCCGCTGATCGTCCTCGTCGCCACCCGCAACGGATCGACCTCGTCCAGGTCGGCGACCCAGCGCTGCACCGCCTCGACGATCTTGTTGACGTCCACCGGCTCGGTGTCGCCGTCCCGCTTCCGGACCTGCATGACGTGCCGGCGTTGCCCCGGCCCCGCCAGCTCCCGCGTCGCGCCCATGTTCGCCCTCCTCAAGCCCGTCCCCGAGGTCGAGGGCGCGCGGGAGGACGCCGCCGGGCACCCGCGACGGCGCGCTTCGCCGCCGCTGCCCGGCTGATGGCGTCGGCCGTCCCACGCGGCCTTCGACCGCCGCACGCGACGCGTGCGGCACGCTGGCAGGTCTTCGGACTCGCGGGCGTCGTGCTCGGTGCCTACTGGCCGTCGCTTCCCAGGCCCGGCCGGGCCCAGTGCTTCGTTGACGGCGGTCGTTCCCACTCACCGCTGCGGGGCAGCCCCGGATTCGCACCGGGTTCCCTCTTGCCTCGACCACCGTGGAGCGGCGGCCGAACCAGCTACGGGTGACACCATATATGGGCGCAAGGCGAAGATGGCAACACCAGATGATGTGTCGGGCGAGTCGCCGCGCAGCGTGACCCCACCACCGCGACGGGTGAGCGGAACGCCGGAACCGCGGGCGGCCGGCAGGGCGAGATGCAGTCGGATGACAGACGCCGCGCGCCGCCGGCCACACGAGACTGACCGGCGAGCCGTCGCGGCGGGGCCCGCCCCGGCTCGTCACCATCCCGACCCCTCGACCGAGAGGACCACCCATGTCCGAGGAGAACAAGCGGATCGTCCGCGACTACTTCCAGGAGCTCGACCGCGGCCGGACGACCCCGCTGCACCTGTGCACCGACGACTACCGGTTCCACCCGGCCGGGCTGCCGTCGATGGACCGGCAGGGGGTGAAGGAGTTCGGTGACGCGTTCTTCGCCGGCATGCCCGACCTGCGCCACCCCCTCGTCGAGCTGATCGCCGACGGGGACCTCGTGGCGCTGCGCTGCCGGTACGAGGGCACCCACGACGGGGAGCTCATGGGCGTGCCCGCCAGCGGGCGGCGGGTCTCGGCGGTCGGCATCGGCGTCATGCGCGTCGAGGCCGGCAAGATCGCGGAGTTCTGGGTGTCGCCCGACCGGCTGACCATCATGCAGCAGATCGGCGCCCTCCCGTCGTAGCCGGGCCCCAGCCGCCGGGGCGACGCCTGAGTCGCCCGCCCCGGCGGCGGCCGGATCGGGAAGTCGAATGACAGATGTGACTCCCCCGGCCACCGCACAGCATTGGTGCGGCAACCATCCGAACGGGCGACAGGAGCATTCACGCCATGCAGACGATCCTCATCACCGGTGCCTCCTCCGGATACGGGCGGGAGACCGCCCGGCACTTCCTCGCGCAGGGGTGGAACGTCATCGCCACCATGCGGACGCCGCGCGCGGACGTCCTGCCCGAGTCGGACCGGCTCCGCGTCCTGGAGCTCGACGTGACCAGGCCCGACACGATCACCGCCGCGTTCGCCGCGGCGGGGCCCGTCGACGCCCTGGTCAACAACGCCGGCGTCGGGCTGATCGGCGTCTTCGAGGGCACCCCCATGGCCCGGGTCCGGGAGATCTTCGAGACCAACACCTTCGGGGTGATGGCGACCACCCAGGCGGTGCTGCCGCAGTTCCGCGAGCGCGGGTCCGGGGTGGTGGTCAACGTGACCTCCAGCGTGGTGCTCGGCCACATGGCGCTCTCGGCCGTCTACAAGGCCAGCAAGATGGCCATCGAGGGGTTCACCGCGTCCCTCGCCCTGGAGCTCGCGGAGTTCGGCGTGCGGGCCAGGACCGTCGAGCCGGGGGCCTGCCTGACGACGAACTTCGCCGCCGGGGCGACGAACAACATCGACCTCACCGCCTCGCTGGAGGGACTGGTCCCGGCGCCCTACGAGCCCTTCGCGAAGAGGACCCTCGGCGGCTTCGTCAACCAGGACCTGTTCACCCGGGAGAGCGACGTCGCCGAGACGGTGTGGCGGGCCGTCCACGACACCACCGGCCAGCTGCGCTTCCCCGCCGGCCCCGACGCCCTCTGGCTCGACCAGGCGAGGTGATCGACCGGACCGCGCCGTGCGGCGCGGTCCGGCGGTCCGGCCCCGCGCGCGCGGGGCCGGACCGCCGCGCCACATCGTCACAAACACGTCAGCCGGCGTTCCTAACGTCATTCCCGGCAGCCGTGCCGCCCGAGTGATTGGACCGCCCTGTGACCTGCCTGGCCAACGACAACGACACCGACACCCGCATCCGTGAGCTGCTCGCCGCACACGGCACGCCACTGACCCGGTTCGTCCACGGCCTGACCAACAGCCACCGGCAGACCGCCGAGGACGTCATCCAGGAGACCCTGCTGCGGGCGTGGCGTCACCTCGATTCGCTGCCGCCCGACAGCGACGGCCGAAGCCGACGCTGGCTGTTCACCGTGGCCCGGCGGCTCGTCATCGACGAGGCCCGGCGACGGCAGGCCCGCCCGGTCGAGGTGGCCACGCAGACGGACCAGGAGTTCGGCGCGACCGGCGACGACACCGCCGACACCGCGATCGCGAACCAGGCGTTGCGGGAAGCGGTCGGCCGGCTCAGCGCAGACCACCGCCGCGTGCTGCACGAGGTCTACTTCCGTGACCGGACGGCCCACGAGGTCGCCGCCGACCTCGATGTCCCGGTCGGCACCGTGCGCTCCCGCGTCTACTACGCGCTCCGCGCCCTCCGCGCCGCGGTGGCGGAAGGCTGACCGGGCACGGTCGGCGCCGGCCGTGCCCCGCGGCGGGGGCACGGACGACGGGCCGGCCCGCAGGGTGCGCGGGCCGGCCCGGATCCGGGTGGCGGGCGGCTAGGAGGTCTTCAGGCTCCACCGCTGGTTCGCGCCGCCGTTGCACGACCACAGGACGATCTTCGTGCCGTTGGCGGTGGCGGCGCCGCTGGCATCCAGGCAGAGCCCCGACGCGACCCCGGTGATGGTGCCGTCGGCGTTGACGTTCCACTGCTGGTTGCTGCCGCCGTTGCAGTCCCAGATCACGACCGTGGTGCCGTTGCTGCTCCCCTGGCCGTAGGCGTCCAGGCACTTGTTGCCGTACACCTGGAGCTGCCGGCTCGCCGTGTAGGTCCACCGCTGGTTGCTGCCGCCGCCGCAGTCGAAGAGCTGCACCTGGGTGCCGTTGGTCGTCGTCGAGTTCGGCACGTCCACGCAGCGGTTGGACTGCGCGCCGACGAGGGTGCCCTGCTGGCCGTTCCCGCCGTTGGCCGGGGGCGGCGGCGCCACCACTGCCGGCGCGGCCGACACGACGGTGGCCCGGTCCAGCGCGACGGGGCCGTTGCCGACGACCCGTACCCGCACGACGTGCTGCCCCTGGGTGAGGGTGCCGCTGTTGAACAGCGCCACGTTGCCGCGGCGGGCGGACGCCTGGAAGCTGACCGTCTGCTCCGGACCGCCGTCGACCGAGACGGCGGCCGAGCCGTGCGACGGGTCCTGCACCCCGAACAGCACCACGCGGTTGCCGGTGACGGTGAGGGTGGCCGTGTCGCCGGCGGTGCCGCTGCGGGTGTAGTCCTTGCTGAAGGTCTGGTTGTCCCCGACGGCCTGCCAGCTGCCCGCGTAGACGAAGCTCTGCCGGTCGTTGACGTCGACCGGGAAGCCGAACGTGTACGCTCCGGCCGGCACGATCGGGTCGGTGAACGCCGTCGTGTTCACGGTGACGTTCGCCGACGTCAGGCCCGGCGCGGACGCCGTCAGCGTCACCGCGCCCGTCTGGCCCAGCGCGCTCTTGACGTACACCGCGCCGGTGCCGGCCTCCAGGGCCAGCGGGCTCTCCCCCACGACCGCCCCGGGCCCGGTGACGCTGAACGACACGGGGGCGCTGTTGGTGGGCACCACCTGGTTGTTGCTGTCCAGGGCCCGGACCACGACGCGGGTCATGTCGCCGCCGTCGGCCTTGATCGCGGAGTCGTCGGCCGTCAGCGTCAGCCGGGTCGCCGCGCCCGGGGTGTGCCGGGTGTCGGTGGCCACGACCTGCCCGCCGATCCAGCAGTCCGCCCGCAGTTGCCCACTGCTCACGGTGATCCCGGTGAACTGGAACATCGGGTGCGGCAGGCTCGTGTACGCGTTGGGGTTGATGCGCCCGCGGGACGCCCCGTTGACGAACAGCTCGACCTGCTGGCAGTTGCCGCCGACGTAGACGGTGCCGCTGGAGACGCCGGGCGTCCACTGGCTGGCGATCGACACGTACGGCCCGTACAGCGCGGGGTCGCGCTGCGAGGCGTACGCGGCGGCGGCGATCTTCGGGATCCGGAAGATGTCCGAGACGCCGTGGTAGCAGGTGTAGTCCTGGCACGACGGCGGGGTGACGAACGTGGTGTTGTAGTCGAACGCCGCCCAGCCCAGCGCGCCGGCCATGTTCGACCTGCCGGCGGCGGTGTTCTGCACGTTCAGGTGCACCCGCATCGTGTTGACCTGCGTCTGCTCCGGGTCCCACGACTTGTGCGGGGAGGTGTGCCCGACCGCCTCGGTGACCAGCCACGGCAGCACGGTCGGCGCCTCGGCGGTGCCGGAGAAGTCGTTGTAGGTGTAGACGTCCTCCAGCAGCTCGCTGCCCTTGAAGTTGCGCACGCCGCCGGTGGGACGCGACGGGTCGAGCTGCCGGGCCAGGTTGTTGGTGCGGGTGTAGAAGTTGTGGTTGTCGCCGGACTCGTTGATCCGCACCCCCCACAGCACGACCGACGGGTGGTTGCGGTCGCGCATCACCATCTCGCGGACGTTCTCCACCGCGATGTCCTGCCAGGCGGTGTTGCCGATGTGCTGCCAGCCGGGGATCTCCTCCATGACCAGCAGGCCGATCTCGTCGGCGCGGTCGAGGAACTCCGGGTCCTGCGGGTAGTGCGAGGTCCGCACGATGTTCGCGCCGAGCTCGTACTTGATGATGTCGGCGTCCTTGGCCTGGAGCCGGTTGGGCGCGGCCCGGCCGATGTAGGGGTAGGACTCGTGCCGGTTGAGCCCGCGCAGCTTCAGCGCCTGGCCGTTGATGTAGAACTTGCCGTCGCTCTTGTTGAACTGGATGCTCCGGATGCCGATCCGGGTCTTGTGCTCGTCCACGTAGGTGGAGCCGTCGCGCACCTGCGTGTAGACGGTGTAGAGGTACGGCCGGTCCGGGTGCCAGGCGGTGGGGTTGGCGATCGTGCTGGTGTTGTAGGCGAACTCGACGGCCGACTGCGCCCCGATGGTCTGGGTGGCCGTGCCGGTGGCCACGACGTTGTTGGTGGCGTCGACGACCTGGGTGACGACGGTGACCGAGCGGGACTGTGCGCTGTCGTTGCGCACCCGGGTCCGCGCGTTGACCGTGTTGGTGTTCGGCGTGGTGAGGTACGTCCAGTCCACGTGCACCGGGTCGGTGACGATCATGTTGACGTCGCGGACGATCCCGCCCCAGACGTAGTAGTCGATCGCGCCGCCCTCCGGCGGGATGTCGTTGCGGGTCATGGAGTCGACCTTCACCGCGATCACGTTGTCGGCGCCGCCGATGTTGAGGTACGGCGTGATGTCGTACGTGAAGGAGGTGTAGGCGCCCTTGTGCTGGCCGACGAAGGTGCCGTTGACGTAGACGTCGGCGACCTTCGCGACGCCCTGGAACTCGACGGCGATCCGGCGGCCGGAGTACTGGGCGGGCAGCGTGAAGTGGCGGCGGTACCACGAGGCGGGCGCCTCGAAGTCGCCCTTGGGGAAGCCCTTGTGCGGATGGGTCCGGAAGTAGGGCAGCGTCACGGGGACGAAGCCGCTCTCGTCCAGCCCCACGGCCTGCCCGGCGCCGCCGGGCACGTCGCCGGAGAACAGCCAGTGGGTGTTGAAGTTGAGCACGGACCGGTTGGACCCCTGCGGAACGTAGGGGGCGGCGGACGCCGGTCCCGGCGGCCCGATCAGCACGAGCGCGGCGGCGGTGACCAGCGCCGTGAGGGCAGCGGCTAGCTTTCGCATTGTCCTCCCCATCTCTCGGGAATGCGGGTTGAAGAGCCGGGCCATCCGGGCACCAGCGCCCGGCGCCGGAGTCGACATCGGTGTTCCTCACCCCCGCGTGGCCGCCAGCACCGACTGACCGGGGACGGCCAGCTTGACGACGCCCGTCCGGGTGCAGGCAGGGCTGCTGCGGCACGTGCGCTCCCCCGCCTGGCGGAGGGTGACGGGAGCATGGCCAACGTAATTCGTATGACATCTGATGTCAATATCGTTACATGGGAGTATGTCGATGAATTGGGCGGCTCGTACTGCGGTGCGGGCGGGCGGGCCGTACGGTCGGTCCAGGCGCGGTCGCGCCGGCTGCCACACCGTCCGGACGTGAACGCATGTCGATCGGAGGACCCCGATGAGCCTGATCACGACAGTCGCCGCCGGCCTGGCCGCGACCGCGCTGGGCGGCGCGACGCTCGGCGCCCCGGCCGCCACCACCACGCTGGCCGTCGACGGTCACTGCAAGGCCCAGTTCGGCATCGGCCAGTGGCGCGACTTCGGCTGCACCGCGTCGGCCACCGGCGGCGCCGGCGACTACCGCTACACGTGGCAGCCGCTGACGCCGTTCACGGGCCTCTACGCCGACCAGGGCCCGGCGAGCAGCGGATACTGTTCGGCGTACGCCGACGTCATCGTGCGGGTGACGGTCGCCAGCGGCGCCGAGACCGCCAGCGCGGACATCCGGTTCCCCTGCTTCTGAAGGGGTGCCCGGATCACCGGCCGAGCCGGGCCAGCCCGGCGGCGAGCAGGCCGGGCACGGCACCGCCCACCGTCTCGAAACCGGAGCCGACGGTCATCCCCTCCACGAACCGGCGGTGCACGCCCTCCGCGATCACGGCCAGCTTGTAGTAACCCAGCGCCTCGTAAAAGGTCAGATGGGTGAGGTCGCGGGACGTGCCGGCGGCGTAGCCCGCCACCAGCTCGTCGCGGGTCGGGAAGTGGTCGCTGCCGGTCACCGGGCAGCCGTGCGGCAGCACGGGCGCGCACACCGGGTCGGTGTAGACCAGCAGCAGACCCAGGTCGGTGAGCGGGTCGCCGATCGTGGCCATCTCCCAGTCGAGCAGCGCGGCCGCGCCGGACAGGTCCGCCGCGTAGATGATGTTGTCCAGCCGGAAGTCGCCGTGCACGATGCCCGGCGCGGACTGCGGCGGCACGGCGGCCGCCAGGCGTCGGTGCAGTTCGTCGGCGTCGGCGGACGGCCGGGTCGCGACGACGTCCCACTGCCGCTTCCAGCGGTGCACCTGTCGCAGCAGGAAGCCCTCCGGCCGGCCGAAGGCGTCGAGGCCGACGCTCGCGGGCGCCACGGAGTGCAGCCGCAGCAACAGGTCGACCATCGAATGCCCGACGGCGCGCACGGTCGACGGCGCGAGGACGGCGAGTTGCCCGGGGTCGCGGATCACCACGCCGTCGACCCAGGCCGCGAGGCTGAACGGCGCCCCGATCACGGCCGGGTCCGCGCAGTACAGCACGGGTGCCGCGACCGGCACGGTCGAGCCGGCCAGGGCGGCGGTGACCCGGAACTCGCGGTGGATGTCGTTCGCCGAGGGCGCGATGGTGCCGAACGGAGGACGCCGAAGCGCCCACGACCGGTCGCCGGCGTGGACGGCGTACGTCAGGTTGGAACGCCCACCGTCCACGAAGTCCACCCGCAGGCCCCCGACGAGGCCCGGGATGCGGTCGGCCAGGTACGCCTCCAGCGCGGGCAGGTCCAGCGGACGCAGGTCGGCGGTCATGCCGGCAGCGCTCCCCGCACCGCCGCGTCGCGCTCCTGGGCCCGGCGCTTGACCGCCCGACGGGAGATCGCCCAGCGATGGGTCTCGCTCGGCCCGTCGTAGATCCGGAACGGGCGCACCTCCCGCAGGTAGCGCCCGAGCATGAGGTCGCCCGAGACGCCGAGGGAGCCGCAGATCTGCAGCGACCGGTCGACGATCCGCCACACCGCCTCCGCGACGAACGCCTTCGCGACGGAGGTGGACTGCGCGGCGCGGCCTCCGGAGTCGAGTTCCCACGCCGCCCGCAGGATGAGGGCGCGGCTGGCCTCGATCTCGATCTCGCTGTCGGCGAGCATCTGCTGGATCATGCCCAGGTCGGCCAGCGCCGACCCGAAGGCCCGCCGGCCCGCCGCGCGGTCCAGCGCGACGTCCTGGGCGTGGCGGGCCAGGCCGAGCCACCGCATGCAGTGCGTCAGGCGTGCCGGCGCGAGCCGGACCTGGGCGTTGTCGAACCCCTGGTCCACCGCGCCGAGGACCCGGTCGGCCGGGACGAAGCAGTCCTGTAGCAGGAACTCGCCGTGCCCGCCGACCATCGCCTCGTCGAGGGTCTCGATCGTCCGGACCAGCTCCAGCCCGGGGGCGTCGGTGTCGACCAGGAACATCGTCGCCCCACCCCGGTCGCCGGGTTGGCCGGAGGTGCGGGCCATGACGATGGCGAACGCCGCCCCGTCGGCGCCGGTGGTGAACCACTTGCGCCCGTTCAGGACCCACCCACCCGACACCGGGCGGGCCGTGGTGGCGAGCGCGCTCGGGTCGGATCCCGCCCCCGGCGCCGGCTCGGTCATGGCGAAGCAGGAACGGATCAGCCCGGCCGCGAGCGGGCGGAGGTACCGCTCCTGCTGGTCGGGGTCGGCCACCGCCGCCAGCAGGTGCATGTTGCCCTCGTCGGGGGCCGCGATGTTGAGCGCCAGCGGGCCGAACAGCGAGTAGCCGGCCTCCTCGAAGACGAGCGCCTGCCCGCGCCGGTCGATGCCCAGGCCGCCCCACCGCGGGGGCAGGTGCGGGCAGAAGACCCCCGCCTGTCTCGCCGCGGCCTGCAGATCGAGCCGCACCTGCTCCGGCAGCGCATGGGCGCTGCCCCGGTGCTCGCGCTCGACGGCGAGCACCGTGCCCCGGACGAACGCCCGGGTGCGTTCGGCGACGGAGCGGGCAGCGTCGTCGGGGGTGAGATCCACGGCCAAGACTGCCTCCGATGCCGTCAACCTGAGCTAACGCTCACTAGCCGATACAGGGAAGCAGCCCCGCGGGAGCGTGTCAACATGTGCCGGTGGAATCCCGGAAGATGGACGACCAGGCACGCCCGCACACCCCCGCCCCCACCGCTGCGGGCGGGCGGCCGGATCGGGGCGAGCAGGTTCGGGCCGCAGCGCTCGACCTGTTCGCCGCCCGCGGCTACCAGCTCACCACCATGGACGAGATCGGCGAACGCGCCGGAATCCGGGGCCCCAGCGTGTACAAGCACGTGCGCTCGAAGCAGGACCTGCTCGCCGGGATCATGCTGCGCACCATGACGGCGCTGCTGGAGGACCAGCAGGTCGCCCTAGACGGCGGCACCGACGTCGGGAGCCGGCTGCGCCGGGCCGCCGAGGCCCACGTGCGCTACCACGCCCGGCACGCGGCGGAGGCGTTCGTCGGCAACCGGGAGATCAACAGCCTGGACGAGCCGCACCGCAGCGACATCCTCGACCGGCGCGCCACCTACGAGCGGCGGCTGCGCCAGCTCATCACCGACGGCGTCGACCTCGGCCGGTTCCGGGTCCCGTCGGCCCGGCTCGCCTCGTACGCGATTCTCGACATGGGCATCGGCGTGGCGATGTGGTTCCGGCCCGACGGCGAGTTCACCGAGGACGAGGTCGTCCGCCAGTACGGGGAGATGGCCCTGCGGATCGCGGGGCACCACCACCAGGCCGGTTCACATATTTGAACCTGTTGACAGCATCTGGAACAGGTGGAAACAATGGCCGGACTCTCCAGCCGAGCGAGACGGAACCCTCTGTTATGGCGAGCAGCGCCCGAGCGGGCCGTGCCGACCGGGACGGGCCCCACAGCAGCCTCAGCTTCGAACCCCTGACCCCGACCGCCTTCCTCGACCGGGCCGCGGCGGTGCACGCCGACCGGTTGGCGGTCGTCGACGGCGCGCTTCGGCTGACGTACCACCAGTTCCACGACCGGTGCCTGCGCCTGGCCGGCGCGCTGGCCGACCTCGGCGTCCGGCCGGGTGACCGGGTCGCCGTCCTGGCACCGAACACGCACCTCATGCTGGAGGCACACTTCGGGGTCCTCTACGGCGGCGCGGTCCTCGTCACCCTGAACACCCGGCTCTCCGCCGACGAACTGCGCTACATCCTCGACCACGCCGGCTGCCGGGTCCTGCTGCACGACCCGGATCTCGCCGGGTTCGCCGCCACGATCGTCCGGGCGCTGCCCGGGGTGCGGCTGGTCGACGGCGGCGCGGAGTACGAGCGGCTGCTCGCCGCCGCGCCGCCGCGCCGGGTGCCGGTGCCCGACGAGCGGGCGCTGATGGCGTTGAACTACACCAGCGGCACCACCGGCCGCCCCAAGGGGGTCATGTACCACCACCGGGGCGCCTACCTCCAGTCGCTGGCGATGGTCGCCCACTTCGGGCTGCGCGCCGACACCGTCTACCTGTGGACACTGCCGATGTTCCACTGCAACGGCTGGTGCTTCACCTGGGCGGTGACCGCGGCCGGGGGCACCCACGTCTGCCTGCCCAGGGTCGCGCCGGATCGGGTCTGGGAACTGATCCGCGACGAGCGGGTCACCATGCTGTGCGCCGCGCCCACGGTGCTCGTGTCCCTCGCCGAGGCGGACGCGGCCGGCGCCGGCGCGGGCCGGCAGGTCACGGTCGCGGTCGGCGGCGCGCCGCCGTCGCCCAGCCTGCTGCGCCGGTGCGCGGCGCTCGGCTTCGACGTCACGCACCTGTACGGGCTGACCGAGACCTTCGGCCCGGCGGCGATCTGCGACTGGCGGCCGGAGTGGGATGACCGGCCGGCCGCGGAGCAGGCGACGCTGCGCGCCCGGCAGGGCGTGGCCAACGTGGTCTCGTGCGAGCTGCGGGTGCTGGACGCCGACGAACGCGACGTCCCCGCCGACGGCGAGACGGTCGGCGAGGTCGCGATCCGCGGCAACAACGTGATGCTCGGCTACTACCGGGACGAGGCGGCGACCCGGGAGGCCGGACCGGGCGGCTGGTTCCGCACCGGCGACCTCGGGGTCCGGCACCCCGACGGCTACCTCCAACTGCGCGACCGCGCCAAGGACGTGATCATCTCGGGCGGGGAGAACATCTCGTCCATAGAGGTCGAGGCGGTGCTGTGCAGCCATCCCGCGGTGCTGGAGGCCGCGGTGGTCGCGGTGCCCGACGAGCGCTGGGGCGAGCGGCCGGTGGCCTTCGTGACGCTGCGGCCCGGCGCGCCCGCCGACCCGGACGCGCTGCGCGCCCACGTGCGGGCCCACCTGGCCGCCTTCAAGGTGCCCGACCACATCGAGTTCGGCGACCTGCCCAAGACGGCCTCCGGCAAGGTCCGCAAGGTCGAGCTACGCGCCACCGTCCGGTAGGGGCGGGACCTGCCGGCACTCGACAGGGCCCCGCCCGGCCGGGCTCGGCCTACCGGCCCTCGGCCACCACCAGCACGTCCAGGGTGCGCGGACCGTGCACCCCCTCGACCCGGTCGAACTCGATGTCGCTCGTGGCACTGGGCCCGCTGATCCAGGTCATCGGCCGGGTGGCGTCCAGTCGGGCGATCGCGTCCGGCACGGCCGGCACGATCTGGTCGGCACGCACCACCACCAGGTGGTAGTCGGGAACCAGGGTGACCGCGCGCCAGCCCTGGCCCGGCCCCGAGTCGAGCACGATCGTGCCGGTGAGCGCGATCGCCAGGGCGCAACCGGAGACCACGCCGTCGAAGGCGTCGAGCGCGACCGGGTCCGGTGGCGCGTCGCCGCCGACCACCTGCCAACCGGGCGCGGTCCACCGGGCGGGCAGGCCGTGGGGGACGCAGATCCGGGTCCGGCCGTGCTCGCCCAGGATGCCGGCGATCGTCTCGCCGACCTCGTCCGCGCCGCACCGGTACGCGCTCGCCCGGTAGTCGGTCAGCCGCTCCACGAACAACCCGACCGGGTCGTCGGCGGGGCGCGCGCCGACGCCCCGGTAGTCCCGGGACACCCCGACGCCGGGCGGCTGCGTCCCGACGGCGAGCCGGACCCGGCGCAGCACCTCGGCCCGCGCGGCGTCGGCGTCGCGTCCGGTCCCGCCGGCGGACCCGTCGCGGCTCACCGCCGCCTGCCCCGGGCCCGGAACGGGCGGCGCGGCGGGCGGGGCGCGTCCCGCGACCTCGTCCACGCCGACATCGGCGGCGGCAGCCGGCGGATCCAGCCGGTGCGCCGGCCCAGGACCCGCCCCAGCCACAGCGCCCGTAGGGCGGCGGACCAGCGCCCCGGGCTGGACATGAGCCAGCCGAGCACCGACATCGCGGCGGCCTCGGACGTCGGCAGCCGCCGCTGCCGCGCGCCCGCCGCCACCGCCTGCGCCCGCAGGTGCACCAGCATGCGCGGGATGTCGATCGCCACCGGGCACGCGTCGAAGCAGGCCCCGCACAGGGTCGACGCGAACGGCAGGTGGGGGTGGTCGGCCACCCCGGTCAGTTGCGGGGTGAGCACCGCGCCGATCGGCCCGGGATAGACCGAGCCGTAGGCGTGTCCGCCCGTGCGCTCGTAGACCGGGCAGACGTTCAGGCACGCCGAGCACCGGATGCACCGCAGGGCCGCCCGACCGGCCGGGTCGGCCAGGGTCGCGGTGCGCCCGTTGTCGAGCAGCACGAGGTGGAACTCCTGCCCCTCCACCGCGCCGGTCCACATCGACGTGTACGGGTTCATCCGCTCGGCGGTCGACGAGCGGGGCAGCAGTTGCAGGAACACCTCGAGGTCGCGCCAGCTCGGCAGGACCTTCTCGATCCCCATGACGGTGATCAGGGTGCGGGGCAGGGTGAGGCACATCCGCCCGTTGCCCTCGGACTCGACGACCGCCAGGGTGCCCGTCTCGGCGATCGCGAAGTTCGCCCCGGAGACGGCCACCCGCGCCGTGAGGAACCGCTGCCGCAGGTGGGCCCGTGCCGCCTCGACCAGCTCGGCCGGCTCGTCGCCGAGCGCGGGGTCCACGCCGACCATCTCGCGCCGGAAGATGTCGCGGATCTCCCGCCGGTTGCGGTGGATGGCGGGCACGAGGATGTGACTGGGGTGGTCCCGGCCGAGTTGCACGATCAGCTCGGCCAGGTCGGTCTCGACGGCGCCGATGCCGCCCCGGGCCAGCGCCTCGTTGAGGCCGATCTCGGCGGTGACCATCGACTTGACCTTGACCACTTCGGTCGCGCCGGCCTGCCGGACCAGGTCGACGACGATGGCGTTGGCCTCCGCCGCGTCCCGGGCCCAGTGCACCGTGCCGCCCCGGGCGGTCACCGCCTGTTCGAGCTGGAGCAGGTAGCGGTCGAGGTGGTCGAGCACGTCGTCCTTGATGGCGGCTCCGGCGGCCCGGAGCTGCTCCCAGTCGTCGAGCTCGGCGACCGTCTGCAGTCGCCGGCCACGGATGGTGCGGGTGGCGTGCGAGAGGTTGCGCCGCAGCTGGTCGTCGCGCAGCGCCTCGGCGGCGGCGGTCGGGAACGGCGTCGCGGCGTGCAGGTTGCCGACGCCGGGCGACGCGGTGGGCAGGCCCAGGAACACCGTCACGGTCGTCTCCTCGGGTGCGGCGGAGCACCGGGCGGTGCCCACGGTCGGTCTCGGGTCGCGGCCAGGATCTCGGCCAGGTGCACGGTGCGGGCCCCCGCCGCCGCGCGGGAGAGCCCGCCGCCGAGGTGCGTGAGGCACGAGGCGTCCCCTGCGGTGACGACGGTCGCCCCGGTGGCGTCGACCGCCCGCAGCTTGTCGGCGAGCATGGCGGCGGACACCGACGCGTTCTTCAGCGCGAAGGTGCCACCGAAGCCGCAGCAGGAGTCGGCGTCGGGCAGGTCGACGAGTTCGATGCCCTCGACCCGGTCCAGCAGTCGTCGCGCCCGGTCGCCGGTGCGCAGCAGGCGTAGCGCGTGGCACGCCTGGTGCAGCGTCACCCGGTGGGGGAACCACGCACCGACGTCCAGCACGCCGCACACGTCGACGAGGAACTCGGAAAGCTCGTAGGTGCGTGCCGCGACGGCGGCCGCCGCGGCGGCCAGCCCCTCGTCGCCGGCCGCCCGGGCGAGTTCGACGTGCTGGTGCCGGATGGCCGCCACGCACGAGCCGCTGGCCACGACGATCGCCTCGGCGTCGGCGAACGCCGCGACGTGGTTGCGGACCAGGGCCAGCGCCTGGTCGGGGTAGCCGGAGTTCACGTGGAGCTGACCGCAGCAGGTCTGTCGCCGGGGCACGGCCACGTCGAGGCCCAGCCGTTCGAGCACCGCGACCGTCGCGGCGCCGACGCGGGGCACCAGCCCGTCCACGAGGCACGTGACGAACAGCGCCACCCGGACCGGGGGCGGAGCTGACGCGGCGGTACGGGCGGAAGGCCCGGCATCCTGGCCCAATCGATGTCCTTTCGGCGTGCCGCCCGACCCGGTGACCCACGGGCGGCGACGAGGTTGTATGGTACCAGTATCAAAACCACGGTTCATCTACATGAACAGGGCCGTTCCTATGAGCACTCTCGTCAAGTCGGCAGACCGCACGCTGGCGATCCTCGACCTGCTGACCGAGCACCGTGACGGGTTGACCCTGACCGAGGTCCAGCGCCGCCTGGAGTTCCCGAAGAGCAGCACCTACGTGCTGCTCATGACGATGACGGCCCGGGGCTTCCTCGAACAGGACCCGGACACCCGCCGGTTCCGCATCGGCATCCGGCTGTGGCAGGCCGGCCAGAGCTACGTCGCGATCAACGACCTGGAGAAGGTCGCGCTGCCGTACATGGAGACCCTCCGGGACACGCTGAACGAGACGGTCCAGCTCGCCACCCTCGACGGCACCGACAACGTCTACATCGCCAAGGTCGATCCGGATCACCACCTGCGCCTCGCCTCCCGGGTCGGCGTGCGCCTGCCGGCGTACGCGACCGGCATCGGCAAGGCGCTGCTCAGCCAGCTCGACGAGGACGACCTGCGGGACCGCTTCGCCGACACGGAGTTCGTCCGGTACACGCCGCAGACCGTCACCTCGCTCCCCGAGCTCGTCGCCGCCGTCCGGCAGGCCCGCACGCACGGGTACGCGATCGACAACTGCGAGTACACCCCGGGCGTCTTCTGCGTCGCCGCCCCGCTGAACGGCCTGCGGGCCACCACCCGGGCCGCCATCAGCGTCTCCATTCCCGAGGTCCGCAAGACACCCGAACTCATCCGGCGCACCATCGACACGCTCTGCTCCACGGCCCACCAGCTCTCGCTGCGCCTGGGCTACCGGGACGGCGCCGCACCCACGACACGAAGGGACTGACATGGAGTTGTTCCGCTTCGGCGCTCCCGGCAAGGAACGCCCGGCCGTGCGCCACGAGGGCCGGGAGTACGACCTCACCGGGCTGACCGCCGACCTGGACGGTTCCTTCTTCGAGACCGACGGCATCGAGCGGGTGGCCGCCGCCCTCGCCGCCGGCACGCTCGACCCGGTCGACACGGCCGGGCAGCGGATCGGCGCACCGATCGCGCGCCCGCCCGCCGTGGTGTGCATCGGAATGAACTACGCGGCCCACGCCACGGAGTCCGGCGCCGCACCGCCGGAGCACCCGGTGGTCTTCCTCAAGCACCCCGGCTGCGTGGTCGGCCCGGACGACGACGTCGTCCTGCCGCTCGGGTCGACGAAGACCGACTGGGAGGTCGAGCTCGCCGTCGTCATGAAGCGCACGCCGCGCCACCTCACCGACCCGGCCGACGCACTGGACTACGTGGCCGGCTACGCGCTCGCCAACGACCTGTCCGAGCGCGCCTTCCAGATCGAGGTCTCCGGCGGCCAGTGGTCCAAGGGCAAGTGCGCGGAGACGTTCAACCCGCTCGGGCCGGTGCTGCGCCCGGCGAGCGAGCTCGACCCCGGCCGGCTGCGGCTGCGGTCCTGGGTCAACGGTGAGCCCCGGCAGGACTCCAGCACCGCCGACATGATCTTCTCGGTGCCCGAGCTGATCGTCCACCTCAGCCAGCACATGCTGCTGATGCCGGGCGACGTCGTCAACACCGGCACCCCGGAGGGCGTCGCGCTGTCCGGCCGCTTCCCCTATCTCAGGGTCGGCGACGTCGTGGCCCTGGAGATCGAGGGCCTGGGCCGGCAGGAGCAGACCGTCGTCGGGCACCGGGCGACCGGCTGACCCCGCCGCTTCCCGCTGTCCGGCCGGGCCGGACAGCGGGAAGCGCACCCCGGGCACGTCACCGCCCGGGCGGCTCGGCGACCAGCCCGTCCGGGTACGCGGTGAGCTGGTCGGCGTCGTAGAGGGTCAGCGGCACGTCGGCGACCCGTCGCACCCGCTCGTGCGCCGCCATGGCCTCGTAGATGTTCTCGCAGATCCCGATCGGGTGGTCGGAGTCCAGGTTGCGGCGGGTGAAGTAGGCGTCGGTGACGGTGACGACGCCGACGGTGCTGTCGATCTCGACGGCCATCGAGGCGCGGTGGTGCGACCCGGTCCACCAGGTACGGATGCCGGGCACGACCTCGTCCTCGTCGGCGAGCAGCCGGACCCGGTCCCACGCCTCGTGGGTGAGGTGGTGGAGCACCTCCGGCGACAGGGAGGACCAGCGGTCGTCGTGCGGGTGCTTCGTCGTCCGGTGGAAGTGGGTCCACCCCCGCTCGGTCAGGCAGATCTGCGCACGGGGGAAGAACGGCACGTTCGACGTGGTGTAGAGCTGCAACGGGGTCAGCAGGACGTGCGTGATGTCCTCGGGGGCGAGGCCATGGGCGGCCAACTGGTCGGGCAGCCACTGCCCGGGGGCCCGCCGCAGGGCGGCCCGCTCGCCGAGGAAGGTGGCCCACCGCGCGTTCATCGGGCCCAGGTCCCGGGCCGGGCCGGTGCTCACCAGCGCGTTGACGCCCGGGCCCTGGATCAGGACCGCCTGGAAGGCGAGCCGGTACCAGCGGTCCCAGTCCGACATCCAGTACACCTCGGGCCCCGGCACGTCACCGTCACCGAGATGAAGTAGCCGCACGCCGTACATGGCGTTCCTCCTTTCCTTGGGGTCGGCCGGCAGGGGTCGTCGCCGCGCCGTCACGGCCGCAGCACCGCCTTGACCACGTCCTGGCGGCCCCGCATCAGCTCGGTGAAGATGGTGGCCCCGTCGGCGAGGTCGAACGGCGAGGTCCAGTCCAGCGCGACCGTCTCCGCGAGGGCGACCGCGTGGGCGAACTCGGCGCCCGTGTAGCAGTACGAGCCCACGACGTGCTTCTCCTCCCGGACGATCTGCTGTCCGTCGAAGCCGGCGTCGCCGCTGAGCAGGCCCACCCAGACGGCCGTGCCGCCCGGACGCAGGCGCTGCACCGACAGCCGGTGGGTGGCCGCGGCGCCCACCGCGTCGATGATCACGTCGAACTCGCCGGTCAGGGTCGGGCCGACGGCCGCCGCGCCGAGGCGCTCGGCCACCGCCAGGCGGGCCTCGGACAGGTCGCAGACCGTCACCTCGTCCGAGTGCTGGCGGGCGACGAGCAGCGAGACCAGGCCGATCGTGCCGGCGCCCAGGACCGCGATCCGCGCGCCCTCGGCCGGGCGGGCCAGGTTCAGGGCGTGCACGGCGTTCGCCAGCGGTTCGATCATCGCGGCCGTCTCGAACGACATCGTGGGCGCCAGCGGGTGCAGCGCGTGCTCGGGCACCGCCACGTGCTCGGCGAACGCGCCGGGCCGGTGGATGCCGAGGATCTGCCGGCGGCGGCACAACTGCTCGCGGCCGAGGCCGCACAGGTCGCAGGTGCCGCAGCTGAGCAGCGGGTTCACCGTGACCCGACGCCCGTCGCTCGTGGTGCCGGAGAACTCGTGTCCCATGATCAGCGGCGGGCTGCGGAAGTGGGAGTCGCCGATGCCGTGCAGTTCGCTGCCGCAGATGCCGACGGCGCGGACGGCGACGACGACCTCACCGTCGGACGGCACGGGCGGCGCGACGTCGAGCAGTTCCACCGTGTTCGGCCGGGTGAAGACGAGAGCGCGCACCGGTCAGCCCGCCGTGGTCAGCAGGTCGCGCAGGATCTCGGCGGCCCGCCGCTGCAACTGCGGCAGCGACACCGTCGACAGGTACGCGAGGTGGGGGGTCACCAGGGCCCGCGGGTGCCCGGCCAGCTTCGCGGACGTCTGCTCGGGTGGCTCGCTGGCCAGCACGTCGAGCGAGGCGAAGCCCAGCGTGCCGGCGTCGAGCGCCGCCAGCAGGTCGGTCTCGACCACGAGGGCGCCCCGGGCCGTGTTCACCAGGTGGCCGTCGGCCCCGAGCGCGTCGAGCACCGCGCGGTCGACGATCCCGCGCGTCTGTGGCGTCGCGGGCACGTGCAGGGTGAGGTGGTTGACCGCGGCGGCGAGCTCGACCAGCGTCGGGTGCGCCGTGACGCCGGCGGGCACGTCGGGGACGAACGGGTCCCACACGTGCACCGGGAAGCCCAGGGCGAGGGCCCGCGAGGCGACCTCGCGGCCGATGCGGCCGAAGCCGGCGACGCCGACGGGGTCCTGCGCGGGCGGCAGCGCGGGGGCGATGCCCGCGGTGGTCCACCCCACGTCGGCGCACGACCGGCTGGCCGTGGTGAGCCGGCGGTTGTGCGCGTAGACGGCCGCCATGCTGTGGTCGGCGACCTCCGCCAGGCAGTAGTCGTCGACGTTGCGCACCTCGACCCCCCGCCGGGCGGCGGCGGCCAGGTCGATGTTGTCCAGGCCGATGCCGTAGCGCACGACGGCACGCAGCCGGGGCAGCCCGGCCAGCACCCGGTCGGTGATGGGCGCCCACTGCACCAGCAGCCCGTCGGCGTCGCCGGCGACGTCGAGGACGGCGTCCTCGGTCCTGGCGTCGAACCGGCTGACCGCGAAGTCGCCGGCCAGCACGGCTCGTTCGATCGAGCCGTCCCCCAGGTTGGTGTCGGTGATGACGATGTTGGTGGTCACTGTCGTTCCTCGAATCACTAGTCGATGCGCCCCGCGGGGCGGGCGGTGCTACCGGGAGCCGGCGAAGGACGAGTCGTCCCCGAGCCCTTCGGGCCCCATGGCGAGGTAGCCGCCGTCCACCGGCAGTTCGGTGCCGGTGATGAAGCTGGCGTCGGAGGAGCACAGGAAGGCGATGGCGCGGGCCACCTCCACCGGCTCCCCGAGGCGGCGCAGCAGGTGGAACCGGCCCCAGACCGGCTCCCAGGCGGCCCGGTCGCCGCCCGCCGCCCGGCTGACCTCGGGGGTCCAGATCCAGCCGGGGCTCACCACGTTGACGCGGATGCCGTCGGGGGCGAGGTCCATCGCCATGCACCTGGTCAGCGTGACGATCGCGGCCTTCGTCGTGTTGTACGTCCAGCGGGACCGCTGCGCGACGTGCGCCGAGATGCTGGCGGTGTTGACGACCGCCGCGCCCGGGGCGCGGGCCAGCAGGGGGTGGGCCGCCTGCACGACGTTGCTGATGCCCTGCACGTTGACCCGCAGCACGTGGTCCCAGTCGTCACCGGTCACGTCGAGGCCACGGGCCAGGAACGTCGCGGCGCAGTTGACCACGAGGTCGAGGCGTCCGTGCCCCGCCGCCACACCGGCGATCACGTCCTGCACCGCGGCCCGCTCGGCGACGTCGACGACGGCGGCGGTCGCGGCGCCCCCGGCGGCCTCGATCGCGGCGACCGTGGCGGACAGACCGGCCGGGTCGATGTCCATCGCGACCACGTGCACGCCGCGGGCGGCCAACTCCTGCGCCGTCGCGGCCCCGATGCCCGAGGCTGCCCCGGTGACGGCACCGACCCGACCGATCCACTCCATGTGGTTTCCCTTCCTCAGGCCGCCGGTCGGGTGACCGGCGGCGGCGTCAGTTCGTGACCCAGGCGTTGGCGAAGGTGGGCACGCTGTAGCGCAGCCGGCTCGGCTCGTCGTAGTCGGCGCTGTGCATCCGCTTCGACCAGATGAAGCCGATCGGCGCGCTGGTCGTCCACACCCAGGGCAGTTGGGTGGTCAGCACGGTGTCCGCCTCGTTCCACAGTTGCTTGCGCTTGGCCGGGTCGGACTCGGCGCGCGCCGCGGTCACCCGGGCGTCGAACGTCGCGTCGGTGAACCCGCCGGTGTTCAGGTCGCCGCCGGAGTGCAGGAACCGGTAGGGCAGCAGGTCCGGCGTCAGGAAGCCGGCCATGGTCCAGCAGATCGCCTGGTACTTCTTGCCGAAGAAGGCGGCCACCCACGCCGAGTAGTCCAGCGCGTCGAGCTTGACGTCGAAGCCGGCCGCCTTGAGCTGCGCGACGATGACGTCCGTGGCCGGGCGGATGGTGTTGCACGTGTAGGAGAAGCTCGGCTTCCGGCCCGTCGCCGTCTCGTACTCCTTGACCAGCGCCTGGGCTCCGGCCAGGTCGAAGCCCGGGTCGGCGGCCGTGCCGTGGAAGGCGTTCCCCTCGGGGAACAGGCTGACCGCCGGCTTGCCGAAGCCCTCGGTGGTCAGGTCGACGATCTCCTGCCGGTTGAGCGCCTTGGACACCGCCTGCCGCAGCCGCAGGTCGTCGAACGGCGGCTGGGTCAGGTTGAGGATGACGGCGTCCTGGTCGCCGCCCACCCCCTGGACGAAGTTGACCTGGCTGTCGGCCTTGGCCGTCTGCATCAGGGTGGGGTTGACCGTCGACATCAGGTCGATGTCACCCGCCTGCAACGCCTGGTAGGCGCTCTGCGGGTCGGCGATCGTCTTGATGACGACCTGGTCCAGGTAGACCTGCCGGTCCTTGTTCCAGTAGTTCGGGTTACGCACCAGCTCGACCGGCTTGCCGGGCGACCAGGACTTCAGCTTGAACGGTCCGACGCCGGCCGCGTGGGCCGTGTAGTCGTCGCCGTACTGCTTGAGGGCGGTGGGCGAGGCGACGTAGCCCGCGGTGCCGGAGCCGTCGTAGGCGAAGGCGTACGGCAGGCTGGCGAACGGTTCCTTCAGGCGCAGCAGCACGGTGGTCTCGTCGGGGGCCTCCACCGACTTGACCGACGACAGCAGCGCCGCGGCCGTGGAGCCCTTGGCCATGCCGCGCTCCAGGTTGAACTTCACCGCCTCGGCGTTGAAGGGCGTGCCGTCGCTGAACTGGACCCCGGTGGGCAGGGTCATCGTCCAGGTCAACTTGTCCGGGCTCGCGGTCAGCGACTTGGCGAGATTGGGCTGGGGCTGGTCGCCGAGCTTGGGAACGACCATGAGGGTGTCGTAGATCGACGAGCCGACCAGCGCCATCGCGTTGGCGGATCCCTTGCTGGGGTCGAGGGTCGTCACCTCGACCGCCAGGGCGACCGTCAGCGTCCCGCCGGCCCGGGGCGCGGTGTCGCCACCGGTGTCGCCGGTGCCGGCCTTCGTCGTGCAACTGGTCAGGACCACCGCCAACAGGGGGGTCAGCAGCAGGGCTGTCGCCCGGCCGAAGCGGCGGCGGGCTGGGGGAAAAGGCATGTCGGGGCCTTTCGGATGACGGGTTCGGGGGTGGTGGAACCGTGTCGCGGCGAGCCGGCCGGGCAGCCCGGAGGCGGGGTCAGACCGTGCTGGACGGCTGCGCCGCGACACGCGGGGTGGTCGACGGGAAGGGATGGACGCAGGCCACCTCGTGGCGCGGCGCGACCTGCCGCAGCGGAGGCGACGACGTGGTGCAGGCGGTGGTCACCGACGGGCACAGCGTGGCGAACCGGCAGCCGGCGAGCTGGCGGCCGTCGACGTCCTCGGCGCCGGGGGTGGGCTGGACCCGGGGCGCCCGGGCGGCGGCCAGGTCAAGGGAGGGCACGGAGTCCTGCAACATGACGGAGTAGGGGTGGCGCGGGTCGTGCGCGATGTCGAGGGCGCCGCCCTGTTCCACCACCCGGCCGGCGTACATCACCGCCGTGCGGTCGCACAGCGACGCGACGACGCCCAGGTCGTGCGAGATGAACAGCATGGCCAGCCCCTGCTCGGCGCGCAGCTCGGCCAGCAGTTCCAGGATCTGGGCCTGGATCGAGACGTCCAGCGCGGACACCGGCTCGTCGCAGACGAGGATCTCGGGGCGCAGGATGGTCGCGCGGGCGATCGCCGCGCGCTGGCACTGGCCGCCGGAGACCTCCCGGGGCCGGCGGTGGGCCAGTTGTTCGGTGATGCCCACCCGGTCCAGTTCGGCGAGGGCACGCCGACGCCGCTCGGCGGGGGTGCCGTGCCCGTGCACCCGCAACGGCTCGGCGACCGAGTCGAGCAGGGACCGCTTCGGGTTGAACGACGCCGCCGGGTTCTGGAAGATCGCCTGCACGGACCTGCGCAGCCGGCGGTCGTGCCGCCGCACCGGCTCGCCGTGCAGGAGCAGGGCGCCGCCGCTGAGCGGGACGAGGCCCAGCATGGCCCGGGCGGTGGTGGACTTGCCGCAGCCGGACTCGCCCACCAGGCCGAGGATCTCGCCCCGGTGCAGTTGCACCGAGACCTGCGAGACGGCCTCCACCGGGCCGGTGCCGTAGCGGACCGAGCCGTCCCTGAGTTCGAACACCGGGGCGCTTCGCTCGGCGGTCATTCCGTCACCTCCCTGTCCTGGCGCGGCGCGACCGCCGCGTCGACCGCCGGTTCGCCGGGGTGCCAGCAGGCGAACTCGTGCCCGGCCCCCGCCGCACGCGCCGTCATCGGCGGCTGCGCCGTGCGGCACCGGTCGGACGCGAAGCCGCAGCGGGGCGCGAACCGGCAGCCGGGCGGCGGGTCCAGCAGGTTCGGCGGCAGCCCCGGAATCGGCCTGGGCAGGACCTGCCGCGCCACGTCCGCCCGCGGGATCGCGGCCATGAGGGCGCTGGTGTAGCGCATGCCGGGGCGGGCGAAGACGTCGGCCACGGGACCGCGCTCGGCGATCCGGCCGGCGTACATCACCGCCACCCGGTCGGTGTGCCGGCCCACCACGCCCAGGTCGTGGCTCACCATGACCAGCCCGATGCCGAACTCCCGGCACAGGGCGTCGAACAGGTCGAGGATGCGGGCCTGCACGGTGACGTCCAGGGCGGTCGTGGGCTCGTCCGCGAAGATCAGCTTGGGTCGACCGGCGACGGCCATGGCGATCGCCACCCGCTGCCGCATCCCACCGGACAGCTCGTGGGCCCGGGACCGGGCCCGCTGCGCCGCCAACGGGATGCCCACCGTTTCGAGCAGTTCGACGGCCCGGGTGGCGGCCTGCCGGCGGGTCACCCGGGGATCGCGTCGCACCGCCTCGGCGATCTGCTCCCCGATCGGGGTGATGGGGTGCAGGGCGCTGAGCGGATCCTGGAACACCATGGCGACCTCCCGGCCCCACAGGGCGCGGCGGCGGCGCTCGCTCAGGTCGAGCACGGCGTGGCCGGCGAGCCGGACCTGGCCGGTGACCCGGGCCGCCCTGGTGCGGGTGAGGCCCATCGCGGTACGCGCCAGGACGCTCTTGCCCGAGCCGGACTCACCGACGATCCCCAGCCGCTCGCCGAAGCCGAGGTCGAGGCTGACCCGGTCGACGGCGCGCACCGGCCCGGCCGGGGTCGGGAACTCCACCACGAGGTCACGGATGCTCAGCAGGGCGTCCCCGGTCATCGCACACCGCCCGTCACGGCGTCCGCCCCGGACAGGAACCGGTCGGCGAGCAGGTTCAGGCTGAGGATCGTCAGCAGCATGAACACCGCCGGCACCACGATCAGCAACGGGTCGTTCGCGATGAAGGACCGGCCAAGATTGATCATGCTTCCCCACGAGGGTTGAGGCGAGGGCACGCCCAGGCCCAGAAAGCTCAGACCGCCCTCGATGAGGATCGCGGTGCCGATGCTGACCAGCGCGTACGACAGCACGGCGGTGCGGATGTTCGGCAGCACGTCCCGCCAGAGGATGGACCGGGCCGGGGTGCCGATCACCAGGCTGGCCTCCACGTACTCGCGGCCGGCCACCGCCAGGGTCTGCGCCTTGGCCAGCCGGACGAACACCGGTGTCATCGGCACGGTGATCGCGATCAGCACGTTGGTGATCGAGGCGCCGAGGAACGACGCCAGGGCGAGGGCGAGGATGAGGCCCGGGAAGGCCAGGATCACGTCCACCACGAACGAGACGACCGCGTCGAACCGGCCGCGCAGGTAACCCGCCAGCATGCCCAGCGGCACCCCGACGAGCGCGGCGGCGGCGACCGACCCGAAGCCGATGAACAGGGAGACCCGCGCCCCGGACAGCGCCCGGGCGAGCAGATCGCGCCCGTAGTTGTCCGTGCCGAGCAGGTGCGCGGCGGACGGCCCGCTCAACCGGTCGGCAGCGGCCATCTTCTGGTCGTCGAGGCCGAGCACGGTCGGCAGCAGCAGCATCGACAGGACCAGCAGCACCAGCCAGGCCATGGACAGCAGGTCGGTCACCCGCCACCGCCGGCCCGACCGCGCGGGGGTCTTCGCCGTGGCCGGGGCGGCGGTGGCCGGTGCCGTGGGTGCGACGTCGAGACTCATCGGGTCACCGCCTTGCTTCGCGCCCGCAGCCGCGGGTCGATCAGCCCGTAGATCAGGTCGACCGCCGCGTTGATCAGCACGAACGCGGCGGCGATCACCAGCACCAGGCCCTGCACCTCCGCGTAGTCGCGGGCGCTGACCGAGTGGGCGAGTTCGGCGCCGAGCCCGGGCAGGCTGAACAGGGTCTCCACGATCACGTCCGAGCCGATCAGCACTCCCACGGTGACGCCGACGGAGGTGGTGAGGTTGAGCAGGCTCGGCCGGAAGGCGTGCCGCATGGCGGCGCGGAGCGGCGAGATGCCCTTGGCCCGGGCGACCTGCATGAACTCCTGGCCGTACGTCTCGACCAGGTCGGCGCGCAGCACGCGCTGGTAGAGCGCGAACGGTGCGGCGGCCAGCGTGAGCGAGGGCAGCAGCAGGGAGCCGAGGTGCTGGCCGATCCCCGCGCTGACCGGGACGTAACCGTTGGCCGGGTAGAGCCCGAGCTGGACCGCGAACACCCAGATCAGGACGAATCCGACGACGAAGTTGGGCGTCGACAGGACGGTGAAGACCCACAGGCTCATCCCCCGGTCGACGGCCGAGCCGCGGCGGGCGGCGGCCGCCACGGCGGCGGGGATCGCGGCGGCGATCGCGATGAGCTGGCTGAGCACGATCAGCTCGATCGTGACCGGGGCCCGCTCGGCGATGATCTGGGCGACCGTCTGGTTGGTCGCGTAGGACCGGCCGAGGTCACCCTGCACCGCGTTGCCGAGCCAGCCGAGGAAGCGTTCCAGGAACGGCCGGTCCAGCCCGAGCTGCTCGTGCAGCGCGGCCACCGCCTGCGGCGACGCGGACTCGCCGAGGATCGCCTGGGCAGGGTCTCCGGGCAGCAGGCTGAGGCTGAGGAAGCAGAGCAGCGACACCACGAACAGCACCGCCGCGAGCCGGACGAGCTTCAGCAGCACGGTGCGGGCCAGCGGCCACCCGGGGGTCACGGCGCGACCAGCCCGTGCACGGCGACGGTGTGCCGGCCGGGGCCGAGCCGCAGCTCGGCGCCGCCTTGGCCGGCCGCGACGAGCCGGGCGCCGGCCGGTGCCCGGACGGTGGCGTACGCGGTCGCGGGGATCCGCAGCTCGTGCTCGACCACGTCGCCCACCCAGCGCCACGAGCTGCCGATCGGGCCCGCCGGGCTCTCGTAGGCGGCGCGGGCCCAGCCGAGCGCGGCGGAGTACGCGGCCCGCACCGTGACCTCCCCGGTCCAGGTGGTCTCGGTGGCGTCGATGCCGGCGACGTGCTCGAACAGGAACCGGCCCACGGCACCGAGCGCGCAGTGGTTGAAGGAGTTCATCTCGGCCGTGGCGAGGGTGCCGTCGGGGCGGATGCCGTCCCACTTCTCCCAGATCGTGGTCGCGCCCTGGTCGACCATGTACAGCCAGCTCGGCATCTGCCTGCGCAGCAGGAGTTCGAGCGCGAAGTCCGCGTGCCCGTGCGCGCAGAGCACGGGCAGGACGTGCTCCACGCCGTGGATGCCGGTGGTGACGTGGCCGACCCGTTCGATGGCCGCGCGCAACCGGTCCGCCGCCTCCTGGGCCTCGGCGCCGGTGAGCAGCCCGTATCCGACCGCCTGCGCGTACGCGGCCTGGGTCGCGTCCTCGACGCCGCCGGTCGCGAGCGGGAACGCGGCACGGTACGCGGCACGGATCTCCGCCGCCCGGTCCGCCAGCCGGGCCGCCTCCCGGTCCCTGCCCAGCCAGGCCGCGATCTGGGCGAGCTGGACGAAGGAGCGGTAGCTGTGGGCGGTGTCGACGATGGCGGTCGGGGTGGTCGAGTAGGCGCCGGTGTAGGCGTAGCCCGGGTGCAGCTCCAGGCCGTCGCGTTCCGGCAGCGACAGCCAGTCACCGAAGTCGGCCCCGACCTCGTTGACCCGCAGCCCGGCCGGGTTGGCCCGGTCGACGTGGTCGAGGAAGCGGACCATCGACGCGAACAGCCGCTCGGCGGTCGGCAGGTCCCCGTACCGCTGCACGAGCAGGTGGACGAGGCGGACGAAGCCGTCGGACCAGCCGGGCGCCCCGGGCCGCATGCTGGCGGGCGGGATCGCCGGGGCGTAGTTGCGGATCTCCCCGTCGGGGCCCTGGGTGTCCGCCGCGTCCCGGGCGAACTTCGCCAGGAAGGCGGACACGTCGAAGTGGTACGCGGCGGTCGGCGCGATCGCCCCCGCGTCCCCCAGCCAGCCGAGGCGTTCGTCGCGCTGGGGACAGTCGGTGGCCACTTCGAGGAAGTTGTCACGGATGGTCCACGCCACGTTGGCCGCGAGGCGGGTCAGGTGCTCGTCGGAGCAGGAGAACTCGCCGACCGGGCTGGGCAGTCCGGTGACGGAGACCGCCTCGATCGAGGTGTCGGGCAGCAGGGTGAAGTTGTGGTGCGGCAGCTGGCTGGGCAGGCCCCAGACCTCCGCGTAGCGGAACCCGTGCATGGTGAACGACGTGGCGAGCTGGTGCGGCCCGGCGTCGGGCACCACGAAGCGGTCCTCCTGGAAGGCCCCGCGCAGGTTGTCGCGGTAGACGAGCTGCTCGGGGGTCAGGATCTCGCCGTGGCGCACGATCAACTCGACCGACGGCAGGCATCTCGTGGTGAGCTTCGTCCAACCGACCAGGTTCTGCCCGAAGTCGAAGACGGCCGGGCCCCGGGCGTGTTCGTGCACGAGCCGGCCGGTGTGCGCCTGGTAGGTCGTGATCGGGTCGTGGGGCTGCGGTTCGACCGGGGGCGTGACCCCGGCGAAGGGTTCGGCCGGCGCCCACCCGGCGTCGTCGAAGCCGGCCAGCCGCCAGCCCGGCGGCTCCTGCCGCAGGTCCTGGGACTCACCGCGCAACAGGTCCGTCGCCTGTAGGGCCCCGTGCCCGGCGCGCCAGCCGGCGCCGGTCGAGGCGACCGGCCTGCCGTCGATCTCCAGTTGGGCCAGCAGCGCCGGCCGGTCGCCGTAGAAGCCGGGCTCGCGCAGCAGTCCGAGGCGTCCGGCGTACCAGCCGTTGGCCAGGACGGCCGCCAGGGTGTTGCGGCCCGGACGCAGTGCCGCCCCGCAGTCGAAGGTCTGGTGGTAGACCCGGGTGCGGTAGTCGGTCCAGCCGGGGCGGTACAGCGCGTCGGCGGTCAGCTCGACGCCGTTGAGCCACAGCCGGTACAGCCCGAGCGCGCTCGCGTAGACCCGGGCGGCGCCCACCTCGTCGACGTCGAACTCGTGCCGCAGGTACGGGCAGGGGTCCCAGCTCTCCCGCCGGTAGGTCGGCACGGGTGCGCTGATCCAGGTGGCCGACCAGTCCCCCGGGTCGGTCAGCCCGACCTCGAAGGCCGCCGTCGCGCTGCTGACCGGGCGGCCGGAGCGGTCCGTGGCGGTGACCCGCCAGTAGCGGCGGTCGCGCGAGGCCAGGGGCGGGCCCGCGTACACCGTCCAGGGCCGGGCGCAGGTGGTGGCCCAGGCGAGGTCCCTGTCCGACTCGACCGCCTGTCGGGAGGCCGCCACGGACACCTGGAACCCGCGATCCGGGTCGATCTCCGCGCCGCCCGGCACCGACCACGACAGGTGGGGTGCCGTGCCGGGCACGCCGAGTGGCGCGACCCGCCCACCGACCCGCATCCCGCGCGGCCCGCACCCCGGCTCGGCGGTCATCGCGCGCCGGCCGATGTCGGTTGTTGGCACCGATTGTTTACAGGGATTTTGCACACGCCCGGCATCGTCTGCCAGGCCGCGCTCGACTGTCAAGGATAAGAACATAAGTTCATATACATGAACCTCTTGCCCCGCTCCTCGCTGACCAGCGCATTCCCGAACTCCACCGGAACGTCGCCCGCGCTCCGCGACCGGACAGGAGGCACCTCCACCGTCCGACCGACCCGGCCACCCTTGGTCGCCGGCCTGTCCGGCCGGGCGTCACCCCGCAGGCTGGTGGCGACACCCGAGTTCCGGATCCGCCGGCCGATCGATGGCGTCGGTGCGACGATGAGGGGCGTGGCAACTCCGAGAACCGCCCCGCCCGCCGTCTCGCCGCTCACCGGCGAGCCGATCAAGCGCGCCGACGCCGAGCGGCTCGCGGGGGTGCTGAAGGCGATCGCCGACCCGGCCCGGCTGCGGCTGCTCAGCCTGATCCAGTCTTCCCCGGAAGGCGAGGCGTCCGTCAGCGACCTCACCGCGCCGCTCGGGCTCTCCCAGCCGACCGTGAGCCACCACCTCCGGATCCTCACCGAGGCCGGCCTGCTCGAACGCGAGAAGCGGGGCGTCTGGGCGTATTACCGGCTGGTGCCGTCCGCGATCGCGGCCATCGCCGACCTGTTGACCCCGCCCCGCAAGCGGGCGACGCGCAAGACCCGCTGACCGTCGGCCCGGCCTCCCGTGCGCCCGGCCACCGGGGGCGACCTGGCGGACCGCCGCCCCCGGCGCGCCTACCAGCCCGTCAGCAGCAGGTGGTTGACCGTCAGGGCCACCCCCGCCTGCACGGCGAGCCACGTGCGGCGGTCGGCGGGCGGGATCAGCGCCGCCCCGGCCATCAGCCAGGCGGTGAACGGCAGCCAGATGCGTTCGACCTCGGCCTTGCTGTAGCCGGACAGGTCCGCGGCGACGATCGCCGCCATGGCGGCGAGGGGCAGCAGCCAGGTCGCCCGCTCCGCACCCGGCCGCCGCAGCGCGACCGCCCGCCAGCCGGCCAGCACCGCGCGGCGCAGCAGCACGGCCGCCGCCGGACCGGCGGCGGCGACCACGAGCGCCAGGTTGGCCCAGACCCAGTAGCCGTACGCGCGATCGGCGGCGATGCCCTGGTAGTAGCGCTCGACGACGAGGTGGTAGCCGGTGGGCCACCAGAAGCCGGCGGCCGTGAACGCGGCCACGACCGGTGCCGCCCCGGCGAACGCCCAGCCCACGGTGGGCCGGTGCCGGCCCGCCAGCACGACGACCGCCACGGCGACCGGGGCCATCAGGACGAGCCCGTAGGAGAGGTAGCAGCCGAACGCCAGCACCGCGCCACCGGCGACCGCGCCCGCGGCACGCCCCCGGGTGACACCGTGCGCCAGCAGGGCGACGCCGGTGGCGGTCACCCCGGCGAACAGCCCGTCGGCCGACACCCCGGACCAGACCGCGCCGGGGAACAGCGCCGCGAACGGCAGCACGGCACGGGCCGCCGCACCGCTGCCGAGCAGCCGTACGGTGTGCGGCACCGCGACCGCGACGAGCGCCCCGGCCAGGATGCACAACACCCCGGCCCAACCGCCGCCGCCCAGCCCGGCCCGGTCGAGCCAGACGAAGACGAGCAGCGCCCCCGGCGGGTGACCGGACACGTGCGTGGTCCAGGAGTCCGGCTGGAAGTCGAGGATCCGGGTGGTGAACTCCCCCAGCATGGCCGGGACGTCGGTGACGCCGGGCACCTCGTGCAGATACTCGTGGACGGTGGTGAGCCGGCCGGCGACGCCGCGCCGCCAGCCGTCGACCAGGGCGAGCGACAGCGTCCAGGCCACGGCGGTGGCGTAGGACAACGCCAGCAGCGGCCGCCAGGGCAGCCGGGCGGCCAGCGCCGGTCCCCGCCAGCACACCAGCGCGGCCAGCAGCAGCGCCGCCGGTGTGCCGGGGCCGACGTGCGGCAGCCAGTGCGCGGACAGCGGCGCCGCGCTGGCGTACACCGGGCGGCCCAGCGCGTACAGCACGCCGCCGGTGACGGCGGCCGCCGCGAACAGGCCGAGTGCCGCGGCGGCGGCGATCAGGTCGGCCCGCGGCGGACGCCGCCCCCGCTCCGTCGAGGGGGACGGCACCGCGCCCGGCAGCCGGACGCTCATCCGCGCAGCGGCGCGTGGGCGAACTCCGCGATCCCGGCGGCGAGCCCCACGGCGGCCCGGAACCCGAGCTCGGCCTCCGCCCGGGCGGGCGAGGCGACCACGTGCCGCACGTCGCCGAGCCGGAACTCGCCGGTGACCACGGGCGGGGGCCCGCCGGCGGCCCGCGCCAGCTCCGCGGCCAGCTCACCGACGGTGGCCGGGCGACCGGAGGCGACGTTGTACGCGCGCCAGCCGGTGCGCGTCCCGGTCGCCGCCAGCGCGGCGAGGTTGGCCGCCGCCACGTCGCGCACATGCACGAAGTCGCGGCGCTGGCCGCCGTCCTCGAACACCTGCGGCGCCCGCCCGGCCTCCAGCGCGGAGCGGAAGATCGCCGCGACCCCGCTGTACGGCGTGTCGCGGGGCATCCCGGGCCCGTAGACGTTGTGGTACCGCAGCGCCACGACGCTGCCGCCGGTCTGCCGGGCCCAGGCCGCGGTGAGGTGCTCCTGGGCGACCTTCGTGGCGGCGTACACGCTGCGCGGATCCAGCGGGGCCTCCTCGTCGACCAGTCCCGGGGTGACGGCGAGGCCGCAGCTCGGGCAGCCCGGCTCGAAGCGGCCGGCGGCCAGGTCGGCGACGCCGCGCGGCGCGGGGCGGACCGGGCCGTGCCCGGCGCAGGCGTACGCGCCCTCGCCGTAGACGACCATGGAGCTGGCGAGCACGAGCCGGTGCACGCCCGCGCGGGCCATCGCGGCGAGCAGGACGGCGGTGCCGAGGTCGTTGCAGCCGACGTACTCGGGCAGGTCGTCCAGGTCGACGCCGAGGCCCACCATGGCCGCCTGGTGGACCACCGCGTCGACGCCGGCCAGGGCGTCGGCGACGGCGGGCCGGTCCCGCAGGTCGAGCCGGACGAGCGGGGCCCCCGCCACGGTGTCCGGCAGCGGCAGGCGGTGCGCGCCGGGATGGCCGGCGTCCACGACGGTCACCCGGTGGCCGGCGTCGTGCAGGGCGGTCACGACGTGGGTTCCGATGAATCCGGCGCCGCCGGTAACGAGTACGTGAGTCACGGCGCCGACGGTAGAGCCGGGACGCGGCCGTCCACACCGGCGACGGCCCGTCGTCAGCGGTTCGTAAGAAACTCCGGCCCGGGTCACCGTTCCGTAAGACTCTGTCACCGCCAGGTAAGGAATTCCGGGCGGATCGCGTCCTAGCGTCCGCGGCATGACCGATGTGGTTCTTCCCTGCCGCAACGAGGCGCCGGCCCTGCCCGGCCTGCTCGCCCGGATGCCGGCCGGCTACCGGCCGATCGTGGTGGACAACGGCTCGACCGACGGCTCGGCGCAGGTGGCCCGCGCCTGCGGCGCCGAGGTGATCAGCGTGGCCGAGCCCGGGTACGGCGCCGCCGTGCACGCCGGGGTCCTGGCGGCCGACCCCGGCGACGGCGTGGTGTGCGTGCTGGACGCCGACGGGTCCTTCGACCCGGCGCAACTGCCCCGGCTCGCCGACCCCGTCCGGGCCGGCGAGGCGCACCTGGGCACCGGACGTCGCCGCCCCACCGCGCGGGGCGTGTGGCCCCTGCACGCCCGGGTCGCCAACGCGGTCCTGGCCCACCGGCTGCGCCGCACGACCGGCCTCGACCTCCACGACATCGGGCCGATCCGGGCCGTGCGCCGCGCCGACCTGCTGGCGCTGGGGCTGCGCGACCGCCGGTTCGGCTACCCGCTGGAGCTGCTGATCGAGGCGGGCCGGGCCGGCTGGCGGGTGGTCGAGGTCGACGTCGACTACCACCCCCGGGCGGCCGGCACCCGCTCGAAGGTGACCGGCACCGTGCTCGGCACCGCCCGTGCCGTGCGGGACATGAGCGCGGTGCTGGCCCGGTGAGCGCCCCCCAGATGCTGGTGCTGGCCAAGACGCCGGAACCCGGGCGGGTCAAGACGCGGCTCTGCCCGCCCTGCACCCCCGAGCAGGCCGCCCGGATCGCCGCGGCCGCCCTGGCCGACACCCTCGACACCGTCGCCACGGCCACGGCCGGCACCCGGATCCTGGTCGTCGACGGCGTCCACCCGGCCCCGGCGGGCTGGGAGCGGCTCGCCCAACGCGGCGGCCCGCTCGCCGACCGCCTCGCCAACGCGTTCGCCGACACCCGCACGGTCGACCCGGCCGCCGACCGTCGCGGGGCGGCTGCGGCGACCCTGCTGATCGGCATGGACACCCCGCAGCTCACCGCCGCACACCTCGACGCCGCCCTGGGGCTGCTCGGCACGGCGGACGGGCCGGACGCGGTGCTCGGCCCCGCCGACGACGGCGGCTGGTGGGCGCTGGGCCTGCGCGAGCCCGGCCACGCCGAGGCCCTGCGCGCGATCCCCACCTCCACGGCGCGCACCGGGCGGCTCACCCTGGCCGCGCTGCGCCGCCGCGGCCTGCGGGTCCACCTGCTGCCCCGGCTGCGCGACGTGGACACCGCGGCCGACGCGCACGCCGTCGCCGCCCTGTGCCCGGTGGGCAGCCGGTTCGCCGTCGCCGTCGCCGTCGACGTGCCGTCAGCGGCGGCGGTCGGCCGGTGAACGCCGTCGCAGTCTTCGACGCCGTGTTCGACCGGGCCGCGTCGGGCGTCCCCGCCGCCTTCACGGCCCGGCACGCGAGCGGCGGCGAGCTGCGGTTCGACCCGACCGTCTGGTGCCGGGACGCGACCGCCGGGGACGCGACGCTGCTCGCCCGCTGCACCGGGCCCACCCTCGACGTCGGCTGCGGACCCGGTCGGCTCACCGGCGCGCTGATCGCCGCCGGCCGTCCGGCCCTCGGCATCGACATCAGCGCCGCCGCGGTCCGCCTGGCCCGCAGCCGCGGCGCGGTCGCGCTGCAACGCGACGTCTTCGACCCGGTGCCGGGGACCGGCCGCTGGCAGCACCTGCTGCTGGCCGACGGCAACGTCGGCATCGGCGGGGACCCGCACCGGCTGCTGCGCCGCTGCCGCCGGCTGCTGGCTGCCGACGGCCGGCTGCACGCCGAGGTCGCGCCGCCCGGCACGCCCGCCTGGTCCGGCACCGCCGTGGTGCAGGCCCCGGGCGGCGTCGGCACCCCGCTGAGCTGGGCCTGCGTGCCCCTCGACGACCTGCCCGCGCTGGCCGGGGCCACGGCGCTGCGCATCCAGGACACCTGGACGGCGGCGGGCCGCTGGTTCGCCACCCTGGTCCCCGCGTGAGCGGCCCTCCGGCGGTCCTGCGGCGGCTCGCCCGCTGGTGGTCGACGCCGCTGCCGGCACCGCCCGCGGCGCTGCGGCGGGGACCCATGCGCGCCGGCGGCGCGTTCCCGTCCCGGCTGCGGTCGACGCGACTGACCAGCCAGCTCGGCGTCGCCCTCGGCGTGGCGTTCGCCGTCTGCTTCCTCACCGGGCTGCTCAGCCACCTGATCCAGCACCCGCCGGGCTGGTTCCGGTGGCCGGCCCGCCCGGTGGGGCTCTACCGGTTCACCCAGGGCCTGCACGTGGCGACCGGGCTCGCCACGGTGCCGCTGCTCGGCGGCAAGCTGTGGTCCGCCTACCCGCGCCTGTTCGCCTGGCCGCCGGTCCGCTCGGTCGCCCACGCGCTCGACCGCGCCAGCGTCGGCGTCCTGGTCGCCGCCGCGCTGTTCCAGGTGGTCGGCGGCGTCCTGAACGTCTCCCGCTGGTACGCGCCGATGCCGTTCTTCTTCACCGCCGGGCACTACTGGGTGGCGTGGCTGGCGGTCGGCGCGCTGCTGGTGCACGTCGGCGTACGACTGCCGACCGTGCGGGCCGCGCTCGCCCGGCCCGCCGCGGAGCCGCCGTCGGGCCGGCTGACCCGGCGCGGTCTGCTCGGCGGCGTCGCCGCCGCGGCCGGGCTGGTCACCCTGGCCACGGTCGGGCAGACCGTCCGGCCGCTGGCCGGCCTGGCGGTGCTCGCCCCCCGCCGGCCCGACGTGGGGCCACAGGGGCTCCCGGTCAACCGGACCGCCGACGACGCCGGGGTACGCGCCCGCGCGCTCGACCCGTCCTACCGGCTGGCGATCGTCGGCCCCGACGGTCGGGCCGACCTGGACCTCGCCGCTCTGCACGCCCTCGCGCAGCACACCGCCGACCTGCCGATCGCCTGCGTGGAGGGGTGGAGCGCCGGCGGGCGGTGGACCGGGGTGCGGCTGCGCGACCTGGTGGCCCTCGTGGGCGGCGACCCGGACCGGGCGAGCGTCCTCGTCGAGTCGCTGGAGATCGCCGGCCGGTACCGCACGTCGACCGTCGCGCCGGCCCACGTCCGCGACCCGCTGACGCTGATCGCCCTGCGGCTGGACGGCGAGCCCCTGCACCCCGACCACGGCTACCCGGCGCGGTTGATCGCCCCGAACCGGCCCGGCGTGCTCCAGACCAAGTGGGTCGGGAGCATCACCGTGCGGGGCGGGCGGTGAGGGTCCGGGCGGCGCTCGTCGCCGCCGGCGTCCTGCTGATGGGGTACGCCGTCGTGGGCGGCAGCGCCGACCCCGACCTGAAGTCGGCCGGCGTGCTGCTCTTCCTGGCCGGGGTGCTGGCCGGGCACGACCTCGTCTGGATGGCCGCGCTGCTGGCCGTCGGCGCGGCGGTCGCCCGGTTCGTGCCGCGCCGGCACCGGCCCGTGACGCGCGCCGCCGCCATCAGCGCCGCCGCGCTCACCGTCGTGGCGACGCCGCTGGTCCTCGGCTTCGGCCGACGCCCGGACAACCCGTCGGTGCTGCCCCTGCCCTACGGCCGCAACCTCGCCGTCGTCCTGCTCGTCGTCGCCGGCGCGACGCTGGCGGCGTGCCTGGCGGCGGACCTGCGTCGCCGGTCGACGGCGGGCCGCGGGCGGGGCCGGTCGACGGCGGGCCGTAAGCGATCCGAAAGACCCGGCGGTGGCGGCCCGCCGGCGGCCGGTGGGTAGCGTGGCCGGGATGGGACATCGGGTGCTGGTGGTCGACGACGACCCCACGGTCAGCGACGTCGTGCGGCGCTACCTGGAACAGGACGGCTGCGAGGTCCGGCTGGCCGCCGACGGCGCCGACGGCCTCGCGGCGATCGCCACCCACCGGCCCGATCTCGTGGTGCTCGATCTCATGATGCCCGGCATCGACGGCCTGGAGGTGTGCCGCCGGATCCGCAGGCAGCTGCCGGACCTGCCGGTGATCATGCTCACCGCCCTCGGCGAGGAGGCCGACCGCGTCCTGGGGCTGGAGGTCGGCGCCGACGACTACGTGACCAAGCCGTTCTCGCCCCGCGAACTCGTCCTGCGGATCCGTTCGGTGCTGCGTCGCACCGGCGGGCACACCGTCGGCCCGGCCGACCCCACCCGGCTCGTCGACGCGGAGCTGACCGTCGACACCGCCCGCCGCGTCGCCGAGCGCGACGGCGCGCCGCTGGCGCTGACCGTCCGGGAGTTCGAGCTGCTGGCCTTCCTCCTGCGCCATCCCGGGCGCGCGTGGTCCCGCGCCGATCTGCTGGACCGGGTGTGGGGCTGGCAGTTCGGCGACCAGTCGACGGTGACCGTCCACGTCCGCCGGCTGCGCGAGAAGGTCGAGAACGACCCGGCCGAACCGCGCCGCATCCGCACCGTCTGGGGCGTCGGCTACCGCTACGACCCGCTCGACGGGGGACCCCCGCGGTGACCGACACGCTGCTCATCGGGCTCTACGCCCTGGTCGCCGGAGGCGTCGTCGGGCTGGCCGGCGCCGGGGCGCTGCGACTGCTGCGCGGCCGGTCGATCCTCGTGCACGTGCTGGTGCTGCTCATCGTCACCGTGCTGGCCGTGGTCGTCGGCGTCGCCACGGTCGCCCAGGCGATGTTCCTGTCCCCGCACGACCTGTGGGTCGTCCTCGTCACCGTGAGCGCCTCCGCGGTGATCAGCCTCGCCGTCGGCGCGGTCTTCGGCAGCCGGCTGGCCGCCTCCGCCGTCTGGGCGCAGGCGGCCCGGGACCGGGAACGGCGGCTGGAGGCCGGACGGCGCGAACTCGTCGCCTGGGTGTCACACGACCTGCGTACCCCGCTCGCCGGGCTGCGGGCGATGGCCGAGGCCCTGGAGGACCGCATCATCGACGACCCGGCCACCGTCGACGAATACCACCGGCGCATCCGGGTCGAAACCGACCGGATGACCCAACTCGTCGACGACCTGTTCGAGCTGTCCCGGATCAACGCGGGCGCGCTGCGGCTCGCGCCCACCACCGTGCCGCTGCGCGACGTCGTGTCCGACGCGATCGCCGGCGTCGCCCCGCTCGCCGCCCGCCGCCGGATCCACCTGGTCGCCGCGGACAGCGGCTGGCCCCTCGTCCGCGCCGGCGAACGCGAACTCGCCCGCGTCGTCAGCAACCTGCTGATCAACTCCGTCCGGTACACCCCCGAGGACGGCACCGTGCACATCGCCGCCGGCCACGAGCGCGACGACGTGTGGCTCGCCGTCTCCGACACCTGCGGCGGCATCCCGGAGGAGGACCTGGACCGGGTCTTCGACGTCGCCTTCCGCGGCGAACGCGCCCGCACCCCGGGGGCGGCCGGATCCGGTGGCGGCGGCGGTCTCGGCCTGGCGATCGTGCGCGGCCTCGTCGAGGCACACGGGGGCCGGGTCGACGTGCGCAACACCGGCCGCGGCTGTCAGTTCGAGGTGCGGCTGCCCGCGGCCTGACCCGCCCGCCCCGGTGCCGCGCGGGCGCGCCCTACGCCCGGCCCCGGGGCCGGACCCGGTCGAGCAGGAGACGGCCCAGCAGGCGCACCCGGTGCCAGGCGCCGAACTGCACGGCGGCGCAGCCGACGACCGCCTCGCGCAGGGTGAACACCTGCCCGGCGCGCGGGAGCAGCAGCACCCGCCACGCCGCCGCCGTCGAGCCGAGGAGCTCGGCGCGGCGCTGCTGGTCACGGTAGCGCCGGGTCAACTCGGCGACGGGCGTGGCGGCCCGGTGGTTGTCCCGCAGCCGCCGGTGCTGGTAGGAGAGCGCGGCGTGCACGTTGCCGGCCTCCAGGAACCACTCCTGCGTCTCGGCCGCCTCGGCCTCCGGCCGGGGAACGGCTGCCATGGCGTGCCGCAGGCTGCCGTGGACGTCGGTCAGTCGCCGGAAGCCATGCAGCCCGTCCTGCCGGCTGGGCCTGGGCAGCCAGCGGCCGACCCCGCGGCCCAGGAGACGGGCCAGCCAGCGCAGGTCGGGCACCAGTCCCATGTGCTCGATCACCCGGGCCTCGGTCTCGGCGATCAGCCGCAGCTCCGCGTCGTCCGACACTCGCCGCCGGTGCCATGTCAACCACGCGTACGCGGGCAGCAGCCGGCCCTGGACCCACAGCGTCGCCCCGATCCGTTCGGTGCGCCGCGGCGACGGTGGCTGCCGCCGCCACCAGCGGCGCAGGTCGGCGTACCGGCCCTCCTCCCACATCAGGTCGGAGCGGGACAGGACCAGCTCCTCGGCGGGGACGTCCGGCTCGGCGGGGAGCAGCCGGCGGACCTCGGGGACGAGGCCGACCGCCCGGTAGAACAGGAAGGTGCCGGCCAGCCGGCGTCGGTCGTCGACGACGGCGCTGACCGGGCACGGTGGCCGCAGCACCGGCGGCGGCACCGGGTCGAACCCCCAACGGGACGCGAGCCCGTCGAGGAGTTCGGTAGTCGGGCCACAGAGGAAGTCGACGGTGGCCCCGGCCCTGCGCAGGTGTCCCGCCAGGGCGGGCAGGGTGCCGGCCGGGTCGCCGGCCTCGACCCCGAACACGGCGGCGGGCGGCTGCGGATCCGGCCGGTGCCAGGCGCAGGACGAGTGGTTGACCCAGTGGACGGTTCGCCCGTGCAGCGCGCCCGGCGGCAGGTCGGCCACCGCCACGTCCACGTCGAAGAAGTCGCTGCCGCTGTAGCCGACGACAACGATCCGGCGGGCGGGGCCCCGCAGGCGTTCGACGAACGCGGCCCGGGCGGCGTCGTCGAAGCCGCGTTCGATGTGCGCGAGGGTGGCGCCCAGGCGGGCCGGGTCGGTGCCGTCGGCGAGGGCGTGGTGGAAGTGGTGGAGCTGCTGCGGGCACGGCGGCCGCCCGCGCCGCGCCGCGAAAGCGCGCTCCACGCAGAGGTCGAAGTTGGCGGTGAGCTGCCGCCCGCCCGCGTCCAGGTGGGCGGCGAGGAACTCGTGCACCGGGTTGGGCCGGGCGTCCCGCAGGTCGGCGAGGATCTCCCCGACCACGTCAGGGCTCTGCCGGGCGCCCGCGCCGAGTGCGGTCTCCAGCCGGGGCACACGGGTCCGTGCCGGCTCCGCCGGGCAGATGGCGCCACGCCGCCAGCCCAGCAGTTCGTGGTACGCGAGGACGGTCTCCAGGGTGAACGGCCGGAACAGCGCCGAGAAGGTCCGCTCGGTGAGCTGCCAGCCGGTCGGCAGGCAGCTCGGCGCGCCCCGGGAGATGCCGGCCCCGGTCCAGAACAGGACGCCGGCCGGGCCGGCCCCCGCGATCGTCTCGACTGCGTCGGCGAGCACGGTCACTCCCGCACGAGACCGCTGATGTCGCCGTGCTCGGTCAGCGCCAGGCGGACGATCTGCTCCTCCAGGTCGGTGAAGGCGAGCAGGTAGACGGTGCGTACCCGGGAGGCGGGGTGCGCCCGGAAGTAGTCCAGCGCGGCCTCGATCATGACCTTCGCGGTCCGCTCCGGGTCACCGCCGCCGTTGCCGGTGCCGAGCAGCGGCAGGAGGACGCTGCGCAGCTGCTCGCCGGCGGCGTTGAGCCGGTCCAACTCGGCCAGCACGTTGCGCATGCAGCCGCCGACGTCGGCGACCTGCCGGTAGCCGGTGCCCGGTGAGCCGTCCACCGAGGCGACGTGCAGGATCCGCTTGACGCCGTTGGCGTCGGCGAGCGCGCCGGACGTGGTGGTGAAGACCGTGGCGGGGGCGACCGGCGTGCGCCGGGCCACCTCGCGCAGCTCGGTGTAGATGAGGTCGTCGACCAGGGTGCCGGCCGCGTCCCGCCGGCCACCCCGGTAGCGGATCGTGCCGGAGATGGTCGGCTCCGTCGGGCGGGCCATCTCCATCTGGGTGTTCTCGGCGTTCACCCAGACGTCGACGCCGGTGACGTTGGCGATGTTGCCGGTGACGATGCCGAGCCGGTGCCGGCGGTCCTGCCGGACGAGGGCGAGGGTCCGGACGGTGCGTTGCAGGCGCTGCGGCTTCCGCGCGGCCTCCACGATGGTGAGCCGCAGCTTGAGCTGCTCGACCTCATCCCGGGCGCGGCGGGCGTCAGCTTCGAGTTCGTCGCGCTTGCCGGCGCGTGCCAGCCACTGGAAGGAGAGGGTGGTGAAGGCGAGGACGAACGCCGCCGCGCCGCCGATGCTGAACCCGAGGGCCCGGCCGTCGGCGTACGAGTCGGGGAAGATCGAGAACATCAGCAGTGACACCGCGACCGCGTAGAGCAGCACGGACGGGAGCTGCATCGCGGCCTGTCGGCCGGCGCGCCGCGGGTCGGAGAACAGGATCTGCAGCAGGATGCCGATCGACACCAGCACGCCGGTGACGGCGAGCAGCAGGGGCGTCACCGGCGGGACCGCAACAGGCGCAGCCAGAGGAGCCCGGCCAGGGTCTTCGCGTCGCGGATCGTGCCGCTGTCGATCAGGTCCGGCAGGTCGCCGAGCGGCACGGCACGGCGGGCGATGTTCTCCGCCTCGTCGGCGCGACCGCCGCCCTCGCCGACGCGCAGGCTGTCGTCGATCTCCCCGTAGAAGAGGACGACCCGCTCCGACGATCCGCCGGGCGAGGGGTAGAGCGTGGAGATCCGGTCGAGGGCGCGGACGTCGTACCCGATCTCCTCCCGGATCTCGCGGCGGATCGCGGATTCCGGTTCTTCGTCGGCGCGGACCATTCCGGCGACGAGCTCGACCAGCCACCCCGACCCGTCGCCCAGGGTCGGATAGCGGAACTGCTCGACGAGGACGACCTCGTCGCGCGAGGTGTCCACAATGACCGCCGCGGCGGAGTCGCCCCGGTCGGCGTTGACGAGGGTGACCTCCTCGCTCCAGTCGCCCGACAACGAGCGGTCCGCACCGAAGCGGCGATAACGGAGTCTGGCCTGTCGAATGGTGAAGATGGCGGTGGTGAGAAGCACATCCTCGGAGAGGATCTCGACGTTCCGCTGGTTTTCTGACACGGTGCCCGCTCCTTGATCAGGAAATCAACGCGTTCGTTGAGTGAGCGCGGCGGTTAACCTGAGCATAACTCCGGCGGCGGTGGTCGTTGATGTTGAGCGGTCTGTCGGATAGTGGCCTGAACAGGAGAGCGGAGATGCTGGACGAGCGGCCTGCGGCATACTTCAGCCACAGCTACGACGTGCTGGATCGGCGGGTCACGGACTTTTTTCTGGAGGCGCTCTCCGAGCGGTTCGCGCTCGCCGTCGACCCGCGCTCGGCGACTTTGTCCACTATGCACCTTGAGTTGATGATGCGGCGTACCGCGTGTTTCGTCGCCGTCGTCACCCGTCGGGAAAACCAACCGCAATACCGCTGCTCACCGTTCGCGGTGCACGAGTACGGGATGGCGGTGCTGGCGAATCGGCCGAGGCTCGTGATCCCGGAGATCAACATTCCGGCCCGCCATTTCATCGGCGCGGACCTGGCCCGTCCGTTCAACCGCAACCGGCTCGCCGCCTACCGGATGCCGCTGGAGGCGCTCGACGAGCTGGTGGCCCGCGCCCGGGAGCACGCCGACGAGGTGGACCGGCCGCTGGGCGCCGCCGCGCTGATGCTCCCGCCGACCCGCGAGTACGCGGCCGCCGCGCCGGAGCTGCGCCGGCTCATCGCGCAGGCCGGCTGGCAGGTGGAGAACATCTCCGAGGCGCTGCTGCGGGACGAGGTCGACGCCGCGGGCGCAGCGACGCTGCTGGACCGCTACGACTTCGTCCTCCTCGACGTCCTGGACCCGCGGACGCCGTCGTGGGTGCTGCCGTTCCTCCAGGCCCGTGGGGTGCCGACGGTCCGGCTGGTGTGCCACCGCGCCGAGGACCGCGCGGCCCGGCAACTGCCCCGGCTCGCGGTCAGCCACGCCCTCCAGGCGTCCAGCGCGGTCAACCGGCACGCCATCTGGTGGTCCGACGTGGACGGGCTGCTGCCGGAGCTGGGCCGGGAGATCGGCCGGCTACAGATGCCCCGGCTCCAGTTCGCCGGCCTGGAGGAGGCCCGCCGGTACGTCTGGAGCCTCGGCCGCGACCAGGGCCCCGTCTTCCTCAGTAGCGCCCAGGGCGACAACGACCTCGCGCAGCTCGTCGCGCAGGAGCTCGACCTGCGCAACGTCGAGCACTTCCACTACCTGTTCAACAGCGACCTGCCCCGCGGCAAGGCGTGGGAGCACCGCCTGCTCGCCAAGGTCGGCGAGTGCCGGATCTTCGTGCCGCTGGTGAGCCGGCACTACCTCGACAGCACGTGGTGCCGCAAGGAGATGGACATCGCGCTGGAGCTGAGCGGCCAGCGGCGCATGCGGGTCCTGCCCTACTTCCTCGACCACGACGCCGGCGCCTCGGTCCCGATCCAGGGCACCTCGATCATGCACCTGGACGACGTGGCGCGGGTGCGGCGCATCGTCGACGACGTGGACCGGGCGCTCACCGACCTGACCGACCGGCGACACCGCCCCCGCATCGAGGTCTCCGTGTCCGGCGGGCGGATGGCGCCCGACGTGGACGTGGTCGTCCTCGCGACCGGCCCGACGGAGTACGTGGCGGCGGCCCGCGCGCTGCGCGACCCGTCCCCGGTGGTCGGCACGGCCGAGCACCCCAACCGCTTCGGCTGGCTCGGCGGCACCGTGGCCCGCCCGCAGGGCAGCGGCTACCAGCTGGTGCTCTGCCAGGCCGGCGCGGACGGCGGCCGGGAGGCGTTACGCGCGGCCGTCGAGGCGTTCGGGCCGGAGCACGTCGTGCTGCTCGGCACCGCGTCGGCCCTGGTGCCGGCCGACGTGGTGGTCGCCGACCGGATCTGCGGCTTCCACCGGTTCAGTGTGGACAGCTCGTTCGTGCCCAGCCTGGACCGGGACTACCCGACCGACCCCGGGGTCGCGGCCTCGGCCGACGGGCTGCCGTCGGTGGCGCGGGGCACGCTGGCCGTCGGCGACGAGGTGGTGCACGCGCCGCAGGAGTCGGCGTTCGCCCCGGTGCTGGAGGCGTGGCCGGACGCGGTGGCGGTGGGCGTGCTCTCGGTCGACACGGTCGAGCAGCTGGAGGAGTTCCGGACGTACGGGCGGATCAGCCACTTCAGCGCGGTCGCCGGGGTCGCGCCGCCCGGCGCGGACGATGCGGGCCGGGAGGCGGCGGCGGAGCGCGCCTTCACCGTCGTCAGCCGGCTAGTCTCGGCGCACTGGCCGCGACCGCCGCGCACCGACGCGGCAGACGAGGGGGCATCCGGTGTGGCAACCGCAGCCGATTGACACCAGCGGGATCGAGGTGCCGAAGTCGGTGCGCGACGAACGGGAGACGCTCTCCCGGCAGGCACACGACATCTGGGCCGCGAAGCGGCTCGCGGACGGATGGACATACGGTGAGGCCCGCGACGACGAGAAGAAGACCCACCCGAACCTGGTGGCCTACGAGGAGTTGGACGACGACGACAAGTCCTACGACCGGGAGCTCATCGACGGGACCATCCGGTTGTTGATCAAGCTGGGCTTCCGGATCGAGCGCGACTCCACCTGAGCGGCGACTTCCGGTCCGGACGTGCCGGGTGGTCGCCGCGGGCGGCGCCACCCACCCGAACGGCGGATCATCAGATCGGCGGTCCTGGATCTACGGTAGGCGAACAGTCAGTCGCCGCTCCGGAAGGGATCCCCCCATGACCCAGCCGCTCCGCCGCCGGCTCACCCGCCTCGCGGTCGTCGCCACCGCCGCGGCAGCCGTCAGCTTCACGGCACAGCCGACTCCGGCCCTCGCCGTGCCATTCGACTGGAACGGCTACTTCACGACGTACGAGGAGTGCGAGGCCTACCGCATCCAGGCCAGCTACTGGGGCGAGGTGAGCAACAGCTGCGAATACCGCACGCTGCCCGACAGCCAGTACAACGGCTGGTACTTCCGGGCCTGGCTGCCGGGCTAGGGACACCGGGTCGACCGGATCAGGTGGCGGCAGCGCGGGCCGGGCACGCGGACCGTCCTGCCGCCACCGGGGCCGTCGACCGCAGCCGGCGTCAGCAGCCCCGACAGGCGTCCGCCCACATTCTTGACCGCTCAACTTTTCGGCGATAACTTTGACGTCCATCGATTGACTTCTCTCGAAGCGGGTGGACCATGCTCTGGAGATCCATCGCCGTCGCCGCGTCCGTCGCAGGCGTGCTGGCCACCGCCCCCGCCGCCGCGGCGGCGCCCTCGCCGGTGTCGGCCCAGAGCTGGGGGGCCGGGAACTGCCCGCAGGGCATGCTCTGCATCTGGCCGAACTGGAACCACCCGCCGGAGGGCCCCACGTCCACCCCGTCCCTGACGACGAACAGCGAGTGGACCGGAAACGTCCCGGCGTTCAACTTCTACAACTACACGGCCAAGAAGGCCGAGATCACCTGGTCCTACACGTATCTCGGCACGCCGCTCACCGGCACGATCTGCGTCGTGCCGGGCAGCGACGGGGACCTGTACGTGCCCATGTACGTCATCAAGGTGACCTGGCAGCCGCGTAGCTGCTGATCCGGCACCCGCCCCGACGGGCGCCCCAGGGCGTCGGCGCGGGGGGATCCGTCCGTCGGGCGCCGGGCGTCGCCGCCACGGCGCAGCGCCCCGGGCCGGCCGACCACTCGAAGGAGGCTTCGATGACCAGGCTGAATCGGCTGCCGAGGGTGGGCCCGCGACGGCATGCACGGCGGGTCGGGCTGGCCATCGGCGCGGCGGTGACGATGCTGGCGGGCACTGCGGTGTTCGGCCCGCCGTCGGCCTCGGCGGCGACCGTGGACACGTCCGCATCGTACGTCTTCGTCAACCGGCACAGCGGCAAGGCGATGGACCTGTACGACTGGTCGACGGCGGAGAACGCGCCGGTGAACCAGTGGACCCGCAACGACCTCGCGGTGCAGCAGTGGCAGTTCGTCGACGCCGGCGACGGCTTCTACAAGGTGCGGTCGCGGCACAGCGGGAAGGTGCTGGAGCTGCCGAGCGCCGCCGACGGCACCCAGTTGGTGCAGACCACCGACCGGGGCTCCGCCACGCAGCAGTTCCGGTTGCAGGACTCCGCCGGCGGGTTCGTACGGTTCGTCAACCGGCAGTCGAGCAAGGTGATCGACCTGTGGGAGTGGTCGACGGCCGACGGGGCCCGGCTCACCGCATACTCCAACGTCGACGGCGCCAACCAGCAGTGGCAGCTGGTGCGCCTGGGCGGCGGGACGCCGACCACCACGGCGCCGGCCTACCCGCAGCCGGGCAGGGTCGCCGGGGACGTCGGCGTCCACGATCCGACCGTGGTCAAGCGGCCCGACGGCACCTACCTCGTCGCGCACACCGGGGACAACATCGCGCTGAAGACGTCGACGGACCGGATCACCTTCCGCAACGCCGGCGCGGTCTTCCCCGGCGGCGCGCCCTGGACCACCACCTACACCGGCGGCTCCCGCAACCTCTGGGCGCCGGACCTGTCGTACCGCAACGGCCGCTACCACCTCTACTACTCGGCGTCGACCTTCGGCTCCAACCGCTCGGCCATCTTCCTGGCCACCAGCGCCACCGGCGCGTCCGGAAGCTGGACCAACGAGGGTCTCGTCATCGAGTCGCGCACGTCGGACGACTTCAACGCGATCGACCCGAACCTCGTCGTCGACGACCAGGGCCGCTGGTGGTTGAGCTTCGGTTCGTTCTGGTCCGGGATCAAGCTGATCCAGATCGATCCGGCCACCGGACGCCGGCTCGGCACGTCGATGCACAGCCTCGCCAGCTACGGTCCCGGCATCGAGGCGCCCGTGATGGTCAAGCGTGGCGCCTGGTACTACCTGTACGTCTCGTTCGACCGCTGCTGCCAGGGCGCCAGCAGCACCTACCGCGTCATGGTGGGCCGGTCGGCGAGCCCGACGGGGCCGTTCGTCGACCGGGCCGGACGCGCCATGCTCTCGGGCGGGGGCACCGAGATCCTCGCCTCGCACGGCAGCATCCACGGCCCCGGCCACCAGGCGGTCCTCGGCGACAGCGACGGCGACTGCCTGTTCTACCACTACTACGCCGACAACGGCACGTCGCTGCTCGGCATCAACCGCATCGGCTACGACGCGGCCGCCTGGCCCTACGTGTACTGACGCGGCGGCCGGGCCACCCGGCGCCCGGTGCGGGCATGGGCGGGCGTGGGCGGCCATGCTCGCCCCGCCCTGACCTGATCGGCGGGTCGCACCACGGACGGGCCGAGCGCGAGGGTGCCGGCGGGTCCTACGGTGGGCACGGACCGCCGATCGAGGGGAAGACCATTGTCGCCGTCGCACCGCCCAGCCCGTTGGAGTGTCGCCGCCCTCGCCTTGAGCCTGGTCGCAGGGCTCCCCGGCTGCACCGCGCCCCGGGCCGAGCGGACGGATCGACCGTCCGTGCGGGTCGAGGAGACTCAGGAGAGCCTGCGGCAGAGGGTCACGTCGCCCGCCGCCGAGGGCCCGCCGCCAGCCTGGTCGGTGCCGCTGCGGCGGCTCGACCAGGAGCTGGGCGAGATCGGTCCGGTGGTCCTGGTCCCCGACACGAGGGAACTGCGGGCCGTGGACCGCGCCACCGGCCAGGAGCGGTGGCGTCATCCGTTCACCACGGGCTACCAGTATGTGATCGCCGGCGAGTCGATCGTGGCCGCCGACAGCGACGACGGCGGCATGGAGGTGCTCGACGCGGCCACCGGCGTCACCTGGTGGCGGACGGCGGGGAGCCAGGACGTCGTCGTCCACGAGCAGACCGTCTACGCCAGGGAGTGCGCCGGCACCGGCGATTCCGCGACGTGCACGATCGTCGGCCGGGACGTGCGGAGCGGTCGCCAACTCTGGGAACGGCCCGCCGACCGGTTCGCCAGGGTGAGCGACGTGACCCTCGGTGCCCGCGCGCCGTACGCGCCGGCCAGCGGCCGATACGTCGCGGTGCGGCTGAGCACGTCCCCCCGGTCGGCGGCCTACGCCCCGGTCGCTCCCACCACCGGTCGGGTCGGCGCCGGACGGCTGCCGAACCGGGCCTGGTACGGCTTCGTGGCCGGGGACCTGCTGGTGACCACCGACAACGACCCTGCGCGGGGCGAACAGCGTTGCACGGTCAGCATCGCCACCGTCGACGCGGCCACCGGCGACAAGGGCTGGTCCGGCGTGGTCTTCAGCGGACGCAAGGAGGACGGTGGGTGCGGCAAGCGGTTGGCCCACCAGCACAGCGGGCTGACCCTGATCGGGGCCGGCACCCGGCTCGTCGCGGTCACCGCCGACGGACGGCCGCAACTGGTCGACCTACGGACCGGTCGGACGGTCTGGAAGGGCGCCGCCGCCGGGGTGCCGATCGACGGTGACAGCCACTCGGTGCTGGTGCGGGGCAACGCCGATACGGGTGAGCTGGCCTTGCTGGACCTGTCCACCGGCGTGACCCGCTGGACAGCGCCCGATCCGCTGCTGTCGGGCGCGTCGGCGAGCTGGCGGTCGGCGGTGACCGAGGGACTGGTGGCGGTCAGCGCGGCGGAGGACGACCGGCCGGTCGTGCTCGTGTACGAGGCTCGCACCGGCCGTCAGCTCGGCCGTTATCCGGGCTGGCTCGCCGGAGCCGGAGCGGACTGGGTCGCGGTCAGCCACACCGGCCCCGACGGCCTCGCGGTGGACCTGCGCGCCTTCTGACCGATCAGCCCGGTGCCGCCCAGCAAACCCACACCAACGCCCGTCGATATTGCCAGAGCCGATCCAGACGTGTTGGAATAGCTCATATCGCCGCAGCGCGGGGGCAACCGCGCTGAGCAACGGCAAGCACGGGAGCAGCGCAGCAGTGCCGGCAGCACGCCGCTTCGGCGGTCGCCCGCACGCCACATCACCGGGTCATCGCCCGATGACGGGCACCACGCCGGGCGGGCGCTCCCGCCCGCCACGATTGTCCCCCGGCACGTGTCCCCGACAGCCGACGCGCTCGACGCCCGGCGCGCGGGGGCATCCGATCGGCCTGCCAGCGCGGCAGGGCCGGCAACGAGGTGAGAAGCGATCATGAGTTCCCGAGAGGGTTTCGCAGGGTGGTATCGCCACCGCCTGGTGTGGGTGGCGGTGATCCTGCTGACGGTGGCGGCCGGCGTGGTCTTCCTCAACCGGGCCGCCGGCGGGAAGGCGGAGCCGGCGGACCTGCAGGCGCAGATCGTGGCCCGGATGCGCACCACGCTCGAACAGGCGGACCCGGGGCAGCACAACCACGCCGGGCACAACGCCCAACAGGCCGCCACCGAGGAGAAGCCGCCGGTGATCTGCGGGGTCCGCGTCTACGGCTACGAGCCGGCCGCGGCCGCCACCCTCGCCGACGTCCAGAAGGTGTACGGCTTCCACCTCTGCGGGATCGCCGAGCGGAAGCGCCCCTGGGACGTGGCGGTCAAGCTGGCCGGGCCGCTGATCATGGACATGTCCACCGAGCCCCTGGGCATCCAGGTCGTCGAGGCGACCGAGAACGTCAGGTTCATCGACCGGCTGCACCAGATGTTCCCGGCCAAGTACGCGACGCTGGCGCAGGAGGAGGCGCTGGCCGCCACGGAAATGGCCGACCTGCGCCGGAGGTACGACGCCGCAGCCGGGCTGTGAACACGCCGGAGGGCCGGGCAGCACGCGTACCCCCCCTCGCAGACGGACCCGCGCCAGTGCCGCGACGGCGGCACCTGGCGCACAGACCCGTCCTTGTGTCGGCGTCCCCGGACAGCCGGTCCCCATCAGACCGGCCTGGCCCGCGCCACGCGCGTTGATGATCGAGCTCGTTCACTTCACGCTCCGGCGGCCGAAGCGGTGGCGCAGGGCAGCTTCGCGCGATTGCATGCGGGACACCTCCGCACCTTTTCAAGTCGCGCCGTAACGCACCGGCAGTCTCTGCCTGCCGGCCGGCCGAGCACAGTCATCGGCGCAGCCCAGCGCCGCTAGCGGAATCTGCGGGAGTGGCTCCGATCCCGTCAACGCCGACATCGGCGACGCTGGTGAGCAGGCGTCGATCGGTCGGGCGCAGGCCGGGACGCCGCCGGTTTCCGTGCCTGCCCGGACGGGACGGCGCGACACGACGACGGGCCGCAGGAAGCCTGGCGTTCCGCAGGCAGTCGGCGCGGCAGGAGGTGGCTCGTGAGCGATAGACCTGAGGCGGGTTCGAGGTTCGCCATCCTGGGACCTCTCGTCGTGCTCGCTGGAAACGAACAGGTGGATCCCGGGCCGTACAAGCAACGCGTGCTTCTGGGCATGCTGTTGTTGCGGGCCAACACGGTCGTCTCGGTCGACCAACTCCTCGGGGCGGTGTGGCCCGAAGGGTTGCCGAGAACGGCGCGTAAGAACCTCCAGGTGTACGTCTCGACACTGCGCAGGATCGTCGGCGACCGCATCCGGCACGCCTCCTACGGATATGTCCTCGACGCCGGTCCGGACGAGTTGGACGCGCTGCGGTTCGACGATCTGACCGCCCGCGGCTACGCCGCGTACCGGGAGGGGAACCTGCACGAGTCTCGTGGCCTACTGGGCCGTGCGGTGGGTCTGTGGCGGGACGGCGCGTTGGTCGACCTCGCGGGCAACCCGGTGATCGCTGCCGACGCGGAGCACCTGGGCCAGCGATACCTGGCCGCCTTCGAGGACTGGGTGGACCTTGAGATCGACGAGGGCAACCACCTGTCCGTCCTCGCCCAGCTCACGGGGCAGGCTCGACGGCACCCGTTCCGGGAGCGGCTGATCGCCGCGACCATCACCGCGTTGCACCGAGCGGGGCGACGGCGTGAGGCACTGGCGACCTTCGAGGCCCACCGTCAGCTCGTCGCCCGCGAACTCGGTGTCGCTCCCAGCCAGGTCCTGCAACAGCTCTATCGCAGCATCCTGGTCGACGGCGCGGAGGCGGCCACACCGTCCGGGTCCGGCCCCGGACGCGTCCGTCCGGCGCAGCTGCCCCGCGACGTGTCCGAGTTCGCTGGCCGGGCCGAGCACGTCAACGCCCTGGTCGAGACCCTGACCGGGTCGCATGGCACCGACGTCGCGGTGGTCACCGGCGCGGTGGGCACCGGCAAGACCGCGCTGGCGGTCCGGGCAGGCCGACGGATGGCTGGC